>JAWOJK010000284.1:0-15592 GCA_046481705.1 Desulfobacterales bacterium | reverse complement strand
TAACTGGATTCAAGCGGTCTGCCCATGATCAGGTCGAAAGCACGCCGCATGCTGTTTTGAAAGAGATCCGAACCGGGGGACTCCTGCTGTTCAGAATCGGAGAGCTGTTCATAGCATTTGCGGTAAAGGGCGCTGTCCGGTATCTGCATCATTTCCCAAAACTCCCTGTCTTCACGCGCACCGAACGAACTTAGAATCAGGTTTTTGAATTCTTCGCGGATGTTGATATCGGTCATGTTGCACCCCTTTGGACGACTTCGCTGGCGGTCCATAAGCCTTTCCTATCGGTGGATCATTTTGCAATGTGGGCGGGTCGCTTAAAATTCCGGGGGGGGAGATAACAGAAGCCCCCACCCCTTGCAAGGAATTTTTTGGGAAAAATCAGCCCTGAATCAGGTCTGGCGATAAGCATGCCAAACGGTGGTGCGGGCTCTGAGAACCGCTCTTGCTCCCAAGCCGGTTTCATTCTATTAGCCAAAACCGATTCAAGGTCAAGCCGATTTTAGCCTGGTGGCGGTTATAATTCGAGCGTCCAACCCAAACCCAATTCAGAGGATCCCAAAATGGCAAAGGTCTGCAGGGGCCCGCTAGCCGCGGTGGTGGCCAATGACCGCGGAGAAATATTTGATTTGGATGGCTATGCCGCCGTGGGCATGGCCGGCGGGCAACTGACGCTGCTGCAGGCCGCCGACACCAGTAAAATACCCTACGGCAGCGAACTGATGCGACTGCCGGACCGACGGCCGATTGCCTACAACCGCTCGTCGGGTGAGTTTGAGGTGCTGACCGAAAACCCGATGCTACCCGGTGAAGCGGTCTTCCCGGTCGCGGCCTTCAATTCCCCCGGCTATATTCTGACCCATGTCAGTGCCTTTCGTGAAGGGCCGCGCGCCGGGTATTTGCCCCTTTTTTCTTATGGTGCCGTCGGCTGGCAGCGGGGGAATTTTCGATCCGCCATCCTCCAGGTGGACCGCGAACCCCGCCAGGACCTGCGGCGAATGCAACCCCGTGACGTTGCGGCCGGTGTTCGCAAGATGCGCAAGATGCTTCCCGGAAACCGTCTGCGGGCTCATCTCGAACATTGCGCCTTGGTCTACGGTTGCCCGGCCGGCAAGAATTTTTTTCTGGGGCGCTACGAAGCCCCCCTCCCCGCCTCGCGCTATTGCAATGCCCGCTGCCTCGGCTGCCTCTCCCTGCAGCCCGGTGAACGTGTGTCCCACTGCCAGGACCGGATTGGTTTCACCCCCGACCCGGAGGAAATTGCGGCCGTGGCCATCGCGCACATTCAACGGGTGAAGCACAGCGTGGTCAGCTTCGGGCAAGGGTGCGAGGGGGATCCACTGCTGGCCGCTGAGGTCATTGAACCGGCGATTCGACTGATTCGTTCGCGCACGGCGGCGGGAACCATCAATATGAACACCAACGCCAGTCGTCCGGAGGTCCTCGCAAAACTTTTCGCTGCCGGCCTGGACAGTATGCGGGTCAGCCTCAACAGCGTCCGCAAAGCCTGCTATGAGGCATATTTTCGACCAAAGGACTACCGCTTTGAACATGTTCTCGACAGTGTGGATCTGGCAAACCGTCTGGGGAAATTCGTCTCCCTGAACTACCTGAATTGCCCCGGGGTCACCGACGCCCCGCAGGAGTACGCGGCTTTCAAAGAATTTCTGGGGGGCCACCCGGTTCATCTGATCCAGTGGCGCAACCTCAACTTTGATCCCCTGCGGTATTGGCGCGCCATGGCGGCGGTTGCCGCCCAGGGCCCGCCCATGGGAATAAAGGCCCTCCTGGCCGAGGTGCGGGGGCATTTTCCCGATCTTCGCTACGGGTATTTCAACCCGCCTAAAGAGCGCTTTCACGCGCCACCGGGCTCTTTAGGACCAGGATAAGGGGCACGCTGGAGCGGGTTCAGCCGTGGGGCCGGCGGGCCGATAAGAAGTCCATACCCCACCAACCCAGGAGGATGTCAATGGAGATTATCATCGGAGCTCCGGTTTCCGTGGGGCCGCCCCCCAGGAAAGGGCCCGGTTCGGGACCGGGGATGGTCGAGGCCAGGATTCTCAACGTCCGCCCCCCCCGGCGGCGGCCGGGAAAGCCGCCCGACGGTCAGAAAGATCGCCGCGGCGGGCAGATGAACCAGGATCCGGCTGCTGGCCGGGTGATGGTGCTGCTGATCCCCGAGGGATACAATCTGCCCAAGGATATCGATAGCGGCGATTATCGCATTTTTGTCCGCTTCGCCCCCCGCCGCAAGTAGGCGCGCGACGACCGATTCCCGGCCCTGGCCTCGGTTTCTTTGACAGCCGGCCGTTTTTGATGTATGAGGCCCATCATGGAAATGTTGATCCAGATAGCCCGGGTTTTGGCCGTCTTGGCCGCCGCCGCACTGCTGGGCAACTGGTTCCTGACCGAACTCAAAGCGGCCCGCGCCCGCCAAAAACCATGGTATGCGCCCTATCTGAGCCTCCCGGGGCTGATAATCCTTTTTTTGATTTTTTTCCTTCCTGTTCTGATCCGTCTGCTGCAGTAACCCGTCCGTTGGAACCCCACGACCCGAACCGCAGCGTCCCCGTCGTCTTATCTTTTTCAGGAGGCAAAACCCCATGGACTGGGTAGCCGCAAGGGTCATTTTTGACCCCCGCACGACCGTTATGGCCGCAGAGCTGATCGCGTCTGTTTTCTATGACTTGGGGGTCAAGGGGGTGGTCATCGATGACCCCGAGGCCGATCCCGCCGAAGGGTGGGGCGAGGATGCCGTACCGCCGTGCACGGACCACGCGGTTACCGCCTATTTTCCCCGAAACGCCGATCTGGAAGCTCACTGCCGCGCGCTGGAGGCCGGTTTGAAACGGCTGGCGACGGTTGCCGGCCTTCACAGCCGGGTGGTCTATTCAGATCTGTGTGAAGAGGACTGGGCCGAGTCCTGGAAAGCCTTTTTCTGGCCGCAGAAAGTGACCCCCGGTATCGTCGTCAAACCGACCTGGCGAACCTATGACCCCCACCCCGGCGAAACGGTGATTGAAATCGATCCGGGAATGGCGTTCGGCACCGGTACGCACCCGACCACGGTCCTGTGCCTGCGCCTGTTGGAGACCCTGATCACACCCGGGGCCGCCTTTTTGGATGTTGGCACCGGCTCCGGTATCCTGATGATCGCCGCCGCCAAGCTGGGGGCCGGCACGGTCCGGGGCGTTGACAACGACCCGGTGGCGGTTGCCGTTGCGGAAAAAAACCTGCAGCTGAACAACCTTGCGCCGCCCGCTTACCGGGTGTCGCGCGGCGATTTGGTGAACGGTATCCTGGGGCGCTATGACCTGGTGGCGGCCAACATTCTTCTGCCGGTCATTCTGGTGTTGCTGGAGCGGGTGGCGGGGGTGCTTGCAAAAAATGGGGCCTTGATCTGTTCGGGGCTTCTGGCCCAAAACCGCGACGAAGTGCTGGCCCGGATGCAAGCCAAGGGGCTGACGGTCGAGACGGTTCTGACTGACCAGGCCTGGATGGCCGTTGCCGCCCGCCGTCGGTCGTAGAAGAAATCCAAATCGTTGCCTAATTGGGTGGACCGTAAAACGTCCAATCCACCCCGGACAGTTTGATCGGCCCGGCCGCCTACCCGCCGATCTGAACCAACTGGGAGGCGGGGACCAGTTTGACGTTTTTTTTCAGCATCGGCAGCTGCTCCGCCAACACCGTGTAGGTGGCGAGGTGGGGGTGTCCGATGCCGACGGCGCTTCCCTGGCGGCGCGCCAAGGCCACCAGCCGTTGAATCTGGCGGCGGATCTCCGTTTCGTCGGTCACATGGTCGAGAAAAACATCCCGCTGGGCAAAGGGCACCTGCAGCAGGCGGGCCGACGGCCGGCACAGGCTTTCGGGTGTGGTGCGGCTGTCGATGAAAAAAAGGCCCCGTTTCTTCAGGGTCGAAAAAATCTGGTACATTTGGGTGGAGCGCTCCGTCATACGGGAGCCCATGTGATTGTTGACGCCCTTGATGTCGGGAACGGCGTCCAGGTTTTTCTCCAGTTGGCGAATCAGGTCGTCGGGTGTCATCGAGACCAGCAGGGCGCCTCGGCCCGGCTGGACCTCGGGGTATTCCTTGGGTTCCATCGGAAGGTGCAGCATCACCTCCATCCCTCTCGTGCGCATTTCCCCGGAAACGGCCTGCTGAAAAGGGCTGAAGGGTAGAATCGAAAACGTGATGGCATTGTCGAGGGCCATGAATTTGGCCGCCAGGCCCTGGTCGTAGCCGATATCGTCGATGATCAGGGCCACGCGGGGGAGGTCGGCCGGGGGCGCAACGGGCCTTGAGACCGGCGGTTTTGGTTTCGGTGCGCGGTGGTCTTCGGTTGGAAAAATTTCGTAGGTCGGTGTTTTGTGAACCTTGGGCTGGGCCACGGGACGCGGTTTGGCCGGCGTCGGCTTGATTGGCGGCGGTGCCTTGGCGACCGGGATGGCCACCGCAGCTTTCTGGGGCTTGGTCGGAATGTAATGGCGGGCGGCAACCGCCGCGATGACCACCAACCCGACCAGGACGGTCAGGCCGATGAGGATTCTGGGCAGGTGCCGCTTCAATGGGGAGGCCGCTGAGCGCGCGGGGGGTTTACGGCTCCGGGAGCGGGATGTTGTTTTCTGCTGTTTTGCTTTTGTTTTGGCCATCGGTCTCTCGCAGCGCGCCAGCACGTGCATTCCCCCCTTTCTGCGGTGGGATGCAAAGCCGACTGGCAAATGGCGCCGATTCTGTCGGTGGTGTTTTCCGTTGGCGGGCTGCAGAAAAGCGTCACTAAACAGGATTGCCCATCCCCCCTCAGGTGGATGGGCAACGTCTCAACGGGCAGGCTTCGGCGCTGCTGCCCGTTGGCTCATGGCGGGCCCGACAACACCCGGGTTCAGCCTTTCAGATTTTTGAAGATGTCGTAGCTGATCAGAATTTCCACGGCCCTGACGACCTGGTTGTCGGCCTCCAGGCCTGCGGTGCTCAGGGCGTCCTCGGGCGCTTCGATTTCCGGGGCCTCTTCGGCGGGCTTTTCCCCCGGGGCGATCTCTTCCCCGCTGTTCCCCGCATCACCGCGCGGCTCCTCTTCCAGGTGGTTCTTCAGGTCCTTTTCCTTCACCAAGGGGTCTTCCGTGGCGCCGCTCTTTTCATCCGGCACCTGGTGCGGCACCACGATATCCGGTTCGATCCCCTTGGCCTGGATTGAGCGTCCGTTGGGGGTGTAATAGCGGGCAATGGTGAATTTCAACCCGAAACCATCGCGCAGGGACTCCACCGTCTGCACCGACCCCTTGCCAAAAGAGGCGGTGCCGAGGATGAGGGCCCGCTTATGGTCCTGGAGGGCTCCGGCGACGATTTCCGATGCACTGGCACTACCGCCGTTGATCAGCACCACCATCGGGTAGTCCCTCCCCGCGGTTGGGGGGGCCGTGGCCTTGAATACTTTGGTGTGGGTGTTCTGACGTCCCCTGATGGAGAGTATGACACCCTCTTTGAGAAACAGGTCGGAAACCTCCACCGCCTGGTTCAGCAGCCCGCCGGGGTTGTTGCGCAGATCGAGCACCAGGCCCTTCAACGGCGTTTTGGCGGATTCCAGTTTTTTGAGCGCGTCTTGGAGGTCTTCGGTGGTTTTGTCGCGGAAGTTGGTGACCCTTATGTAGCCGTAACCGGGCTTGATCTCAAGGGCCCGCACACTCTCGATCGGAATGACATCGCGGGTGAGTTTGAAATCCATCGGGCCGGCCGCACCTTCCCGCAGGATGGTCACGACCACCTCGGTTCCCTTGGGGCCGCGCATCATCATCACGGCGCTGCGCAGATCGCTGGTGGGTTCGCCATCAACCTTGATGATCCGGTCCTGGGCCTTGATGCCGGCCTTGAACGCGGGGGCCCCCTCAATCGGGGAGATTACGGTGACGAACCCGTTGCGCATGGTGATGCGGATCCCAATGCCGGTGAATTCTCCCTGGGTGTCGATCTGCAACTCCTCGAAGGCATCGGGAGGCAGCAGCGCGGAATGAGGGTCCAGGCTCTGGACCATACCCTGGATGGCCTTGTGGATAAGATCGGTTGTATCAACGGCATCGACGTAGTTTTTTTCAATTAGTTCAAGAACATCTGAAAAGAGCTTGAGACCCTTGTAGGTTTCATCGTTGCTGGCCCCCAGGTCGCGGTTGAACCCCGCCCCGATGCTCCAGAAAATGACGGCGACGGCCAGTACCAGCCAAAGCCTGATGTAACGTCCTGATTTTCGGGTCATACAGCCAGCTCCTTTTAGCCGCGTTGATGGATCCAGGCCTCTGGATTCATGGGTTTTCCGTGATGGCGGACCTCGAAATACAGTCCCGGCTCCGGCGTTGAACCGGTGTCCCCGACCGTGGCGATGACTTCCTGAGCTTGGACGGCATCGCCTTTCTGTTTGAACAATTCCTCAGCGTGGGCATACACCGTGCAGTAATTTTTTCCGTGATCGATGATCAGCATGTTGCCAAACCCCTTGAACCAGCTGGCAAAAAGAACCCTGCCATCACCCACGGAGCGGATGGGCTCCCCCCGCTGCGCGTGGATTTCGATACCGCTTCTAAAATTCATAACGTCGAAGCGCGGGTTTTTGTAAGGTCCGAAAAACTTGACTATTTTACCTTCAACGGGCATTTTTAGCAACCCCTTAAAATCTGCGAATTCGGACCCTGCGAAAATTTCCGCCTGCGGCGGGGGCGCTTGCTGCAAAAACGACTGAATCGCGCCGTCCAGTGCTGCTGCCGAGGCTTTCAGGGATTCAATGGCGGCCAGTTCGAGGGATTTTTTGGTGCGGATCTCTGCCAGCAAGCGGATCCGACGGCTTTTGTGTGCTTCCAGGTCTTTCAACCGCGCGCTCAAGGCCCCGGTTTTCTGTTGTTTTTCGACTTTCCGGGCCTCCAGCCGGCTCATTAGTCCGGATAACCGCTCGTAATCGCTCAGCAGGGCGCTGAAGACCTTGTCGTCATGGCCGAGAATAATATTAAGCGCTCTTTTTCGTTCGAAAAATTCGTTTATTGAGGTTGCGTTCAGCAGAAATTGAACCCGCCCGGTCCAGGAGAGTTTGTAAAGCGCCACCAGCCGTTGCGAAGCCTGGGCCTCGGTCTCCGCGATCCGTTCCTCGAGCGCTTTGATTTCCTTTTGGTTATGCTGAATATCGGCGCTTAACGTTTCAAGCGCTGCTACCAGCGCCCGAACCTCGAGGGTTGTGCGGTTGAGGTCGTGGTTGATTTGATTGAGGCGCTCCAGCACGTCCTTTTCGCGTCGCATGTCATCGGCGACTTCGGCCTTGCGCGCCTCGAGTTTGCGGGTTACAGCCTCGACGGCGCGCCCGAGCAGACTTCGATCCCCGGGGTCGGCATCCGCTGCGGTTTCAGGGGTCAGGAATTTGACCCATTGCGGGTCGTACTTGACAAACCCCGTCTCACCCTCGTGATCGACTTTCAGCCATCCCGCGCTTTCACCCAGAATGCGGATGGTCTCGCCCTTCTGGAGGGTCCGGATGACCCCGGCACTACGTTCCGGCCCCTTGCGCAAATTCAGGCTGGATGCGGTCACGATGCCGACGGTTTCGGCCGCCGCTGCGGCCGGGGCACCGATGGCCATGAGGCAAGTCAAAACAACGGCCAAGCCGGTCCAGAACGGGTGATGTCGTGTCGCCGAAAATAGCCGCATAGTCGCATCGCTACCGGGAGCAGCGTTTCCCTCGGGCACCTCAGGTTTTTAACTGCTGTCTGAGGGACAGAAAGCTGCCCAGCCAACCGGCCAGCATGCTGCCGCCCAGGATGGCCGCGATCAGTGCCGGTGGGAAAAAGCGAACTTCAAATCGACCTGGCAGAAGGCCCGGGTCGATCTGGGCGCTGAGGTAAAGGTAGCCAGCCAACAGCCCTGTCAGCCCGGCCGCAGCGCCGATCACCCCCTGAAGCAGGCCCTCGAGGTAGAGTGGCGCCCGAATAAAGCCCTCGGATGCCCCCACCAGTCGCATGATTTCGATTTCTTCCCGCCGGCCATACAAAACCAGCCGGGTGGTGTTGGCCACGATAAAGACCGTCGCAATGAAAAACAGGCCGCACATCCCAAACCCGCTCAGCTTGAAGAGTCGCAGGATCGCCGCAAAGCGGTCAAGCCACCCCTGGCCGTACTCAACTTCGTCGACCCCTGGAAGTTTTTGGATTGCGGCCGCCAGCTGGGCCACCTCCTCCCAGTCGCGAATGGTGGGCCGCAGCTGCACCTCAAAGGCATGCGGCAGGGGGTTCGCTTTCAGGTTGGTGAGCAGCGAGAGCTGGTGTTCCAGCTGCTTCTTCAACCGCGCCAGGCCCTCTTCTCGGGAAATGAAAACGGCCTTGCCGACCGCCGGCAGCTTTTCCAGCCGGCGGCGGAGGTCGTCCACAGCGGGGTCAGCAACTTGCGGCTGCAGATACACCATGACCCGCACGCCCTGCTGCCAGAGGGTCATCAAGCGGCTGGCATTGATGAAAAAAAGGCCGAAAGCACTGGATATCAGAATGGCCAGGGCGATCGTGACAACGGTGATCGCATTGAGAAAGCGGTTGTCGCGGATATCCGCCAGGGCGCGCTTCAAAAGCCGGTTCATGGGGTGTCTGGTGCGGGCTGCGGCGCCAGCCGGCCCCGCTCCAGGTGGATGACGCGTCCGGGGGTGCGACGGATCATTTCGTGATCGTGGGTGGCGATGATCACCGTGGCCCCCCGCCGGTGATAGCGTTGCAGCAAGGACATGATGATGCCGGCCGCGGAAGGGTCCAGGCTGCCGGTAGGCTCGTCGGCCAGGAGGATCTTCGGGTTGCCCACAATCGCGCGGGCAACCGCCACGCGCTGCTGCTCGCCGCCCGAAAGCGTCAGGGGCAGCGCGTTGTCACGATCCTCAAGGCCGACGGTCCGCAGGACACTGTGAACCTTTTTGCGGATCAGGGGCTCCTTCTGACCCATGGCTTCAAGCACCAAGGAGACGTTGGCGAAAACCGTTCGGGTCGGGATCAGGCGATAGTTTTGAAAAATAATGCCGAACCTGCGTCGCAGGTCGGGAATCCGCTTGCGGGAAATACGGGCCAGGTTCAATCCGTCCACCAGAATCTGGCCCTCCGAGGCCGGCTCCCCCAGGTAAAGGAGCTTTAGCAGCGTGGACTTGCCAGCCCCACTGGGGCCGGTGACAAACACGAACTCGTTTTCCGCAATATCGAGGCCGATGTCGGCTAAAGCGTTCAGGGCCCCGTAGCGGCGGTGCACACCAAACAGGCGGATGATGGCCTGCTGTTCAGTGGCGGGCATCATAGCGCCGCTGCCAGCCCCATGCGCAACGCTGTGCGGCCAGGGATTTTCAGGCGATAGGCCAAAACAAGAGACCCCCCGAGGATTTAAAATTGACCCTGAAGCGGATAGTTGCTATACCCCTGCCAAGTTCAAGGAGTGCTGTTTCCAGTTTTCCTTAACTTAAAGCCTCCACTGGAATCCCATTAAACAGGCTTCTTCCGTTTCGGTGGGGGCTTTTTTATCTAAAATTCGATTTTAAATCAATAAGTACCTGGCACTGGCAACTGCGCACGCGGGTGGTGACATGAAACAGGAGCTGATCCAACTCCTCTGCCTGAAATCGTTCAAATTCAGCCCGGAGCCCGTGTTCAAACTGGTTTCTGGCAAATCGAGCTGTTTTTACGTGAATTGCAAACCGACAACGCTCAGCCCGCGGGGAATATATCTGGCCGGTCACCTGGTGTTTCAGGCCGTCCGGGATTCTGGGGTTGCCGGCGTTGGGGGGCTGACCTTTGGCGCCGACCCGATTGCGGTGGCGACGGCTTTTGCCTCGGAGCTGGAAGGCCGCCCCATCAAAGCCTTTTCCATCCGCAAGACCCAAAAGGACCACGGGATCGTTCGCTGGATCGAGGGCGACATGACCGTCGGAGAGAAAGTCGCCATCATTGACGACGTCGTCACCACCGGCGGCTCCACTATCCAGGCCATCGAGCGGGCCCGCCTGGAAGGCCTGGACGTTGTGAAAGCCGTCATCCTGGTGGATCGCCAGGAGGGGGGCTTGGAGAATATCCGTCAGCACGTGGCGGATGTCTCGGCAATCATCCGCCGCGATGAACTGATCGCGTGCTGGGAACCGCTTCACGCGCACAGCTGAAGCTCGGCCGGGCCACCGGCGGCACCCGGCGCCCCAAAAAAAAAAGCAGCGGGCCGACAGGGACCGATGCTTTTTTGAATCAAAGCGGGACTCTCAGCGGGGCGATGACCCAGCCTGCAAGCGGGTGCAACGCCCGCTAAACCGCGTTTTGACAGCTCACCCGCTGCCGTTGGGAAAATAGGTGGCACAGGCGTTTTCGGATTCCCAGGCGGTCACACGCGCAACCCTGACCCCCGGGACGGTCAACCGCTGCTGCAGGCGCTCGGCGACAAAGCGGGCGATATTTTCAGACGATGGCGGGCAGCCGTCCTTGAAGTCGGTTAGCTCGTTTAGAAACTTATGGTCGATTTCATGCATCAGGCCCCGCACGTGGTCCTTTAAAACCCCGAAGTCCATCAATACGCCGGCCGCGTTCAGACGCTCCCCGGTCACATACACCTCGATTTTCCAGTTGTGGCCGTGAAGGTTTTCGCATTTTTCTCCCACCATTTTCAGCTGGTGAGCTGCCGCAAAATGAGTCACAACTCTCAGCTCGTACATCAATCGACCCGTTACCCATGCGTCTCATCGGCCTCACTGGGCGGCTTCGACAGGGTTCCCCTTGAAGATGTTTTTTAGTTTGGTAGTCAGTTTGCCGGATTCCAGTTTGGCGAATTCCTTCAGCAGGGCTTCCTGCTTTTTGTTCAACCGGGTGGGGGTCTTGACGAGCACCTGGATGATTTGATCCCCACGATGCCCGTTGCGCAGGGAAGGAATACCTTCGCCGCGAAAACGGAAAACCTCCCCCGGCTGGGTTCCCTTGGGAATCGAAAGGGCCTTTTTGCCGTTCAGGGTGGGGACATCGACTTTATCGCCCAGAGCCGCCTGAATAAATGAGATGGGCACCTGGCAGATGACGTCGGTGTTGTCCCGTCTGAAAAAGTCGTGCGGCTCCACATGGATGAACACGTAGAGATCGCCCGGGGGGCCGCCGTATGCGCCGGATTCACCTTCACCGGTCAGGCGCAGCCGGGAGCCGTTGTCCACCCCGGCCGGGATTTTAACGGCGACTTTTTTGGAAACTTTGACCAGCCCGTGGCCCCCGCACTGGGTGCAAGGGTGTGCAATGGTCTGGCCGCGGCCGTGGCAGTAGGGGCAGGTGGTTCGAACAGTGAAAAAACCTTGGCTGCGGCTCACCTGACCTGACCCTTGGCAGTGACCACAGGTGACCGGATCCGTTCCAGGTTCGCTGCCTTTCCCGTCGCAGGCGTCGCATCGCTCGGTTTTGGTCAGGTTGATTTCGGTTTCAGCGCCGAAGGCGGCCTGCATGAAGTTCAGTGTGATGTCATAACGCAGGTCCGCACCGCGCTGCACCCGGCTGCGCGCACGGCGCCCCGAGCTGAAACCGAAAAAATCTTCGAAAATGTCGCCGAAGCTGGAGAAAATGTCCTCGAACCCGCCGACCCCGGAAAAACCGGCACCTTCAAGTCCCTGATGGCCGTACTGGTTGTAAATTTCGCGCTTTTGGGGATCTCTGAGGACCTCATAGGCCTCGGCCGCTTCTTTGAAGTGATCTTCGGCCTCTTTGTTGTCGGGATTGCGGTCTGGGTGGTATTTGAGGGCCAGTTTGCGGTAGGCGCTCTTGAGGTCGGCGTCGCTGGCATCCCGCCCGACCCCGAGAACGTCGTAATAGTCGCGCTTGTTCGTCATTGGGTCATCCGGTGTTGAGGAACTGTCGATATTTGAGAGTTCGTGCGTTTGGTCTGGAAAAGATACACGATGATAATGCCAAAACCAGTCTTGTCAACGAAGAATCACATAGCACAGGGCAGAGCGGGCAAACCCCGAGGGGCGGCTTGAAGGGCCTCAACCGGGGCATTTGGGGCGCCCGGTCTACTGGGCCGCGACGGCTGTTTCGGCTGCGGCGCGGCGCGCTGTTGCCGGAAAACAGGCCTGAAGCCTTTCTGGAAATCACCCACCACAGGTCGTTCTCGGTCTGATCGGTCTTTCAGTCCAAAAACTGTTGATATTCCCGCTGCCAGGCGCTTTCACAGCAGTGAGGAGCGGCGCCGCTGGCGTTTCAGGACGGCGCCGATGATCATCCCCAAAAGCAGGACGCCCGCGCCGCTCAGAAACCACCGGACGCGCTCGTTGAACCGCAGTTTGGACAATTCCGCCTCAAACTGCTCCGCCAGCCCGGCTTGCTTGGTCAATTCGGCGGACGTTTTTTCAAAACGGCTCTTGAGGTTGATGAAGTCGGCGGCGTCATTTTGAAGGGTGCCGTAAGCGGTGTTGAGTTTTTCAATGGTGGTTTGGCTTTCGCTTACGGTGGCGCTGAGGCGGCTGTTTTCAGCGGTCAGCTGGGTGTTCTCGGCGGTCAAGGTATCAATTTTTTCCTTGATGACGTCATACTCCTTCTGCAGAAGGGCCAAGCGAATGCGGCTGGGCGCCTGGGTGGTCAGATAGCGGCTGAGGACCCACCCCTCCTTGCCGTTCTGGGCGCGCACCCGGGTCCAATCGGGCCCCTCCTCAAGGGTTTCAATGGCCTGATCCGAGCGCAGCATGGCGATGATCTTGTGGCCGGTGGTGGGGCCGGTCCGGAGGGTAATTTCCATTACGTCGCTGACATACATGGTGGCGGCCCAGGCGGGCACGGAAAGCACGGCCAGGCAGAGCCCGGCAACCAGAATACGTTTCATTGGCGGCAACTCCCGGATGAATGGCTAGGGGTTCGAGATCGGTGGCGGTCTTCAACGGCATCGGCCAGATGCTGGCCTTCGGGGCCTGGCGCGCTTGCTGGCAGGTGGAGAAGGCGGGCCGCAACGGCGCAATTTGAGTTTAAAAAAACGATTCTGTCAATAATTTCTTTAAAAAAAAACGCGCTTGTGGTAGATCAAAAAAACTGAATATCCTTGAATTTTCTTTGACTTAAACACCTTAAGGATCACAACCGACACCTGCTGGGAAGAAGATGGACCGCATGATTGCTCTTGATCTCGAGTGTGCCCACGGGCACTGTTTTGAGGGCTGGTTTGATGATTTGGCCGCCTTCGAAAGCCAGCAAAAAAAAGCGTTGATCGCCTGTCCGGTCTGCAATACGACCGTTGTTTGTCGGATTCCTTCCACTTTTGCGATCAAAGCGTCCTCATCCGCGAACCGCCCCGCGCGGGCCAAACTCGCCCTTGACGCCGGCCTCGTTCACCGCAAGATAGTCGATTTCATCAATAAAAATTTTGATGATGTCGGCGCCGATTTCAGCAAGGAAGCCCTCAAAATCCATTACGGCGCCACCGAGCCGCGCAACATCCGGGGCGTCAGCTCCGGGGAAGAAGAAAAAACACTGGAAAAAGAAGGCGTCTCGTTTTTCAAAATCCCCCTGCCCGAACCATCGCCCGAATCCGACAACTAAAGGCCCGGTAAAAAATAATTCCACGTAGACGAACCAAAATCCGGCGCCATTTTGTGGAATTATTCATTCCCGCGACCCTGATCCGACATCACGCCGCCAGTCTCTCGGTCAAGCGCGAAAGGCGTTTTCGCGGGGTGTCATTCTTGACGGCAATCGCCAGCGCCTGGGGGGTGCCGATCAAAACCACCAGGGCTTTGGCCCGTGTCAGCGCCGTGTAGATGAGATTGCGCTGCAGCAACGGATAGTGCTGGGTCATGACGGGTACCACCACCGCCGGGTATTCGGACCCCTGCGATTTGTGAACCGAGATGGCGTAGGCCAGCGACAGATCCTCCAGCGCGTTCCACTCATAGGCGACGATTCGGCCGTAAAAGTCCACCGATAACCGGGAGCTGTCAGCTTCAGCGCTGAGGATGGTACCGATGTCGCCGTTGAAGACCTCCTTCTGATAATCGTTGCGCAGGTGCATGACCTTGTCGCCGGGCCGCAGGCCGGCGTGCGCCCCCTTTTCGGACGCACCGGGCGGGTTAAGCGCCCGCTGCAGCACGTGGTTGAGATGCAGGGTCCCGACCTCGCCGCGGTGCATGGGGCTCAGCACCTGGATGTCGTGGATCGGGTCGAGGCCATAGCGTGCCGGGAGGATATCGCGGCACAGGGTCACGATGGTATCGACGGCCCGCGCGGGCCGGCTCTCCGCCACAAAACAGAATTGAGCCGGTGGAACGGGGCTTTCCGTCGGCACCAGTGCCGGCATGCGGCCGTTTCGGATGCGGTGGGCGTTGATGACGATCGGGCTTTCTTGGGCCTGGCGGAAAATGGTGTTGAGGGCGTGGACGGGCAGGCGCTGCGAGCGGATCAGATCGCTCAGCACGCTGCCCGGGCCCACCGAGGGGAGCTGAAAAACGTCCCCCACCAGGATCAGGGCGGCGTTCATGGGAACCGCCTTGATCAGCTGATGCATCAGCACCAGGTCCACCATGGAGGCCTCGTCAACGATCAGCCCGTCGGTTTCCAGCGGATCGTCCTGATCGCGTTCGAAGGCCTGCGCGCTGAAATTATACCCCAGCAGTTTATGAATCGTGGCGGTTGGCCGGCCGGTGACCTCCCCCAGCCGCCGGGCGGCCCGCCCGGTGGGCGCGGCCAGCAGGATTTGTTTGCCGAGCGCTTCCATGACGGCCGTCAGGGAGCGGATCAGGGTTGTCTTGCCGGTTCCCGGGCCTCCCGTGATGATGGCGATGCGCTGGGCGAGAACAGCGGTCAGAACCTGTGTCTGCTCGTCGGAAAGTTTGATGGCCAGCTTTTTGAGGACTTCCGCCGTCACCCCTTCCGGGTCCAGGCGCAGGGGCGGCGGGGGCAGACTTAAACGGGCGCTGAGGCGCCGCGCCAGACCGGTTTCGGCGGCGTGCAGATGGTGCAGGTAAACCGGGCACTGCTCCCCGGCCGCTTTTTCGATCACCACCGCTTTTTGCGCCGCCAGGTCCGCCAACGCTTCGGCCGCGGCTTCGGGCGGGATGTCGAACAGCGCCTGGCAGCGCTCCAAAAGCTGGGCTTGCGGCATCAACAGATGCCCGGCGCTGGTCTGTTGCTCCAGGAGGTGACGGATACAGGCCCGAATCCGTTCGGGCGCATTCGGTGGCTGGCCGAGGTTTTGGGAAAGCGTGTCGGCGATCAGAAAGCCGATTCCGGGAAGCTCGCGGGCCACCCGGAAAGGGGTGTCCCGCAGAATCGGCAGGGCATCGGCGCCGTAGGCCTGGAGCAGCCGGCCGGCATAGGCGAGCTTCAGTCCGTTTTCCTGCAGAAACTGCATCAGGGCGCGGGCGGCGTGGTGCGCCTGCCAGGTATCGGCAATTTGTCGGGCGGTTTTGGGGCCGATGCCGTTGACCTCGCAAAGCCGCTCGGGGGCCTTCTCGATCACTTCCAGGGTTTGGGCCTGGAAATAGGCCACCAGCCGCCGGGCGGTTTTGGGGCCGATGCCCTTGACCACACCGGATTCGAGGTAGTGGCGGATGCCGGCCACCGAGGCCGGCAGGATGACCTCAAAGGCCAGGATCTTGAACTG
>JAWOJK010000199.1:0-9933 GCA_046481705.1 Desulfobacterales bacterium | reverse complement strand
CGTAGTCAGCAATAGAGATGCTCTTCTGCCCTGCAATATCTCCATCGTCAGGCCGGGGAGTCATGTAATGAAGGGTAACTCCGGTTTCTTTCTCGCCGTTTACCAGTACCCAGTTAACCGGACAACGTCCGCGGTACTTGGGAAGAAGCGATCCGTGAAGATTGAGGCATCCCGCCTGCGCCGCGGCACCGGTGTACCAGCTCCACCCGCCGCGACGCTCGTAGCCCGGACCGTAGTAGATGTCCGCTGCCTGCTGGTGGGGGGGCAGCCCATAAACCGCCATGGCTTCGGGAGCGGCATGGGAGAGGGGGGAAATCTTCCGCCACAGGTCCTTCGCCCGCAACCGGTAGCTGGCGGCCTGCCCCTCGTTCCCCTCTTCCCGCGCCCAGTCCGCCAGGACCAGCAGTGCGTCCACCAGCCAGGAAACCCCGTGGGAATACTGACCGCCGTTTTCACGGACGCCGGGGGGATAGTCGGCCAGACGGCCGGGATAGATGGCATCCTGTTCGGTGTAGGGCGGAGTGAAAAGCTGGACCAGGTAATCTTGTTCCATCTCCCTCAGGGCCGTTTCCATGGCTTGACGCCCCCTGGCCCGATCGGTGGCGCCCGAGAGGATCGGCCACGCGGCCATCAGGGCGTTGGAACGGGTCAGCTCTTGCCCCTGGTCGGTGATGGCGCGAACATAACAATTTTTCCGCCACATGCCGTCGAGGGCCTTCCGCAACAGCGCCGCTTTTGCAAGATACCGGTTTTTCACCTTGATGTCTTTCCTATCGCCGGCAAGGGCGGCGAAATCCTTCAGAATTCCGTATAGGAAAAAGCCCGTCCAGACGCTCTCACCCCGTCCCTTGAAGCCGGCCGTATCGAGGCCGTCGTTCCAGTCGCCGGTGCCGAGCAGCGGCAACCCGTTGCGGCCGCTGCGCCTCAGGCTCAGATCGATGGCGCGGCGGCAGTGATCGTAAAGGGTGGCCACATCGCGGGAAATGCGCGGTGCCACCACCTTGCCCCCGGACAGTTTGCCAGGCCGGGAGGCTTCCAGGAACGGAATCTCCTCGTCCAGCACCGTCAGGTCGCCGCTCTCCCTGGTATAATGGCAGGCCACGTAAGGAAGCCAGAGGTGGGGGTCCGCACCCCGCCCCCGGAGTCCGATGCCGGTTTTTCCCCCCCAGGTTTGGTGCCACCAGTGAAGGACGTCCCCTTGCGGGAACTGCTGTTCGGCGTGGAGCAGGATTTGGCGACGGGCCAGTTCGGGATGGGAGGGAATCAGGGGGAGGACATCCTGGAGCTGGTCGCGGAAGCCGTATGCGCCGCTGCGCTGGTAGGGGCCGAGCCGGCCCCACAGGCGCGACACCAGGATCTGATAGGGGAGCCAAATGTCGACCAGGCGATCGATGTCTGGATCGCCGCTGGTTGATGGCGTTGCGCAAAGATAGGTCCGCCACCATTTTTGGGTCTGTTCCAGCGCCGCGCGGACCCGGCTCACGTCCTTGTATTTACGGATCAGGTCTTTGGCTTCTTCCCGTTCCGCGGTCTGGCCGAAAATTACGCCGATCTCGGTTTCGCCTCCAGGGGGGACCGTGACGGTCCCGGCCAGGGCGGCACAACGGAAGCCATCGTCGGGCTGGGCCGGATCGGAAAGCCCTTCGGTCACCATGCAAGGACGGGTGAGGTCCCGCTCCAGCCCGCCGATGAATCGGCGGCGCACCGTCTCCACGGCCTCCATCGCAAAACTGGTCGCCGCGAATGCCCATCCTTTGCAGAAATCGTTGAGGGGATTGGAGAAGAACAGCGCCTGGAGTTCGGGGTCGTGATCGGTTTCGATCTTTCCGAGGGTATCCAGCGGCGTTTCGCCGAGCATGATCTGAAAATAGGGAACCACCCGGTAGGTCAGCGGGGCGTCCGTGAGATTGCGGATTTTGAGCAGGCGCAACTCCGCGGGCTGGTCGGGCAGCACGAATTGGGTCAGCTCCAACGCCGCCGTGGCACTGCGGCTCCGATAGACGGCGTAACCGGTCCCCCACAGGACCTCATGGTCGCGGTCCTTCTTCCGGAAGGGGAGGAAAAAGGGGGTGTCGGTCTCGCCGCTGGCGGGATTGTGGAGGTAGAGGATCTGTCCCGGCAGCTGGGAGGGGACCGAATCGGTGTCGAAGGGGGTCAGGCCGTTCTGCTGGGAGTTCATCATGAACGAATAGCAGGCACCGTGATTGCTGAGTAGAACACCGTAGCCGAGCGGATTGGCCATCATATGGTGCCAGGGGCGCGAGGTGTCCCAAGCGGTTGACAGTTCCCGTCCATCGGGGGAAAAGCGGAACAAGGGGGCCGGCGCCTGCTTTTTTTCAGAAGCGGGCGTCGCGGCTGCCTTCGCCTTTTGAGTGGATGGGCCGAGATATTTTTTGAGAATTCGCAGCGCCTCGGCTTCGTTCCGGGCGTAGCCGTCCACGAACAGCACATCCGCCGCGCCGAGAGGCGCCAGCTCCACCCGCAGACGAAGACTGGCGACTGGATCGAAGGGGTAGTGAAGGGCATCCTCGTTCGGCTGGCGCATGCTGCCGTCCAGGGAAGCAGGCGCAGCCAGGGTCTGGTGGCCGATAAAGCGCGAACGGGAATCCTCGTAGCCGGTCACGGTGATTCCCCGCTGCGGGTCCTCGCGGACGGCATGAAAGGCGGTTTCTCCTGAAAGACGGCGTTGCGAGACATCCCGCTGAGCGGTTTTGTTGAGCCGGTTGTGCGCCAGGATGGCGTTGAAGGCGGGTACGAAGCGGGTGCCCACATGAAGATGATTGTAGAAGGGATGGCGCCGGTAGGCATTGGTGTTGTTCAGGGCGAATTCCTGGTAGCTGACCAGTTCCAGGATACGCGGCCGCTCCTCCAGGTTGACCAGGTGCAGCCGCCACCGCTCAAGCGGCGCCTCGGAATCGAGGGAAAGGCGGGTTTGGGCGCGGATACCGTTGCAGCAGTGGACGAACTCAACGGAGAGGGGACCGGTCTGGGTGACCCGATACTCACCGCCAAGCCGCCGGGTCGGGCTGCAGGTGGCCGACCAGCACGAGCGGGAACCCTCGGGAGGCGGACCGCCGTCGATCAGATAGAAGAATTTCCCCCTCATCTGCAAAGGATCATCGGGGCGGCGCGTGAGGTCGATCTCGAAGCCTTTGTGGGTGGCGCTGAAGACCCGGCTGCAGCCGCGCCCGTCGGAGGAGATATCCACCGTGTAGCAGCCGTTGGACAGCAGAAAATTATTTTCCACCGGGGGAGTTGCTCCGGGGGAAGCGCGATGGGGGCTGGGACAGCCCCGTTTTTCCGTTTGGCGGCGGCGCGGGGTGAGGGTGAAGCCGAGAATCATCATGACCAGCAGGAAACCGCCCACCACATAATAGAGGGGCGGCCAGACGGTTGCCGCCAATTCCTCGGCGCGCACCGCCGAGGTGTCCCAGACGTAGGCCCAGTCGGCGCCGCGCGGCAGATAGAAGGGAATCAGGAGCGGAGCCCAGGTGGCGAAACGCCGTATTCCCTCTGGAATGCAGCGGGTGCGGGCAGAATGGCCGATGGCGTGGGCCGCTTTTTCGTCTAAAATGTCGGCGGCGACAAAGGAGAGATTGACCAGGGTGGCGACCCGCAGTCCCATGTGGTCCACCCAGATCAGGATGCGAAACCAGTCGTGGACCAGCAGACTCAGGAAGACATTGAGGCTCCAGGCGCGGTAGGCTGTCGGGTCCAGGGTCCAGCTCTGGAAGATGGCCACCAGGGTGCGGACGGCACCATCCTGGTTGTACCAGGTGGGGTCGGGGGAGATGCGCAGAAAGGAGTAAATGACGGGGGCCATCCACAAGCCCCAGCGCAGCACCCGCACCGCCTGCTCCACCAGGCTGACCATCCCTTGCGGGCTGAAGAGTTCCCGCAAGGGGGCCATGCTACGCTGCAGCAGGGCGTTGAGGAGCAGGAAGTTGATGCTGAACAGGGGCGCGGCCAGCGACCAGTTGATGACCCCGGACAGGGCTTCGTTGTAGAACAGCCGCACCGCTCCCGGCGAGGCGCCCAGGTTCATCGCCCCCCATTTGCTGAACAGCGGATAGATAACGTAATCCTCCACGGTCATCCCGACCTGCGGATAGTGAAGGGCGGCGTACTTGAAGAATTTGCTGATCAGAACCTGGAGCTGTGGCTCATCCACGTACCAGGCCAGGCCACCGCCGACCAATCCCCCCAGGGAGGCTGCCAGAAGATAGACCCGCCAGGATTGCAACCGTTGGCGTCTGCCGGCCGCCATCAGGACCGTGTCGCGGGCCAGATTGACACCAGCATAACCGGCCATCCCGGTGACCAGGCCGAACAGGAAACGCTCCGCTCCCGGCACTCCGGGCAGCCCGCTGAGGAAGGCCGAAGCGGTGAACAGCCCCAGCACCGCGCCGCGCACCAAACCGACCCAGTTCCGATAATTGCGTTTTGCCCGGGAAAAGAACCCCTCGCTGCCGTCGAAGCTTTCGATGATGGTCTGGAAGAGCGGAAAGACGACCGCGCCGATTAGCACCGAGCAGAACAGTGGATGGGCGGTGATCAAGGCCAGGAGAACCGGGTTTTGGGTGAAAAAGGCGGCGGCCTGGATCAGGGCCAGAAAAAGAAAGCTGTAGGTCCCCCCTTTGATCAAGCCGGTACGGAAATGCTCCCGTCCCCAGTACCAAGTCGGCTTTTTATGGTGAAAGGCGTCCATGATCAGGCCGGTGATCAGAAAGGTCTGGGCCCACAGCCCGGCCTGGGAGAGCATGGCGGCGCCGAGGGCCGCCGAGAGTCTCGCCGGCAGGGGAAGGCCGGCGATGAAGGGGCCCGATCCCCAGGCGGCACACTCCGGGGTTATCGAAACCAGCAGGGCGGCGCCGAGCAGCAGGAGGTGCATTCGGGCATCCCAGATCCAGCGCCGGACGGCCAGGAGGCTGAACAGGTTGCCGATCACCTCGTTGAACAGGCCGATCAGGATGGTTCGGCCGAGAATCACCGCCGCCGTATGACCTGCCGACCCGAAGAGGGCAGCCGGGGCGCCCAGCCGGGCGATCAGGCCGGGCGTTCCGAGCAGCAGCAGGCTGTTGAAAAGAAACGGGATCAGAAACAGGGCCAGGGTCAGCAAGGGTCTCGGCGGAGCGCCTGCGGCGGCCAGGGAACGAACGCCGTTGAGGATATGCAGGAGAACGAAAAACCCTCCCGCCAACCCGGTCAGCCTGAACGGGTCAAGCCAGTCTTGGGGGGTTTGCCAGATGACCGCATGGGGATCCACAGCCAAGGCGAAAACAAGCGGCACCAGGAGATTTTGGAAGGCCTCCCCGATGTCCGGCACGCGGCGGGTGAATTGGAGGCGGAAGCAGGCAGCTGCGATCAGCCCCAGAATCCCCGCGGGGAGGGCGCTTTCCCAGCCGCGTCCCTGACCGGCGGCAAAGGAACAGGCGGCCGCGGCCAGGGTGCCGCAGGCAAAGAGCAGGATGCCGGTCGCCGCATGTGCGGGGGCAGCGGCGGTATTTCCGGAGATGGTTTCGCTCATGCGTTCACTGGCGCCGGGTGGATGCGGCACCGCCCGCTTTTCAGGTTTCGCATCGCCCCGCGGTCAGGGGTGATGGACATAGCTCCAGGTTTCGGTCAACACATCCTCGCCGTTTTTCAGGAAGGCGCGCAGTTCCACGGGGTTTTTCCTCTCCTGGGGGGGCGTTGCGCTCTGGTCGATCTCGAATACCAGGCGCCACTGGTTGTTGTGCCGGTTCTTGTGGAGTTGATATTCGACGAGGCGGGCGTTGGCGCCGACATTGATGATCGCCTGGAGGGGCTGGTTTTCGGGCAGCGCGGCGAGGCCCTTGCCGGTGAAATCGACCACGAATTTCTTCCTGTCCGCTCCCTTGCCGGCCGCGGTGCGGGTCGCTATCACCCAGCCTCCGGGGGGGCGCTCGCCGTCGGCGAAATAATGCCAGCTCATTTGGTAGTCGAAGTTGATCGGGTTTCCAACGGCAGTCGGGGTATCGGGGACCCAGAAGGCCACAATATTGTCGTGGAACTCCTCATCGGTGGGGATCATGAAAAGGGCCGCCCGGCCCGCCCCCCAGTTCCCGGTCGGTTTGATCCAGAGGCTGGGGCGGTTTTCGTAGTTGCTCTCCATGTCGAGGTAATGGTCGTAATCCTGGTCCCGCTGACAGAGGCCAAAGCCCTTGGGGTTGACGCTGTGAAAAGAGGTTACCAGCAAGCTGCGGGGGTTGACCAGCGGCCGCCAGATCCATTCCCCATGGCCGGTTTGCATCATCAGCCCATCGGAATCGTGGACTTCGGGGCGGAAATCGTCCACTGGCCGAATCGAGGTGTTCTCGCCGTAGAAGAACATGCTGGTCATGGGGGCGATGCCGAGCTGCTTGATCTCGGTGCGGGGAAAGAGGGTGCTTCTGACATCCATGACGGTCTGTTTCCCCGGATGGATGACGAACTCATAGGCGCCGCTCAAGCTCGGTCCGTCAAGGAGGGCATAGACGGTGATCTGTTTGGCTTCCATGGTCGGCTTGATGATCCAGAATTTGCGAAAATAGGGGAATTCCTCGCCGCTGGGGAGATAGGTGTCGATGGCTATCCCGCGGGCCGAAAGGCCGTAGTTCATCAGTTTGCCGACGGCGCGGAGATAGCTCGCCCCGACGAAAACGGCCACCTCATCCTGATACTCCGGTTTGTTGAGGGGGTGGTGGATGCGAAAACCGGCGAATCCCAGTTCGCGGGGCACCATGGCCTTGACCTGGTCGCTCTTGTAATCGAACTGATCCCTGGAAAAAGGGACTTTCTGCACCCCCCCCTGGGGATCGACGACATTGATACTCACGGTCCGGTCGTAAAACAGCCCGGGATGGAAGAACTGCAGCGTGAAGGGGAGGTTTTCGCCCCGCCACAAGGCCTTGTCGGGGATGAAGCGGATATCCCGCCATTGGTCGTAGTCGATTTTCATCAGCCGCTCGGGGATTTCGCCCACCGGGCTTTTGAAAGGTTTTAAAGAAATTTTGCGGGCTTCCGCCACGGCGTCCTGATAGCCGAAGGGTCCCGATGCGGCCTGTGCTTGGAAAGCGGGAAAAGCGGCGGCGACAACCAACAGGCCGAGGAGGAGCGCGCCTTGAAAGACGAGACCTCGTCCGGATCGGAAGCGGCCCCTATTTCTGGACTGAAGATTGACAAGCGGTTTGGGTGGGTTTTGCATACTTTTTTTTCCTCTGTATATGAGCCAAATCAGGAAACATCACTTTGCAGGCTATCTTACGGTTCACCAGCCACGTTGCCAAGCAAAATCTGACTTCAAACCGGCCCTGCGCGTCTCAGCGGTTGCGCGCTGCCCATCGGCGCCGCACCCCGGCCGGGCCTTGACCTGGGGGCCGTCACCCGCCGGTCCGGAAAACCGGCGATTGGGTTTGACACGCCCTTTACTTTCGAAGATAAAGAACGGACACGGCAGATCGAGAGCCCAGACTGCGCGCTTGCGCGCCAGCTGGTTTTTGCGGCGCTGGACATCACGGGGGCCTCGCCACACGCGACGAGGCGCCGACGACAGCAGCGGCCTTATTTGACCCTATAACCTTTTTGCGAGGAACTCCGATGGCGCTCAACAGAGTGGGAATCCTGACCGGCGGCGGCGATTGCGCCGGCCTGAATGCGGTCATCCGGGCCGTTACGCGGGCGGCCATTATCCAGGAAAGTTGCACGGTGATCGGTATCGAAGGGGGCTTTGAGGGGCTGGTGCGCAACCGCACCCAGGAGCTGACCATCCGGTCGACGCGCGATATCCTGACCCTTGGGGGCACCATTCTCGGCACCACCAACAAGGGCAATCCTTTTGAATACCGCGAATTCGCCCCCGATGGCGGCATCAGCGTCCATGACTATTCCGAACGGGCCTTGCAAAATTTCAAGGCGCTCGGGCTGGACTGCCTGATGGTGGTCGGCGGCGAGGGCACCATGGAAATCGCCCACCGCCTGCATCAACTGGGCGTCCCCGTGATCGGCATTCCCAAGACCATCGACAACGACCTTGAAATGACCGACTACACCTTTGGCTTTCAAACCGCCGTGGAGGTGGCCAGCGACGCCATGGATCGCCTGCACACCACCGGCCGCAGCCATCGGCGGGTGATGATTCTGGAGGTCATGGGCCGCAACGCCGGCTGGATCGCCCTGGAGGCCGGGATTGCCGGCGGCGCGCACGTCATCCTGATACCCGAAATCCCCTACCGGATTGAGAGTGTCGTCGAGAAAATCAGGCTGCGGGCGGAAGGCGGAAGCCCCTACAGCATCGTCATGGTGGCCGAGGGCGCCCACGAGGAGGGCGGGTCGGCCGTCGCCCAGGAAAGTGCCGCGACTCGCCTTCAAGGCGTGCCGCAACTCGGGGGCGTGGGCTTTTTTCTCGCCGGTCAGATTCAGGAGCACATCACCCTCGAAGTCCGCTGCACCGTGCTGGGTCATATCCAACGGGGCGGCTCGCCGTGCGCATTCGACCGGGTGCTGGGCACCCGCCTGGGCAGCCGCGCGGTCGAAGCCGCGGCCCAAGGCGAATTCGGCAACATGGTGGCCCTGCGCACCCCGGAGGTAACCCTGGTGCCGCTGGCGGCGATTGCGGGAAAATGCCGCACGGTTCCGCTCACCTCCCAGATGATCCACTGTGCCGAGGCCATCGGCATCAATCTGGGGCGCAAAAACGGCTTCTCGTAAAAGCCCCTGTCCGGCAGCAGCGGAGATGGCCGCGCGTGCCGTCCCGGCGCAAACCCGCCGAAAAGACGCCTGGGGACCTCAGGGTTTCCCGCAAGCCGCGCCGAACGGCGTTTACTGGGGCGTCAGCCAGTCAGGACTGCCATCCAGGCGCAGCGCCACCTCGCTGAACCACACCCGGAAGGTGCCGTCAGGCACCCGGTGTTCCAGGGACAGCACCAGGGGGCCGAGGACCCGGTGGTCCTCCCAGGTGGCCGTCCGGGTGGGCTCGGGGGCCCCGCCGCGGCGGTAGACCCACTGGCGGATACGGTCATCGTCACCGACAAACAGCTCGTAGACATCACCCGGCGTGTACCCCACCGACGGCGGGTAGGTCACCATCAGGCGCCGGGCACTGCCGCCGCCCAAGGGCAGCGGATGTTCGCCGAGGTCCGCCAGCGCGACGCCCTCGTCCCATACCAGGTGCAAGGGAAACAGCAGCCAGTATTGGTCGTTGATGAAAGCCGCATCCAGCTTGCGCAGCTCTTCGGGAGATGCGGCCGAGATCGTCCGGCGGTCGAAGCTGACCGGCCCGTCAGGGGCAAAAAAAGTCACCCGGTCGCTCTTGGGGTCCCATTGCCACGCGCGCCGAACCGTTTTGTCCCCAATCGCCGCGTTGAAAGTGAAGCGCAGGCCGTCGATTCTATGAAAGCCCTGCACGCCATAGGCCGATGCCACCTTTTGGGCGATGCCGACATCGCCCGGCCCGCTCCGCTCGCCGGCACAGCCGGACGACCCGAATAGCAGCAACACCCCCAGACACGTCGCCAACAGAGTTCTTTTCACGGCAGCCTCCCCGGCCGGCAGGACCGATCGTGCTTTCCCGCCACAGCCGTCGCTAAAGGTGATGAACCGGTAAAAGTCAAAATCCAGACAGTTTCGTAAAATGGCCAAGTTACAGCGCGCAAACCTCGAGGGGTGAGGCGTACTGATTTACGCCGCAGCGACTTCGAGATGCGGCGCAACGCGGAAATTGGCCGTTTTACGGAACTGTCACGATTTGAAAGGTGACGGGTTGTCTTCAAAGCCCCCAAAGCGCCGGGGGCTTCGATTCAGGTTTTGGCGCGCGTTGTGCGGCGCTTAACGCGCCGATTTTCACTAGGTTAAATGTCCGTCCGGGGTTTGTCAATGATGTCCGCTCGCTGTGCGGTCGCGGCCAGGAAGGCGGCGATCTGCGGGTAAAGTTGCGGC
>JAWOJK010000190.1:0-11988 GCA_046481705.1 Desulfobacterales bacterium | reverse complement strand
ATCTTGACGCAAAAGGATTGAGTGGATGGATACAACAATCAAGATTTTGATTGTGGACGATTTCGCCACAATGCGCCGGATTCTAAAAAATATTCTCAAAAAAATCGGGTTCACCCACATCATCGAGGCCGACGATGGCAGCAATGCCCTCAAGGTGCTGGAAAAGGAAAAAGTCGATCTGGTCATTTCCGACTGGAACATGCCCAAAATGACCGGCCTCGAATTTCTCAAAGCGGTTCGCAGCAATACCGCTTTCAAGGATCTGCCCTTTTTGATGGTGACCGCCGAAGCCCAGAAGCAGAACATCATCGAAGCGGTCCAAGCCGGTGTTTCCAACTATGTGGTCAAGCCTTTCACCGAAGAGGTGATCACCGAGAAGTTGGCTAAGATCCTGGGGTAAAAGGGCACGACAACTGCCAGCCGCGGCTGGTTTTCGCACGTCCAGACCTGGAAGGTATCGTCAGGTAAGGAGAGTGTATGTCTGTGAACGTCATGATCGTGGATGATTCATTGCCGATGCGCACGGTGATCATCAAAACCATCAAGGCCTCGGGTTTCGGCAGTGCCCGTTTCTTTGAAGCGATCAACGGGCGGGAGGCCTTGAACCTGCTGCAGGCACAGTGGATGGATCTCGTCATTACGGATTATAACATGCCGGAAATGAACGGGCTGGAATTGCTCCAGGAAATGAAAAAGGATGATATTTTGCGGGCCATCCCGGTGCTTGTGGTCACTACCGAGGGCAGCCGCGAAAAGGTCAAAGCGTTCCTTGCCCAAGGGGCGGCCGATTATGTCAAAAAACCGTTTACCCCCGAGGCGATTCGTCAAAAGATAATATCCCTGCTGGGCGTTGAAGACCTTGCAGGTGGCCACGATGACACCGAGGCGGACTTTGACTTTTAAACTGCTGCGCGCTCTGGGCGCTGGCGCCATCGGCCTATCAGCGCTCTGCCTTCAGGGGCGACTTGCTGTCCATCTTGCCGATGCAGTCTATCCCGGGAGCACCGCCGTCCCACCGATTCCCCCCCCGCAATAAAAATGCTTCTCTTGACCGATACGGCGTCGGGCAGCGCCATGGCTTCGCGCACCGCGATCCGTAAGCCGTTCTTGCGTCGAACAATTTGGCGCGCCACACCGGCCTGTTTGCCGTTCTTGCAATGGGCCTTGTCGAAGTAAAAAAATCCGGCGTCATCTTGTGGTTTTATTTCTTTCCGTGGCCCTTGAATGGGGGGCGGCTTGAATCCAAGAAAATCTGTTTTATCTTCCCTTGAGCAATCTCCCACTGTTAAAAATCCATGATACAGTTCACAATCTTCGGGCATCTTGCACTGGCCATCAGCGGTGCTGGCGGATGCCCCCTGACTGCCGGTTCGGCGGTGAAAGGAGAGTCAAATGAAGGAAAAGAGAAATCTGCACCTCAAGGTCCAGGAGTTGTGTGATTGTTACGCCAGCACGGATCCCTTGAAGGAAATGTCGGAGGTCAAAAATGAATCCGACCTGGAGGAGGGGGCGCTGAAATGGGTGGCCCTGGCGGCATTGCACGGCGTCAACAGCTCTGCCAAGAAAATCACCATTACCCGGACCCCCCAGGGGGATGTCAAGGTCACCGCCAAGTACCGTACCGCGGAACTGCCGTCTCCGGGAAAAATTATCGGTGATAAGGTTTTCACGGCCCTGAGAGAAATCACGCACATTGAAACCGAAAAGGGAAAGACCCCATTGGCGCTCGGGATTCGCGACAGCAGCCTCGAGGTCAAGATCGCTTTCAAATCTAAGGATGAGGGTGAAACGGTTTCCCTAAAGTTTCCTGATTGATTGATGATGACCTTTGATCACCGGCAAGCGGCGATCAGCCAGAATACATTTGCCGCGAACCTTGCCGAGGGCACCGTCGTTATTGCACCGCAAGCTTTGGAGGGTGCTTATCACCACCTGTAGTGTCGAGCCCGGGGCGGGTGGCCTCGGGCTCTTTTTTTTGCCCGCCTACCCCGTTACACCCACTCTTAATCTTGGGCCCAAAACACAGTCTTGGTCGATGAGCCGGTGGAAGCTTGCCGATCCGCGCTATCCCGCGGGCCGACGGCCAGACCCGGTGGGAGAAGTCGATGCTTAGAATTTTTCGGGATGACATCGCCGACCCGAGTCATTTTGTCGTAACCCTGGAGCTCGTTCCCGGGACCGAATCCCGGGGTCGCAGTGTCGACACCGTCATCGGCATTGCCAGGGATGCGTTTGCAGACGGCCGGGTTTCGGCGGTTTCCATCACGGACAACCCCGGCGGCAACCCGTCCCTCAGCCCGGACGTGCTGGGGCACCAGATATTCAGCCTGGGCATGGATGTCATCGTCCACTTTACCTGCCGCGATATGAATCGGGTGGGGATGGAGAGCCGCGCCCTGCAGCTGGCCATGATGGGAATTAAAAACATTCTGGCGCTCACCGGCGATTATTCCGGAAAGGGTTTCGGCGGTCAGGGGGCCCCGGTCTTCGACCTGGATTCCGTTAACCTGACCTGCATGCTCGCCATGCTGAGCGAGCGCAACCAGGCCTCCGGCGATCCTGAGGAGTACTTTGTCGGTTGTGCCGTTTCCCCCTTTAAGCAGACGGAGGGGGAAACCTATGCGCAATACGCCAAAATGTGCAAAAAGGTGGGGGCCGGCGCCCAGTTTCTAATCACCCAGCTGGGCTATGATGCCCGGAAGTTTGCCGAGTTGCTGCGCGTCCAGGAACGCTATCGCATCACCAGCCCGACCCTCGCGTCCCTTTACTTGCTCTCGCCGGGAGCCGCCCGGATAATGCATCAGGGGCGTGTGCCGGGCGCCGTGGTGACCGCCCGTCTGCTGGCTGAGGTGAGTGCCGAATGGAAAGATAAGACCGCGGGGCGGCGCGCCGCTGTTGAGCGGGCCGCGCGGCTGGGGGTGGTTTTAAAGGGCTTGGGCTACCGGGGAATTCATATCGGCGGCATTCACCGGCGGTTTGAGACGGTGGCGGATATTCTTGACCGGATGGCGGCCCTTGAAGGCCGCTGGCAAGAATTTTTACCCGAATTCGATTACCCGCTCCCGAAAGGATTTTATGTTTACACCCGTCCAGCGCCTGGCAAACCATCGGTTGCCGAACCACTGGGCGAGGCAAGCCGGCTGCCGGTAATCGACAAAGCCCTTTTCCATTGCCTGGCCGGGACGCACCGCTTGCTGTTCACGCTTGACGCGCCTTGGACGGGGATAATGACGGCGGTCTGCCGCCAGCTGGATCGCCGGCGCATCGGGCGCCTGCTGATGCACCTGACCGAAGACCCCCTTAAAAAAGTGTTTTTGGGCTGCCAGCGCTGCGGGGATTGCGCTATCCAGCACGTGGCCTTTCTGTGTCCTGAATCACAATGCCCCAAGCACATCCGCAACGGGGCGTGCGGCGGCAGTCGTGGCGGCATGTGCGAGGTGCGACCGGAACGTCAGTGCGTCTGGTACCGGGCCTTCAACCGCTGGGTCGCGGTCGGGCAGGCCCACCGCATGGCCAGCGAGTGCGTACCCCCCCGCATGTGGGAGTTGAACCGCACCTCCTCCTGGCTCAATTTTTATTTGGGCCGCGACCATCAGAGCGCCTCGCTCGAGATTACTCGTTTCTGCTCCGCGGCGACCTGCCGGCTGCCCGGTGAGGGCCCGCGCGGCGACCTGGCCCCTGAAGGGCCGGTCTGAGTGGTCGTGGCCCTGAATACGGTGGCATTCGACGGCCGATGCATCCCCCCGGGCGCGGCTGAAGCCCGCTGCTCTTTTTCCCGCTTTTGCATCGGCTGGGTTTAGCCCCAGCAAAAAATAATTCCCCAACCGGCTTTTCTTCCAGCCCGCCTGCCGTGTTTCAGCCCCGGCGCCCGCCCGGATCAGCAACGATCAATGGGCCTTTTAGGCGAAACGATATCCGGTGCAATCGGGTGGCATCCCTTTCTGCCGCGACCACTCAGTGGGTCGGGTACGGTGCTATCTTTTGGCTTTTTTTACGGAACTTTTCGCTTAGGGACCGCAGCACGCAGTCTTTCAGGCGTTTCGAGCGGGAGTTGATGGCCATGCAGCTGTATTTGAAATTTCGTTCCAGCAGGTCCGGGCAATTCCTTAGATTGGTTTTTAACTTGAGCCCGTTGGAGGTCATTTTGCGCAACAGATCGATTTCCTTGCCGACGACGTTGTTGTGTCCGCTGCGCACGGCGTCTAAAAACGTTTTACGATTTTTGCGACCGGGGGTGTAGCTGACAACCCGGCCCATGTGGTACAGCGTGTGTCCGTCGCTGCCGCCGGTGATGGCCTTGTTGAGGTTGAAACCCAGCAAGGCGCAGCGCAGATTCCACTTGTTGAGGTTCTCCGAATTGATCACCTCAACGCCGTCGACCAGATCCAGCAGGTGCTGGCGCCGCTCGGGGGGAAACTGGAGGTTGCAGATACCGGTATAGACGGCACAGTAAGGATGGGGAAAGATGATCACGGTTTTAAATGCGCGGGCGCGTTGGATGATCTCTTCCATGCGCAGGCTGATGGCACTCATCACTTCCGGACCCATGAAGGGCTGCACGTCCCGGGCGTAGAAGCGCTTAAGGCTTTTGATGTCGTAAAAATAGACCAGGAGATGGGTGCCTTCACGCGAGGTTATTTCGATGCCCGGGATGGTGAGCAGGTTCCAGTAGCGGCTGATCTCGACGGCGCCCTGGATGGCGTTATGGTCGGTGATGGCAACCCCGATTCCGAGTTTCTGGGCCCGTTCGGCAACTGCCGCCACGCTGTTGAGACCGTCGGAATATCGGGTGTGGAAATGCATGTCCACCACCGTGGCGGTCTGGGTTAAGGTTGTCAGATTGGGTTTTTCGAACTGGATGCGGTTTAGGGGGATCACGATACGATTTCTTTTTTGAGCTGACGGTTATCTCTCACCGGTTATCACGGACTATCTGATGAACCCGGAGAAAGGGCCAAAGCCGGCAGTCACACCGGAAAGGATCAAATCAGGCGAGGAAAATGGACGTTTCGGGATGGGCCCGATATTCGCGGCCAGAGCGCCTTCCTGAAGCTGTTTGTCCGACGCACAGGCAACGCGGGTGGGGCTGAGCCCTGAGTTAAACCCGGCACAGCTTAGGGGAAGCCCGCCGGGTTGTAAAGGGTAATTTTTGCGGATAGCCCCTGCCTCGCCGTCGGCGTGGGCAGAGGGGCGCACGCTTTCGGCATTTTTCAGGTCAATGGCCGGATCGAGGCAAGGGGTGCCCTTGTCAAGCAAGCCGCAACTGCCGCGGCCGCTGCGGTGATCAGAAAAAATGCATTCGTGAATCGCGTCAAAGCTTCGACAGCCAGCGGCAGGTCGCCCCTGCTGTCGTTGCATTCGTGAAAGCAAATCGCCATTTATCTTCGACAGACAGCCGTCGCAACTTTAACGGGCCTGCCGGGTGAAAGCGGCGAGCGGCTATTTTCTTGACACCTTTTGGGGGTTTTGGCTATCTTCCACTTTGTCGTTTACCAGACGGTCGCAGTCGATTGGAATCGTAAATCTTTTTTTCGCGGGCAGCATCCCGGCACTGCAGGACCTGGTAACCCTTCTGGCAGCGCCTGGCCCGGCCCAAAGGAATTTTAGGACATATGCAGGCCACTATCATCAACATGTTTATTGACGCGACCCTTCACGTGCTGGCGACGCTTGGCGGTGGGAAATTCACGGTGCAGAAGCCCCATCTGAAAACAGACGCCGCGCCCAGCGGGGAGGTCACCGGGGTTATTTTGCTCTTGGGGGAAGTCGATGGCAGCGTGGCCCTCAGCTTTGAGCGCGGCTGCGTGCTCCAGATCGTTTCCAGCATGCTGGGGGAAGACATACGGGAACTGAACCAGGACATCCAAGATGCCGTCGGTGAAATCACCAATATGGTGTCCGGCCAGGCGGCACAGAAGCTGGGCGATGTCACCCCCAGGATTGAGATCCGGCCGGATGTTGTTTTGATGGGGCAGGGGGCTATTCCCGGTCAAACCCGGGGGGCCGCGGTTGTCGCCGTTGCGCTGGTCGGACCGGGCGGTCGGCTGACCCTCGAGGTCTGCTGGCCGCAATAGGTGAACGGGAATTTGGATCGAAACGTGACGTTTCGAGAAACCGGGTATTTTTTCTGAGAGGAGAAAACACGATGAAATGGGTTCTGATGGGCATCAGTCTGGTCTGGATCGCGTCCGGGGTTTGCCTGGTACTGTATACCGCTGCCTGCCGCAAAGTCTTGGCCAACCTGCTGGAAAACATGAATGCCCAGATTATCGGCGCGCTGGCCCTGGTGGTCGGAGTGCTGCTGCTGCTGTCGGCCACCGCCAGCCAGAATTTCTGGTTCGTGGTGCTCCTGGCGGGCCTGGCAGTGGCCAAAGGCGTGCTGCTCTTCATCAACCCGCGCGGGCTTTTTGTGAAGATCCGGCGATGGTATCTGCAGCAGGCCGACGATCAGACCTACCGCATGGCGGGCATTATTTTGCTGGTACTGGGAACTGCCGTGTTTTCGTGGATCAAGTAAACCCAGGGGGGCCCTGGCAGCGGCGCGCGCTAAACACCACCGCGCTGTGGAGATGTCAGCAGCTGCACTGCGGCCTGCAGACCCGGCCCGCTGACGACGCTTATGCCCACAGTTGCCGGAGCATGAAATAGGCCAGCGGCAAAAAAATCGCAGGCAGCATATTCCCCACCCTTATCCGCTTGATTTCGAGTATGTTAATTCCGATGGCGATGATCAGCAGCCCCCCGACGGCCGTCATCTGGTCGATGGTTTCCGGGACCAGGAATTCTCTCATAAAGGACGCGGTCAGGGTGATCAGGCCCTGGTAGAGAAATACGGCCACAGCCGAAAAGATGACACCGATGCCAAAGGTGGAGGCAAAAATGATGGCGGTTATGCCGTCGAGGACGGATTTGGCAAAAAGGGTTTGGTGATTTTCGGAAAGTCCGCTTTCCAGAGCGCCCACGATGGCCATCGAGCCGACGCAGAAAAGCAGGCTGGCCGTCACGAACCCGTGGGCGATACCGTCGCCTGCGGCCGCAAAGCGCCGCTGAAGCCATTGCCCGAGTCGTTCCAGGCGCGCTTCGATTTTGAGCCCTTCCCCGAGGACGCTGCCGATCGCCAGGCTGAAAATTACCAGAAGAAAATCGTCGGCTTTCAGGGCACCCTTGAAACCAATCAGGATCACGGATAGACCAATGGCCTGCATCACGGTCTGGTTGTATGCTTGAGGGATTCCCCCCCTGAAGAGAAGGCCGATGAGGCTGCCGGCGACGATGGCCAGCGAGTTGACAATGGTTCCAAGCACAAACGCCTCCCGCGGGCTTTGGGCCGGCTTTGCAAAAGGGAAGAGCGGGGGATCAGGAGAAGCCAAAACGGGAAAGGGACGGGAGAGCCCCCCCGCCCCTTTGAACCATGGTGCGATCAGGCCGCGTCCTGGATCAGCATGGTGGCAGGGTCCAGAAACAGCTTCGGGGTGTTGTCCCCGGGATTGCCGCCTTTGAGCGCCTGGATATAAACACCGTCGTTCTGGGGCTGAAGCTGAATGGCAACTTCGAAAAGGCTCGCAACCGGGCTGAATACGGGCGGAAACCCATCGGGCGCCGGTTCTTCATGGCGATGGGTGCGCACTGAAAACCAGGTGAGGTAGCTGTTGGCGCGGGTCAGCATTTTCAGTTCGGCCAGCGGCTCAAAAACCGGGCCGTCAAATGGATACCCGTCGAACAGGACCATCTGCGGCATGAAAATGTCCTGTTCGGTCAGGTCTGCGATGCGTTCCTCCAATTTGGTGACGCTGAAATCCTCGGCATTGAAAGTCATGATAAACCGGTAGGGCAAAATCGCATCCCAGAGTTGGTCCATCTGGCTGACCTTGTAATGGGTGGCGATATTCCGAAAAACCTCCTCATACCACAGGCAGACCTTTTTCACGGGGTCGCGCAGGCTGATGTGCAAAACATTGCGGCCGCGGAGCAGGCTGTTGAGGGCCAATTGCACCAGCAAGGCCGTTTTGCCGACGCCGGCGCGGGCAAGCACCGCACCGAATCCGCCCGGCGGCAGGATGTCGTCGGTTTCGTGGCCCATCAGGCGCAGGGGGTTGCGAAGGATGAGATCCCTTTTCAGCATGTTGAAGTTCCTTTCCTTGATATAGATAACCATACCCCGGTCCGCAAGGGCAACCTTCGGTCCGGGGGGGGCTTCGGTGTTACAGCCGCGATAAATTCTGAAACAGTCCATCTTCGGTTATGCGACGTGCTTCTTGTTATCGGCGGCCTTTTTAACCAACTCTTCCGTGATCGACTGCGGCACCTGGCGGTAGGTCGAAAACTCCATCGTAAATTGGGCCTTGCCCTGGGTGGAAGATCTCAGAACCGTGGAATAGCCGAACATTTCCGAAAGCGGTACCTGTGCCTCGATCACGCACATCGGCCCCTCATCCTGGGCGCCGACGATCATGCCGCGGCGTTGGTTGAGAGATCCCATGACACCCCCCTGGAATTCGGTGGGGCTCTCCACCACCACTTTCATGATGGGTTCGAGGATTACCGGCTGAGCTTTGGCGTAGGCCTCGTGAAAAGCGCCGCGGGCCGCTGCCTGGAAAGCCATTTCGGAGGAGTCCACCGAGTGGGAGGCCCCGTCGTTGATAACGACTTTGACACCGGTAACCGGAAATTCCATTTTGGGGCCCTTCGCCATGCACCCTCTGAAGCCTTTTTCACAGGCAGGGATGAACTGGGTGGGGATTGAGCCGCCGGTTACCATGTTCTCGAAAACGAAATCCTCGTCCGCGAACGGTTCGATGTAACCGGCGATCCGGCCATACTGCCCGGAACCGCCGGTTTGCTTTTTGTGGGTGTAGTTGAAGTCGGCCCGCCGGGTGATGGTTTCGCGATACGCCACCCGCGGCTGGCCGGTAGTGACCTCGGCATTATACTCGCGCCGCATGCGTTCCACATAGACATCCAGATGAAGTTCACCCATGCCCTCGATAATGGTTTCATTGGTTTCTTCGTCTACGAACGCCCGAAAGGTGGGGTCTTCCTTGCTGAAGCGGTTCAGCGCCTTGGACATGTTGATCTGACTCTTGTTGTCCTTGGGTACGATGGCCAGCGAGATGACCGGGTTGGGCACGAACATCGACGTCATCGACAGGTTCAGACCGGGCGCGGTGAAGGTGTCCCCGGAGGCGCAGTCAACGCCGAAAAGGGCACCGATGTAACCCGCCGGAATGGTCTCGATGTCCTCCATCTGGTTGGCATGCATCCTTACCAGCCGACCGATCTTGAGCTTCCGGCCGGTGCGCGCATTCACCACGCTCGTTCCCTTGGCCAGCAGGCCCTGGTAAACGCGAATATAGGTCAGCTGACCGTATTGACCGTCCTCCAGTTTGAAGGCCAGGGCCACCACGGGATCGCTGGGGTTGTTGCTCAATGCCACAGGGGTGTCGGCGTTTTCCGTGTTGAGGGCCTCGTTTTGAACGTCCATCGGGCAGGGCAAATACTGATTGACGGCGTCCAGGAGAGGCTGAACGGCTTTGTTCTTGTAGGCTGAACCCATGAAAACCGGGGTAATTTCGCGGGTCTGGACCCCCTTGCGGACGGCAGCGCTGAGAAGCGCGGGGGTGACCGACTCTTCCAGGGCGGCTTCCATCAGTTCATCGGAGAACATGGAGGCGGCATCCACTAAAACTTCCCGGCTCTCCTGGGCCTGTTCACGCAGGTGTGGCGGGATCTCCCCGATGCGCACGGTCTCGCCGTTGGGACCGTCGAAATAGAGCGCTTTCATCTCGATCAGGTCCACGATGCCTTCAAGGTCGGCTTCCAGGCCGATTGGCAACTGCATCGCCACGGCATTGTGGCCGAGCTTTTCGCGCAGCTGTTTGATGACGCGCGGGGGATTGGCTCCGCTGCGGTCGCATTTGTTGATAAACGCGATGCACGGCACCTTGTAGCGCTTCATCTGCTGGTCGACCGTGATGGATTGGGACTGTACACCGCCCACCGCGCAGAGCACCAGAATGGCACCGTCGAGAACCCGCAGGGAACGCTCAACCTCGATGGTGAAATCCACGTGGCCCGGGGTGTCGATGATGTTGATTTCATGGCCTCGCCATTCGCAATAGGTGGCGGCCGAGGCAATCGTGATGCCCCGCTCCTTTTCCAACTCCATGGAATCCATGGTGGCGCCGACGCCGTCTTTGCCTTTCACGTCGTGAATGGTGTGGATGCGGTTGGTGTAAAAAAGAATACGCTCGGTCAGGGTGGTTTTACCCGAGTCGATATGGGCACTGATGCCAATGTTTCTGACTTTGTGGATTTCAGTCTTCATTTTGATATCCTCTGTGCGCGGAACTCTCTCCTGATTGATCATGCGTGACTCGATAAAAAAAACCCCCCATTTGGAAACGAAGGCCAGATGGGGGCGCAATACACTCACCTTTTTTTATATTTAAAACAACAAGAACTAATATTGCTTAAAACTGTATTTGTCAATAAATTTTTTATCCTTTGTGAATTCAGCTTGTCTGCCGGACCATCCTGGGGTAAGAAACCCACCGTGCCCTAAACCTCTCAGTCGCCGCAAAGTCGGATCACGGGAACCCTACCGATGCCCATCCCTGTTTTGAAAAAGCGAGGATCTCTCGGCGAGACCCTCCATGCGGGTCTGCGCGCCGCCTGGCCGATCTGTTTAGGGTATATCCCCATCGGGTTGGCGTTTGGTGTGCTGGCACAAAAGGCCGGCCTTTCGCCGCTGGCGGTCGCCCTGATGTCGCTGCTGGTATTTGCCGGCAGTTCCCAATTTATCGCCGTTTCCATGATGGCCCACGGGGCGGCGCCGGCGGCGATCATCATGACCACTTTTATGGTCAACCTGCGCCACCTGCTGATGAGTTCTTCCCTCTCGGTTTTTCTAAAAACCGTCTCGAGAAAAAAGCTCTCGCTGTTTGCCTACGGGGTTACCGACGAAAGCTTCGCCGTCAACCATGCCCGTTTCAGCAGCGGCGACTGGGGGGTGGATCGCGCCCTGGCGCTCAATTATTTCGCCAACCTGACCTGGGTGATCAGTACGGTTGCCGGGGGGGTCTGTGGTCAGTTTATCCCGGCCGGCTTTTTGGGGATCGATTATGCTCTGATCGCCATGTTCATCTGTCTGCTGGTTTTTCAACTCAAAGGCCGTCTGTATGTCCTCACGGCGATTTTTGGCGGCGGCCTTGCGGTTATGCTGGCCTTGCTGATACCGGGCAACGCCTACATCGTGCTGGCCTCGATCATTGCGGCCACTTTCGGTGTTGTCTGCAAACGGCGGTTTTCCTTATGATGGACACCTCTTTTTTGACCCTCGTCTTCGGGATGGGGCTTGTCACCTTTATTCCCCGATGGTTGCCGTTGGCCTTTCTCACCGGCCGAAGGCTGCCCACCTGGTTCGTCGAATGGCTGGACCTTATTCCGGCCGCCATCCTGAGCGCCCTGCTGGCCCCCGCTTTGGTTACCGGCGGGACCCCTCGCTATCTTGACCTATTCAGGAGCGAGCTTTGGGTGGCGGTGCCCACCATGCTGGTTGCCCTGAAAACCAAATCCCTTGGTGCAACCGTGCTGGCGGGGATGCTGCTTTTCTGGATCGTCGCTATGCTGACCGGATAGCGGCCGATCGCCGCCACCGTTCCCCGACCCCGTCGATGGGTGCCTTTTTCTGCGCGCGGCGCCAACTATCGTCCTGTTTCCAAGCGGCCGCCCCCCCTCCGGGGGCAACGACCACTAAAGTTTAGCGGTCGGCCCGACGATACCGATAGATGTCTTGCGCTTGGGCAGGAGGGCGCGGGCTATCGGGTCGGGCGGCTTATCCAGGGAATGGGGGCGGGGCGAACGGATGAAGATCGAAAGATGGGTTGCGGAGCTGTCGCTGAAAAACAGAACTCTGTACTATCGGTTGAATATCATTTTTGCCCTGTTTTTTATCTTTCCCATTTTCGGTTTCATCCTCTTCGGCTGGAA
>JAWOJK010000065.1:0-10503 GCA_046481705.1 Desulfobacterales bacterium | reverse complement strand
GCCCCAGAGAAACGTTGGTGCCGCCGAAGCGGAATCAATGAAGCCTGCGCCTGATCGCGATTCTTGGCGGTTTTCTCGCGCGCAAGGGTGATGGTGAGTCTGGCGTGAAAACCATATGGCTGGAGCTACAGCGCGTCATGGAATGCCCCTGACTATCTGAGCGAACTGTACGATCAAGAGCGCGGATCTCCCGTTGCAGGATCACGCCTTCTTGTTTCAGTCGGCCTGGGCTTTCCTGAAAAGGCCGACAAGTCCCTTGACTCAGATACTACTCAGCAGATACGCGTAAACATATGTGCCGATCCCGATCAGCACGAAGGCTTTTATGATATCGAAGGCCGGGGCATCCTCACCACAAGGCTGAGCAGGCCGCAAAAAAAGGATTATGGGGATGGGGCGGCGGCTACATTCCGGACTTGTAGAACACTTCCGCTTCGGTCACCTCGCCGGGGCGCTTGGCGTAAGCGGTGGGCGCGGTTCCCTCCTTGAAGCATTCGAAAAGGGTGTCGGCGGATTCCGCAATCGGCAGCAGTCCGGTTTCAGCGTCGATCTTGGCAAACACGACCCCCTCGGGCACCGGGAAAACGCGCACCGGCTTGTCGGCCAGGATTTTCTGCATGAAACCCAGCCAGATCGGGCTGGCCGCCCGCGAGCCGGTCTCCAGTTTGCCAAGGGAGCCGCCCTGGTCGAAGCCGACCCACGTTCCGGTGATGAAGCGCGGGGTGTAGCCCACGAACCAGGCGTCGTAAAGGTCGTTGGTGGTGCCGGTTTTACCTGCCACGGGGCGCCCCAGTGCGCCAACCCGCTGGCCGGTGCCGCTTTTAACCACGCTCTCCAGCAGGCTGGTCATGATGTAGGCAGTGCTCTGATCGATGGTCTTTGTCTTCAGCGGCCGGTTTTCTTCCAGAACGTTGCCGTCACGATCGACGATTTTGGTGATGAAGATCGGCTCCAGGCGATAGCCCAGATTGGCAAACACCGAGTAGGCGGTGACAATCTCCAGCAGCGATACCCCCGAGGAGCCCAGGGCAAGAGACAAATCCCGGCTGAGCGGCGAGGAGATACCCAGCTTTCGGGCGTAATCGATCGCGTAGTCGATCCCGATGTCCTGCAGGATCTTGATGGTCACCACGTTGCGGGATTTGGCCAGGGCCTCCCGCAGGAGGGTCGGGCCGTAGAATTTTTCACCGTAGTTTTTGGGTTTCCAGGTGAAATCCCGCTGGGCGTCCTGATAAACGATCGGTGCGTCGATCAGCACCGTCGCCGGGGTGTAGCCCTTGTCGAGGGCCGCGGCGTAGATAACCGGCTTGAAGGCCGAGCCGGGCTGCCGGCGCGACTGAATCGCCCGGTTAAACTGGCTCTCGGTGAAATCACGCCCGCCGATCATGGCTTTGACATGACCGGTTTCCGCCTCGATGCACAGCAGGGCCGCTTGGGCCGCGGGGGTCTGTTCCAGGGAAAGGGGCCAGATGCCGTCCTTGCCCCTGGGAGCCTGCAGCTTGACCCAGATCACGTCCCCCAGCGCAAGGGCCTGCCCGGGCCGCCTGATCCGGTCGGCATACCAGGGCACCTCGGGGTTGGGCTTGCGCGCCCAGGCCATATTCTCAAGCGCAATCACCCCCTTCTCATCGCCCATGCGCACCGTGACCCGCTTGCCGGTGTCGTCCACGTCGATGACCAGGGCCTTGACGATTTTGCCCGTTTCCAGGGGGTCGTCTTCCTGCCCGTTGCGGAGCCCGGCGGCAAATGCCGCCATCGCCTGCGGGGCCAGGTGCTCGATGGGCCCCCGGTATCCCTGGCGCTTGTCCAGATCCAGCAGGCCCCGAGTGATTTCGGCCCGCGCGATTTTCTGCATGTCGATATTGACGGCCGTAAATATTCTCAGGCCACCGGTGTAAAGCGCGTCCTCGCCGTATTTTTTCTCCACGTAACGCCGCACGTGTTCGGTATACACCGGCACTTTTTCGATGTACCAGTTGCGCCGCGGCTTGACGTCCAGCGGGGCATTGATGGCGTCGCCGGCCTGAAGGTTGGTGATATAGCCCTCGGCCACCATTCGGTTGAGAACGTAAATCTGCCGCTCTTTAGCCTTTTCCCAGTTGCGGAACGGTGAATAGCGGCTCGGCGCCTGGGGCAGGCCCGCCAGGATGGCGCATTCGGCCAGATCCAGCTCCCGGGCAGGCTTACCAAAATAATTTTCGGAGGCAGCCTCGACCCCGTAGGCCCCGTGCCCCAGGTAAATCTGATTGAGGTAGAGGTAAAGGATTTCATCCTTGGTGAACGACCGGTCTATCCGATAGGCCAGGATCGCCTCCTTGACCTTGCGCTGGTAGCTTCGCTCGGGGCTGAGAAAAAAGGATTTGGTGACCTGCTGGGTGATGGTGCTGCCGCCCTGGACAATGGCGCCGGCCTCCAGATTTTTGAAAAAGGCCCGCAGGATGCCGATCAAATCAATGCCCTGGTGCTTGTAAAAACGGCTGTCCTCGGCCGCCACGAAGGCATGCAGCAGCATTTCGGGCATGTCTTGCAGCGGCAGCACCTTGCGGCGCTCCTTGAAAAACTCACCGATTTTGCGATTGTCGTCGGAGAAGACGGTGGTGATAATGGGGGGCCGGTAATCCTTGAGCGATGTGATTTGGGGCAGGTCTTTACCGAAGTAGGCGTACAAGCCGGCGCCGGCGCCGGCCGCCAGGATCAGCATCACCAGGGCCGTCCAGAAAAACCCGCGCAACAGTCTTCTGAAAACGCCTCCTGTGACCTTTTTGGCCCGCCTGCGGGTAATCTCGGCGCTGCTTTTGTGTTTGACCATACGGATGCGGTTCCCCTGAAAAATCCTGGGAGCGAAATGGGTTATCTACCGGTTCCGCTCCGCCACGTAATTTGATAATATGTTATCAGACATCGCTCCGTGGGGCAAGCGACTTGAGTGGCGCCGAGGCTGTCATGGCGGCCTGGCCTGGAACCGCCCGACGCCGCTTCCCCACAAACCGTTTGACTTTGAACATTATTTTCGATAGTTGTTTGGGTTTTAAAGATATTTTACTAAACACGATCCTCCCCGCTGTCCATCCAAAACCCCGCCGGGGAGCATTCAAAAAGACGGTGGCCGCATGATCACGCTTGATTTTTCCAAAATTGACGGTCTGGTGCCGGCGATTGCACAGGACTACCAGACCGGCGAAGTCCTGATGCTGGCCTTCATGAACGAGGCGGCCTGGCAGGCCACCCTGCGCACCGGCAAGGCCACTTACTTCAGCCGCTCCCGCCAGACCCTGTGGGAAAAGGGGGGGACCTCCGGCCATGTTCAGCTGGTCAGGGAAATCCGCGTCGACTGCGACGCCGACACGGTACTTCTGAAGGTTGAACAGCTGGGAGGGGCGGCCTGCCACACGGGGCACCGCAGCTGCTTTCACAAACGGGTGAACCAGGACGGTCTGGAAGTTGTCGGGCAACCGGTGTTTGACCCCAAGGAGGTCTACGGCAAATGAAAACCCCACTGAAGCTGGGGATTCCCAAGGGGAGTCTCCAGAACGCAACCATCGCCCTGTTCAAACGCTCCGGCTGGACCATCAATGTCAACGGCCGCAGCTATTTTCCGGAAATCGACGACGATGCCATCCAGTGCGGCATCTGCCGTGCCCAAGAGATGTCGCGCTATGTCGAAAGCGGCACCCTGGATGCCGGTCTGACCGGCAAGGACTGGATTGCCGAGAACGCCTCCGACGTCCACGTGGTCAGTGACCTGGTGTACTCCAAAGTCAGCTCGCGCCCGGCCCGCTGGATACTGGCGGTGGGCTACGATTCGCCCATCAAAAAACTGGAGGACCTGCAGGGCAAGAAGGTCGCAACCGAACTGGTGAACTTCACGAAACGCTATTTTGCCGAACACCACATCGACGTTTCGGTGGAGTTTTCCTGGGGGGCGACCGAGGCCAAGGTGGTCTCCGGCCTGGCGGATGCGATTGTCGAGGTCACCGAAACCGGCAGTACCATCAAGGCCCACGGCCTGCGCATCCTGCAAGAGTTGATGCAGACCAATACCCAGCTGATCGCCAATCACAGCGCGTGGCAGGACCCCGTCAAACGCGAAAAGATCGAGCAGATCGCCCTGCTCCTCAAGGGTGCGCTGCTCGGCGAAAAGCTGGTGGGACTGAAAATGAACGTCCCCAAGGGCCGCCTGGAAGACATCGTGGCGATTCTGCCCAGCCTGAACGCCCCGACCGTCGCCCCCCTCTACCAGTCCGATTGGTTTTCGGTGGAAACGGTGGTCAACACCAACGTGATGCGCGACCTGATCCCCGAACTCCAGAAGCAGGGCGCCGAAGGCATTATCGAATACCCCTTGAACAAGGTGGTCTGAATGATTTCCCAGCGAATCCAGCAGATGAGTTCTTTCATCGTCATGGATGTTCTTGAACGGGCCAACGAGATCGCGCGCCAGGGCCACAGCGTGATCCACCTGGAGGTCGGCGAACCGGATTTCAACACCCCCGAGTGCGTCAAGCGCGCCGTCTGCCGGGCCCTCGACGGCGGGCACACCCACTACACCCACAGTCTTGGGGTTCCCGAGCTGCGGCAGGCGATCTGCGACCATTACGCCGAGCGCTACCAGGTCTCGGTGGACCCCGAGCAGGTGATCGTCTCTTCGGGCACCTCCCCGGCGATGTTGGCGCTCTTCGCGGCGCTGCTCGACCCGGGGGACGAGGTTATCATCTCGGACCCCCACTATGCCTGCTACCCCAACTTCATCACCTTTGTTCAGGGACGACCGGTGACCGTGCCGGTATACGAGGAAGACGGTTTCCAGTACCGACCCGAAGCCATCGCCGCCAAGCTGAGCCGGCGCACCAAGGCCATCTTTATCAACTCGCCCTCCAACCCCACCGGCAACCTGCTGTCCCGGCGCCGTATGGCGGCGATTGCCGACTTGGCGGGCAGCGGCGGCGCCCCCTACGTCATATCCGACGAGATTTACCACGGCTTGGTATACGAAGGAAAAGAGCATTGCATCCTTGAGTTCACCGACAACGCCTTCGTGCTCAACGGCTTTTCGAAAGCTTACGCCATGACCGGTCTGCGCCTGGGGTATCTGATTGTCCCCAGGAAGTTTATCCGCCCGATTCAAAAAATCCAGCAGAATTTTTTCATTTCGGCCAACTCGGTGGTGCAGATGGCCGGCATTGCGGCGCTGAAAGAGGCCGGGCCGGACGTGGCGCGCATGAAAGCGATCTACAACGAGCGCCGGCAGTTTATCATCCGCCGCCTCAAGGATCTGGGGTTTGGGCTGACCGTGGCGCCCACCGGCGCCTTTTACGTCTTTGCCAACGCCAAGCACCTCTCGCAGGATTCCTACAGACTCGCCTTTGACATCCTGGAAAAGGCCCACGTCGGGGTGACCCCCGGCATCGACTTCGGTCAAAACGGTGAGGGCTATCTCCGTTTTTCCTATGCCAATTCCATGGAAAACATCGCCGAAGGCATGCACCGGCTCGAGCGCTACATCCAAGCGGCGGGCTGAAGCCACCATCGGATCCAACGCCAAGCGGGGCTTTTGCCCGCGGCGCACGGCCACCGGCCGCAGGGTGCGCACGGGCGGGCGGCAATGCCCGCCATCCGTGGCAAACACAACCCGCGAGGATTCATGATCATCACCTCAGCCGAATTCGTCATCAGCGCCGCCGGACCGGCGCAGTACCCGCCTGCGGAGCTGCCCGAGGTGGCTTTTGCCGGGCGCTCCAACGTCGGTAAATCCTCGCTGATCAACACCCTGGTCAACCGCCGGCGCCTGGTGAAAACCAGTTCCACCCCCGGGCGCACCCAGCTGCTCAATTTTTTCCGGATCAATGCGGCCTGCCACTTCGTAGACCTGCCCGGTTTCGGTTATGCGCGGGCGCCGGCCCACATCCGAAAAAAATGGGGTCCCATGATCGCGCACTACCTGGCCAACCGCACAACCCTGAAAAGCGTCGTTTTGATCATGGATATCCGCCGCACACCCGGCCAGGAGGAGCAACAGCTGATCGACAGGCTCAACGGGAGCGGGATCCCCCCGGTGCTGGTGCTGACCAAGACCGACAAGCTTTCCAAAACCCGCCGGATCAGCCAGCGCCGGATCGCCGCCGAGACGCTTGGGCTCGCACCGGAGGGGCTGACGCTGTTTTCCTCCAAAACCCGCGAGGGCCTGGCGGAGCTCTGGCGGATTCTGGACCGTTTCATCGAGGCTTCAGCATGAACACTATGGAAGATCAACACCCCCGCCACCGGTCCGGCTTCGTTGGCATTGCAGGCCCGCCCAACGTGGGCAAATCAACCCTGCTGAACCGGATTCTGGGGGAAAAAATATCCATCACCTCGAACAAGCCCCAGACCACCCGCAACCGGATTCTGGGCATCGCCCATCGGCCGGAGGCCCAGATCATTTTCGTGGACACCCCCGGCGTTCACGGGGCCCGCAAGGCGCTGAATATCCGCATGGTGGAGGCCGCGCTTGCGGCCCTGGACGACATGGACGTGGTGCTGCTGGTCCTGGATGCGGCCGCACCCGACCCCGCGGCCGAGAACCTCCTGGTCAAAAAGCTCAACCAGCTCCGGCGACCCGTCATCCTGGCGCTCAACAAAACCGACCTGGTGGCCAAACCGCCCTTGCTGGCACTGATCGCACGCTGGTCGCAGGCGGTGGCCTTCGAGGCGCTGGTGCCGGTTTCAGCCCGAACCGGGGACCAGCTGCCGGCCCTGCTGCAGGCCCTGGAAACCTGCCTGCCCCAAGGGCCGCCCCTCTTCCCCGCCGATGCCATCACCGACATGCCCGAGCGGTTTATCGCCGCCGAGATGATCCGGGAGAAGGTGTTCCGCTTCACCGGGCAGGAAATCCCCTACAGCACCGCCGTCACCGTCGAGCACTTTTCCGAGGAAACCCGGCCGGCGCTGGTGAAAATCTTCGCCACGATCCATGTCGAGCGCGACTCCCAGAAGGGCGTCGTGATCGGCAAGGGCGGGGCCAAGCTCAGACAGATCGGCGTCGCGGCGCGCAGCGAAATCGAGCGAATGATCGGCGCCCAGGTTTACCTGAAGCTGCTGGTGCGGGTTGAGAAAAACTGGAGCCAGGACACGCGGGCGCTGCGCAAATTCGGGTATTGATGATCGTTTCCTTTCATCCGCTCCTGGTGGCCGATTGCAACCTGCTGTGCGCCGGGCGGGACCCGGGCAAGCGAGAGCGCCGCGCCGTTCAGCTGGCCGATGCGGTGATCCTGCCCCAGGGCTGCCGCCAGGGCCTCTACGAGATGGTGCGGGCACACTGCGCAAACGTCTTTCCCAACTACGATGCGCGCTTTCAATTCCCGGGCAAAATCGGACAGACGCGGCTCTTCGAGTCCCTCGGCACCCGGCTGCCACGCACCGTGGCGTTTGAAGATCTCGCGGCCCTGCGCCGGGCCGCCCCGGATCTGGATTTCCGGAAGTGGTTCCGGCCGCCCTTTGTTTTCAAGTTTGACTGGGGGGGGGAAGGCCGAACGGTTTACCGGGTGGATTCGGCCCCGCAATTCCAATCGCTGATCGCCCTGGCCACGGAATTCGAGAAAACCGGCCAGCACGGTTTCCTGCTCCAAGAGCTCGTTGCCTGCCGCGGCCGATGCCTGCGGGTGGCCATAATCGGCCACCAGGCGGTGGCCTACTGGCGAATTCAACCGGCGACCGACAAGTTCAGTGCCAACCTGGCCCAGGGGGCCGTGATCGACAAAACGGCCGCCCCCCAGCTACGGCGGGCCGGGATCGCGGCGGCCAGGGACTTCTGCCGCCGCAGCAGCGTCGACCTGGCCGGCATCGACCTGCTCTTTGCGTCCGGCGCAGCCCCCGCAGCTCCGCTTTTTCTCGAAATCAACTACTATTTCGGCCGCAGTGGGCTGGGCGGGTCGGAGGCCTATTACACCCTTTTGAAAAACGCCGTCAGCCGGTGGTTGCAGGACCTCGGCCTTCACCCCAGCCCCGGCGACCGGCAGCAAAAGGAGGGCGCCCGCCAGTGAAACCGTATGCCTATGACCTGGCCGAAGAGGACGTCCGGCGCGAGCGCTCCAAGGCCCGCGAATTACGCCACTCCCAGTGGTGGAAGCGCCGCCTTGCCAAGGGGGTCTGCCACTACTGCCAGACGCCGACCCCGCCGCGGGAATTGACCATGGACCACATCGTGCCTATCGCCCGCGGCGGCAAGACCACCAAGGGCAACGTGGCCCCGTGCTGCAAGGCCTGCAACGCCCGTAAAAAGCAGCTGCTGCCCATGGAATGGGAGGCCTACCTCAACGCCCTACACCCCCCGGGGGAATGAAAAGCGGACAACGGCACCCCCCAACTACAGGCGGGGCCGCTTCAGGACAGATCAAAATCTTCAATCACACGGGCTGTGCGCCAGAAATCCGGCCATGGCATCGTGGGCAGTGCGATACCCCGGCAGACCTCATGGCGCACATATTTGGCGGGCGGCTTTCAGGCCGCCCGCTTTTTTTCCCCTTCCCGGCGGTTTGGAGAAACCGCGACCCCCTTTTAAAGATAAACGATCAGGGCGCCGCTTTTGGACTTTGTATGCTTTTCCCATTGAAAGGTCAGCACCTGCCCCCGGCGTTTCAATTCGGACAGTTTTTCAGCGACCGCGTCGGGCAGAACCGCCCGCCCCTGGGAATGCAAGCCCTTGCCGACGATGATCCGCACCGTGGCCAATCCGGCATGCAGGGCCCCGCGCACGAAGGCCTCGGTGCGCTGTTCAGCCTGAACCGCGGTGCAGCCGTGCAGGTCCAGTTGTCGCTGGGGCAGGGGGTGGGATTTGATCTGTTGACGAATGCTCATCTTCTGAGCGCCGCGGCGCTCCTGCCGAATTTTTTCCTCCAGCAGCAGCTGCAGATCGCCCTCGGCCAGCGACCGCTGCACCAGCCTGCCGAAAGGCGGCGGCACGGGCGCCGCCGGATGGCCTCGGGGTGGCGCCGGGGGATCCGGTTGCACCCCGAAAAGGGTTTCAAGATCGGCCTCGGCCGCCAGGACCGGCAGGCCGTGCCGATCCCGCTGGGGCGCTGAGCCTGACGGGTTATCCTTCGCCGCTTCTGCCACAGGCGATCCTGCGGCGGGGTTACTGCGCGGGTCGGGAAGTTGCCGCCGCGGCCTGCGGTTCGGCGCCTGTCGGCTGCCGCCCGCGCGGCTGAAAAGCAGGAAGAGATCCTCGTCGCCCTTCAGAATCGGCAGGCCGTGGCGGTTGACCCGGGCGCAAGCGGCTTTCTCGGGCGGCATTGCGCGGGCCGTTTTGGGGGGCGAGACGGCCGGGGGGCTCGGTGGCAGGACGACCGGCGCGGGGTGTTTGCGTTTTTGGGCCGCGGCCGGCTGCGGGGAACGGCCGCCGGCTGCGGGCGCCGCCGGATGTTCGGCAGCCGTCTCGGCCGCCCGCGCGCGCTGCCAACGCCGCCACAGTTTTTTCAACTCCGCAAACATCATCCGCTATCCGGTTTTATCCGCTGCCGCCCTCTCGGCAAAGGGCACCGCGGCGTTCAGGGCCTCGATATATTCCTGCTCGGCCGCATTGATGCGGTCGATGTTGGTCCGCAGGATATACGCCATGCGGGGGTCATAGAACCGGTGCAGGCTGGTGTTGAGCAGCGACCGGAAACCGCGCCGGATTTTGTGGGTCCCGCCCATCCCGGGGTCGAAATAGCGAATCCCGTTTTGGATCGCCCACGCAATCGGTTCATAGTAGCAAAGGTTGAAATGCAGCGCATGGATCCTGCGAAAACTGCCCCAGTAGCGTCCGTAGAGGCGCTCGCCCTTTCTCAGGAGAAGCGAGAGGGCCGCCGGTTCGGCGGGCGCACGGCGGTCATAGGCCGCCATGAAGACCAGCCGATGGCGATAATCCTCGGAAAGACCCTCGAAGAAGGCCGGCAGCAGGTACTTGCAGCCCCAGATGCCGAACTGGTCATTGGTGTGTTCGTAAAGCCCATACATCAGGGCAAAAAAAGAACGCGGGGCGTCCCGGCCGGCGACCGCCCGCAGGACGAACCCGCCGCTTTCGAGTGCCCGGCGTTCGCGCCGGATATTGCGCCGCTGGTTGCTGTTGAAATCGCCCAGGTAGTCCTCGAACGACGCTAACCCGCTATTTTCCCAGCGGAAACCCTGGTGCCGCCAGCCGACGAACCCGCCACGCTCGGCCAGGGGCCGCCACGCCGGGTCCACAAAGAGAAAGCTGCACCCGGCGATCTGGTGTTGGCCGCAGTAGCGATCAATGGCATCGATCATGACGGCTGTCAACCGGTCTTCGGACTCGCCGGCGGCCGTCAGAAAACGATACCCCTCGACCGGGGTCACCGGGCTCATGCCCACCAGCTTGGGGTAATAGGCCGCCCCGATGCGCGCCGCCACCTGAACCCAGGGGTGGTCAAAAACAAACTCCCCCTCGCTGTGGGTTTTGAGGTAAAGGGGCGCGGCGGCCACCAGCCGATTGTCGGACCAGACCGTCAAATGCCGGGGCTGCCAGCC
>JAWOJK010000393.1:0-8442 GCA_046481705.1 Desulfobacterales bacterium | reverse complement strand
ACATGCTTGTTGTTGGGGGCCGGCATTGGCAACTGGCAAAATCTCTTGCAGGCCGGATAGCCAGACGCCCGCCATTTTTCCGTAACCCGTATCAACGGGATGGAGATCGTCCCACATATCCCCAGGAGGAGTGTCATTGACCAGGTCGTAATTGATGCCGGCCCCATCCTCCATATCCTTGATAACTATTTTGTCGCCATTGGTGATCCGGAGGTTTGCCATTTCAGCGACGTTGTTGTTGAAGTCGGTGGTTGTCTGGCTGTAGCTGTTGCGGTTGATAATGAGCGCCAGGATCACCCAAACGTTGGGGTCGTAAGTGTCGATCACGTTCAGAATGTCTCTGACGTCGTTGGGGCTGGGGTCGAGCCCGTTGGTGCCGATGTGGAGCAGCACGATATCGGGTTGTTCGGCTGCGAGCCAATCAGCCAGTTTGCCGTAGCCGGTTATTCCGTTTACTATTTGATCATCGCGCCAGCCGCCATGGCCTTCGTGATCCGCATCAAAACCAGGTATCCCCCAGCCATCATTCTGACTTCCAACGAAATCCACTTCATAGCTGCGAGCAGCAAGCAGGTCCCACAAAGCCTTGCGATAGGAAACCATGTAGCTCGGATCACCCACCCCTGAAGCGCTTCCCCTGGTGATGGAATCCCCCAGCGGCATGATGTTGATGGCGGGGTTAGCCGGTGAAGCTATGGCAACCCCCAGGAAAAGGCAGAGTGCCCAACCGGAATATGAGAGGTTTTTCTTCTTCATTAAGCGATCTCCACCTCAGAGTTTGCGGCAGCAGTTCAAGGCCGTCAAACAGGCTGGGAAATTAATTTATCCGTGCAACGGCGCGAGTAATACAATAATTTGGTATTTAGTGCCAGGAATTTTTGGATTCGACCCTGGGTTGAGGTCCAAGGGCCGGGGCCTTGACGGCCGGCGACTGTCGTCGATCCCCGGGTACAGCAGGTGTACTTTGGACCGGGGACCCCAAAACGGCGCGAAGCTCTCGTCACCCCTTTGACTTGCATCCTCGGGCGAAGGGCGTTAAAAGTGAAGTTGGAGGGCAGCGGCTCCTGGTGCGGCCACGACCATCCGGGTGGTGGGGGTCGCCCCAACACCGGCCAAGCAGCCGCCGGAGAAGATCACCCGCCCCGTCGCGGCCCTGGGCACCGTTTCAGGCAGCCGGGGACTGCAGCGGACCGCCGAGCACCCAAACCCCTCAGGAGACCGATCGCCATGTCCGCCGCCGCCGGCCGCCGTTTGATCGACCTCAGCCACACCGTCGCCCACGGACTTGTGACCTACCGCGGGCTCCCGGCCCCTGTTATCAGCGACCATCTCAGCCGTGAAACCTCCCGCAGCCACTACGCCCCGGGCACCACCTTTCAGATCGGCCGCATCGACATGGTGGCCAACACCGGCACCTATATCGACGCGCCCTTCCACCGCTATGCCGACGGCCAGGACCTGGCGCAACTGGAGCTCGCCTCCCTGGCCGGCCTCGACGGACAGGTTTTCCGGGCGCCGCCCGGCAGCCGCGCCATCGGCCCCGGTCTCTTCGCAAAGGCGGATGTCAAGGGCCAAGCGGTGCTGATCCACACCGGCTGGGACCGCCACTGGGGGCGTGAGGCCTATTTCGACAATCACCCGTATCTGACCCGCGGCGCGGCAACGCACCTCAGGCAGGCCGGTGCCGTGCTGGTGGGCATCGATTCGCTCAATATCGACGACACCGAAGACGGCGCGCGACCGGCCCACACCCTGCTGCTGGGCGCCGGGATCCCCATCGTGGAACACCTCTGCCACCTGGAGGCGCTCCCCGACAAGGGTTTCAGCTTTTTTGCGGTCCCGGTCAAAGTCACGGGACTCGGCAGCTTCCCGGTCAGAGCATTCGCCATCGCATAGGAGCAGAAGCATGCAAAGTCAGATCGCACAGGCCCTCCGTTTGCGCCACCAGCCGGTGGCGCTGTTGTGGTCGGATAAAACACCCGAGGGCGCCATCCAGTTCAAGGAAGGCAAGTGGGGCTGCATCATGTGGTTGGTGGCGCACGCCGCCCGGGGCAAATCCGCCGCCTGCGACCGCCGGACTTTCGGCTGCTTCGGCGGGGGGGTCGGCATGGGGTTCGGCAACCAGTACCTGAATTTCCCCGGCGGCCAGGCGTGCTTCTGCCACTTTCTCTCCTCGGGCAACGACCTCTGGGAAACCGGCCGGCAGGTGGCCGAAAAAATCAAGCCCCACCTGCGCCCCGAAGCCCATGACAACTTTGTCAAGGGTGAGCGCTACCTCAAGTCCCCGGAGCGGGTGCAACAATTCATCGACTGCCTGCCCATCACCGACATCCCCGCCGCCACGGTGGTCTTCAAACCGCTTGGGGATTTGGACGCCAAAAGCGATCCGCCGAAAGTCATCACCTTCTTTGCCGACCCCGACCAGTTGTCCGCCCTGGTGGTACTGGCCAACTACGGCCGCGGCGACAACCAAAACGTCATCATCCCGTTTGCCGCCGGCTGCCAGACCATCGGAATTTACCCGTTGCGTGAGGCGCAATCCGAAACCCCGCGCGCCGTGGTGGGGTTGACCGACCTTTCCGCGCGGGTCGCCGTTCGCCGCCAGTTGGGCGACAACCTCCTGACCTTCAGCGTACCGCTTTCGATGTTCCAGGAGATGGAGGGCCAGGTGGCCGGATCTTTTCTCGAGCGCCACACGTGGGGGGAGCTGCTGAAGGCCCGGGGGGAAGAATGAAAATCGAAAACCCCCTGGAATGGCGACGGCACGTGAGCACGCCCGAAAAGGTGCTGGCCAAAATCACCCCCGGCATGCGGATCTTCATCGGCACCGGTGTGGGGGAGCCGCGGACGCTGCTGAAGCATCTGCGGGAATCCACGGCCTACAACCTCAAGGACCTGGAGCTGTTTCAGCTGGTCAGCCTGGGGGCCGCCATCGCCCTCAAAGCCCGGGATTCCGATAAATACCGCCTGAAAACCTTTTTTACCGGCTGGGAGGCCAGCGAGGCGATTACCGAGGGGCTGGCCGATTTCATCCCCAGCCGCTATTACCAGATCCCCGGCATCATCCGCTCCGGCCAGATTCCCATCGACGCCGCCTTTGTCCAGATCACCCCGCCCAACGACGCCGGCTTTTGCAGTTTGGGGGTGTGCATCGACGCCGGCAAACTGGCCATCGAGCAGGCCTCGCTGGTGGTGGGCGAGATCAACCCGTGGGTGCCCCGGACCTTCGGTGACACCTTTGTCCATATCTCGGCCTTCGACCTGCTGGTGGAAGCCGGCCAGCCGCCGATTTATTTTGACCGCTGGAAGCCGGACGCCGTCTACGAAAAGGTGGCCGCCAACGTGGCCGCAACCATTGAAGACGGCAGCTGCATCGGGTTTTCCGTCGGACCGTTGTACGAGGCGCTCAGCCACCACCTGACCCACAAGCGCGATCTGGGAATTCACACCCCGTTTTTCTTCGACAGCCTCATGGACCTGGTCACATGCGGCGCCGTGACCAATCGCTTCCAGCGAACCTACCCGGGCAAATCCCTGACCTCCTACGCCATCGGCACCAGCGCGCTGATGGCCTGGCTGGACAACAATCCGCTGGTGGAATTCCAGTCCATCGACCGGGTGTTCAACCCCCTGTACATCAGCCGCAACCCGCGTTATGTGGCGGTCCTGCCGGCACGCAAGGTGGACCTTTCCGGGCGCATCGCGCTGCACACCGGCAAGGGCAACGTCGGCTCCGGACCGGGTGAGGTGGTCGACTTCTTCAACGGCGCGCTGCTCTCCGAAGGCGGGCGGACCATCTTCGCCCTGCCCAGCCGCAACCGCAGGGGCGAGCCGAACATCCTCGCATCGGTGCGCGAGGTCCCCAACCAGTTCAGCCTCTGGGAAGCCGTGAGCATGATCGTGACCGAGTACGGCATCGTCAGCCTGAGCGGTCGCAGTGTACGCGAGCGCGCCCAGGCGCTGATCGACATCGCCCACCCCGATGACCGCGGCGCCCTGGTGGCGGAGGCCAAAAAACGGCGGATCATCTACCCCGACCAGATCTACCTGGCGGAAAGCGCGCATCTCTACCCGGCCGAAATCGCTGCGCAGCACACCTTCGCGGGGGGTGTGGCGGTGCGCTTCCGGGCCATCAAACCCTCGGACGAGGAGGAAATGCGCCGCCTCTTCTACCGTTTCTCGGAAACAACGGTCTACACCCGCTACTTCACGCCCCTCAAGATCATGCCCCACGCCCGCATGCAGGAGTACGTGAACGTCGACTACAGCCGGGTGTTGTCCATCGTCGGACTGGTGGGCGCACCCGGCCACGGCGGTGTGGTCGCCGAAGGCCGATTTGCCAGACAGGAGCTCAGCGATCCGTATGCCGAGGTCGCCTTCGTGGTGGACGAAGATTACCAGAAAATCGGTATCGCCACCTTCCTTTGCCGCATGTTGTGCCGCCTCGCCCGGGAGCGGCAGCTAAAGGGCTTCACCGCGGATGTCCTCGCCCAGAACAAAAGCATGCTGCGGGTTTTCGAAAAAATCGAGGGCTGCGCGCTGCAGGCCCGGCTGGTGCACGGCGTCTACCAGGTGACCCTTGACTTCCAGGCCCCGGCGCAAACGGCCCGCGACCCTGAGGCCCCCGGATGCAGCGGGAAAAGATAACGGTTCATTGGCCCCAATTCCCAAAATAAAAACCCGTTCAGGCCAAATGGACAATTTTTAATTTCGACTTGAAAATAACCAAGAAAAATGCAAGGTTAGCCAGGAATTATTTTTTACTGCGACCCTAACAGCGGGCGGTCACCAGCGGCTCGAAGGAATCGGTACCATGAGCACAACGAACTGGCGCGGGGTGCAGGTTGGTCCGAAATTCGGCATGCGGTCGGTGATCACTTCAGGCGTTTTACGTCTGCTGCTGGCAACGGCAATCCTCATGATCACGGCTTACGGCCACGACGCCGGCGCTGACGACCTGGAAGCGGTTATCCGGGCCGGGAAACTGCGGCACCTCGGCATACGCTACGCCAATTTTGTGGTCAGTGAAAACGCCGGTCTTGATGTTGAACTGGTCAGGTCTTTTGCCGAGCATCTCGGCGTGCAGTACGAATTTGTCGAGACCAGCTGGTCCCAGATTATTGCGGATCTTAGCGGACAATCCGCCAGGGCCCGCGGGGATGACGTTGAGATCATCGCCGAGGCCCCTGTGCGGGGCGACCTGATCGCCGCCGGTCTCACGGTTCTGGCCTGGCGTCAAAAAATCGTCGATTTTTCCACGCCGACCTTCCCCACCGGTGTTTGGCTGATTGCCAGGGAGGATTCGGACCTGCAGCCCATCATCCCGTCGGGCGATATCGACCGAGACATCCAGACGGTCAAAGCGCTTTTGCAGGGAAAAAGTGTTCTCGGGTTGCAGGACAGCTGCCTCGATCCCAGCCTTTACGCCTTGGATGAAGCAGGCGCACTGGTCAAATTTTTTCCCGGAAACCGCAACCTGGATGAGATGATTCCGGCCGTCATGGCCGGGATGGCGGAAACAACGATGATGGATGTGCCGGTGGCGCTGATCGCCCTTGAAAACTGGCCCGGCAGGATCAAGGTCATCGGCCCGCTTTCCACTCCCCAGGAGATGGCCTGCGCATTTCCCAAAAGCGCGCCGAATCTGCGCCGGGCCTTCGATGCGTTTTTCGAGCGATTCAAGGCCGACGGGAACTATGATTCCCTCGTGCGCAAATACTATCCTTCGGTTTTCAGCTATTACGGCAGCTTTTTCAAAGGCTGAGAATCGGGAATGCATGCCGGGCCTCGACACAGAACACTGCCCGATCTCGCCCATCTTCCGACCGCGTGCGTTCCGACCCCTCTTTGAGGGGTTTAAGGGCCCCATAGTCTGCAGCTTTCCGTTTATGGGACCAGAATGCCTTGGCCATCTGAAAAACAGGTTTCAGAAACCCGCAGAAGACCCCTGGGGCTGCTTTTGGGCTGCCTGTTTTTGGTGGTTTTGATCGGGTTTCTGCTGACTTCCAATTACTGCAGCCAGAAAGCCCTGCGCGCATCCAGCCTCGAGAGTTATGACCTCGGTTTTGAAAATCATGCGACCGCCATCGCCTATTTCTTTTCCGAGCGCAAATACGATTTGCGGATGCTTGCGGCTTCGCCTGAAATCTCGACCTTCTTTATCAACAAGTCCGTGGGAATGTCGGAAGCCTACGGGTTGAAGGCGAGCTTATTCAACATTCGCCAGAGATTTGAGAGCACCATCAGTGAAAAATGCCTGCACGGCGACCCCATTTACACCCGCATTCTCCTGGTGGACCCGTCAGGTTTTGCCCTGGTGGATAGCGCCGCCGAAAAAGAAGGCGGCTCGGATTTCACTTATTCTTCAGCTCCTCGGAGATGGCCGAAACGGTCTCCGGATCGCACACCCGGAACAGGCAGTGCCTTACGCCCTGGGGATCGTTGAAGTCCAGCACCTTGGTCTCCACGTCCTCGATGCGGTCGCGGAGCCCGGCGGATATCTCGTCGAATATGCCGAAGATGGACTCGCAGTGCGTCTCCGTCCCCCTCAACAGGTTCAGGCGGTCCTCCTTGACCTTGGGGAAGGTCTCCTCGTGAGGCACCACGCCGTCCGTGTATCCCATGGCGGCCAGGGTCCCTATGATGCCAGTGCGCTGCCAGCAAAGCTCCCCCTGGCAGAAGGTCTGCTTGTAGATGTAGAACGCATCACGGCGGTCCTGTGAAAGGCCGCCATCATCTATCCAGGAGGCGAGAGCCCGGCCCGCGGCGGCGTAATCGCCATCGACGCCGCCGAGCGTGATGTTGGTGACGTTGAAACGGTTCGACCTCAGCCGCGCCAGCTCCTCCGGGGATATGACGTCGTAGGGCGGGGAGACGCGGTCTATCATTCCTTCGCCTAGGCCTAGGCGGGGGATGAACGGACGGAAGGGGCGAAAGTCGACCATGAGCCCGGAACGCAATCGCCAATAATATCTTTTACAATCAATTGACGCGGACCAGTTCGTAATCCTTCCTTCCCAGTCCTATCCTCTGGGCGTGGTCCACGCCGGTCATCCAGTCGGTTGTGGGATGGACGGCCTTGAACTTGTCGCCTCTCTTTGCCCCTTTCACGTCCAGCACGCTTCCATGTCCCACCGCGGCCTCGTTGACCAGATGGGCGCAGGCCATGTCCAGGGCCACCGGGTCCTTGGAGGCGGCGAACCCTATGTCCGGGACGATGGGCACGCCGTTGAAGGGCCAGCAGTCGCAGTTCGGAGACACGTCCATGATTACCGAGACGTGCAGCGACGGCTTGCCGTGCACCACGGCGTAAGCGTACTCGGCAATCTTCTTGTTGACGACCTCCGACGATCCCTCCCATTCCACCTCCGGCGCTCCGTACCTGCAGACGGCCACGCACTGCCCGCAGCCCACGCACTTGGAATGGTCGATGAGCGCCTTCTTCTTGTCGGTGAGGGTTATGGCCTTCTCCGGGCAGTTCCTCACGCATAGGCCGCAGCCAACGCACTTCTTCGCGTTGATCTCGGGCTGGGAGGAGGCGTGCATCTCCATCTTCCCGCAGCGGCTGCCGCTTCCCATGCCCAGGTTCTTCAACGCCCCGCCGAAACCGGTGAGGTCGTGACCCTTGAAGTGGCTCAGGGAGATGACGACATCAGCGTCGGCGATGGCGCTTCCGATCTTGGCCGTCCGGCACAGCTCCTTATCGATGACGATCTCCCTCTGTTCGTTCCCTTGGAGGCCGTCCGCGATTATGACGTCGCAACCCACGGCGATGCGGTTGAAACCGTTCTCCATGGCGCTGTTCAGGTGGTCCACCGCGTTGGACCTCTTCCCCAGGTACAGGGTGTTGCAGTCGGTCAGGAAGGGTTTGCCCCCCTTCTCCTTGATCATCCTTATCATCACGGCCGCCAAATTCGGTCGGATGTAGGCCAGGTTCCCCGGCTCGCCCATGTGCAATTTTATTGCCACTAGCTTGCCGTCCAGGTCCATGCGCTGCAGTCCCGCCCGGCGCAGCAACCTCTCCATCTTCTGCAGCAGGTTGCTGCCCTGGCAGGTGTTCATGTCGGTGAAGTATACCTTCGGCGAGGCCACGCCATCTAATCCTTCTGCGGTTTATTTATTATCTCGTTCAACGCGGTTCCCCGGTGGCCCGGGCGGTGACATCGATCCAGTTCACGTGCTCCATCCCCATCTGGTCCTTGAAGCGGACCTCCCGGACGTCCATTCTCAGAGCTATGTCCTTGGCCCCGGCATGGTCCGCCCTGCGCCGCACATGCTGTCCGGTAAGTTCCTGGGCCTTGGCGATGGCGTCCTCCACGCGGAGGAACTCCTGGGTGTCCCCGAAAGGGGTCACGTACTGGAACCCCCCGTCGCTCATGGGCTGTATCCTCAGGGTCATGGTCTCCGAGATGCGGGAGCAGACCGCCCCCACCGCATTTCCGG
>JAWOJK010000364.1:0-4712 GCA_046481705.1 Desulfobacterales bacterium | reverse complement strand
GCCGGCGTCGCCGCCCTGGCCCCCGGCTCCCGCGGCGTCCTCGACACGGTGCTCACGCACGCCAGCGTCCGCCGCTTCGGACCCGACGCCATGGGCGACGACGTGATCGCCCCGCACGAGGGCCGTGCCGGAACCGCCGGCCAGAATGACGGGAACGATCATGGAACCTTCCTGAAATTTGAGGTTCGGGTGGCGGCCGGGCCGCCCGGCGCGGGTCTCAGATGTGACGGTTCCGCAAAAAGTCCAATTTCTGCGTTGCGCTGCATCTCGAAGTCGCTGCGGCGTACAATAGTACGCCTCACTCCTCGAGATTTGCGCGCCTTGAACTTGAACTTTCTACACCACCATCCCCAATTTTGACTTTTTACCGCTTCATTAAATTTGCCGACTCCGGGGGTCACCCTTCGGTGATGGAAATTTTATGGGTTTTGTCGGACAACATTTTGGGCAGGGTTATTTTGAGGAAGCCGTTGGAATAGAGCGCCGTCACCTTTTCGGTATCCACCGGCGCCGATAGGAAAAGGAAGCGCTCGAAGTGGCCGTACTGGATCTCTGCCAGCCGGTAGGTGCCCTTCACCATTTCCGGCAGCTCTTTGCGTCGGCCGCAGATCTTGACGGCTTTGCTGCTGATTTCCAGATCCAGGTCCTCCTTGCGAACACCGGCGATTTCAGCCAGAATAAGGATCTCCCGGGCGGTTTCGTACATGTCCATTTGGGGTTTCCAGGAGCATTCCGAGCAGTTGAACATGGGGCCGACCGAGCGGAACATCTCCTCGATGGTTTTTTCGAATTTGGAACCCAATTGATCAAAATCATCTCCAAAGCGAATTTTGATAAAGTCCATTTCCGGCTCCTGCGGTTGCGGGTAAAGAAAGCGAGATTTTACTCGTCAAATTGAAAGAAAATAACATCGCACCCGGGTTTTGTAAAGCTAAAGTAGCCGCCCAGCGACGAGCGTCAAGGCGCTGCGAGCACAAGGGGGTTCCTGGCACCCGCTGGCAGCCGCCTGCAGCCGATGGGGCCGGCACCTTGTTGGCCCGTTTGGCTGCCGACCCGATCGGCCGCCGGGGGCTTTTCGGAAACGTCTTTTCCTGGTATGTTCCGGTGACTGAAAACGCTGGCAATCCGGCTTGCCGACTTCTTCGCGCGCCCCGCTGGGCGCCGGTTTCACCATCGCCCGATCGATGGCGCGGCGAGCTGACCCCGGGGGGCGACACATCCATGACGACACCTGCACAGGCCCGTTATTTACGGTGGGTGATCCGCTCCCAGTACTTTCTCTACTTCGGGGTGCTGGGCATTTTTCTGCCCTTCTTCAACCTTTACTGCCACCGCATCGGCTTCAGCGGGATGCAGATCGGCGTCCTGTCGGCGCTGCGGTCGGTCGTTTCGGTCGTTTTTCCGCTGGTCTGGGGCATTCTGGCAGACCGCTACGGCTGTCGTCGGCCGATTTTCATCTTCTGCCAGTTTGCCAGCACGGCCCTCTGGGGGCTTTTTCTCTTTACCACCGATTTTCACCTTATGCTGGCCATAACCGTGGGCTACGGTATTTTTTTTGCGCCGGTGATCCCCTTTCTGGAAACCTTCACCATGGAAATTCTCGGCGCCCGCAAGCAGGCTTACGGTAAAATCCGCGCCTGGGGCTCCATCAGCTTCATTCTGACGGTGCTGGTGCTGGGAAAGATTGTCGACCTTTTTTCGATCCGCATGATTCTCTACCTGGTTTTGGCCGGTGCGCTCCTGCAGGCGCTGGGGTCGCTGTTTCTGCCGGCCGGAAGTCGGCAGAAACAGCTGACCCCGACATTTCGCCCCGGCGTTGCGGCCCAAAAGGAGGTGCTGGTTTTTCTTTTGAGCGCGTTCCTGATGCTGGTCAGCCATGGCACCTACTACGGGTTTTTTTCCATTCACTTGGCCGACCTTGGCTTTGGGGGCACTTTCATCGGCGCCGCCTGGGCGCTGGCCTCCAGCGCCGAGATCCTGGTGATGATCCGCTCGGATGTCCTTTTCAAACGGTTTTCACTCGCAAAGGTTCTGCTCTTCTCCTTCGCCGTGGCCACCCTGCGCTGGCTGCTGCTCGCCGCGGTGCAGTCCCCGTGGCTCATCCTGGCGACCCAGGTGCTGCATGCCGTGACCTACGGCTCCTTCCACATGGCCAGCATTCTCTACATCGACCGCCTGACGCCGGATAATGCCAAGACCCTCGGGCAGGCCCTCAACAACGCCGTGACCTACGGCCTGGGAATGATGGTCGGGTTTTTTTTGAACGGGTTTTTTTATGAAAGCATCGGGGCGCATGCGCTTTTCGTCTTCAGCGCCCTGACGGCCCTGGCCGGCGGCCTGCTCTTCGCCGCCGGCTGCCTGCGGCGGGGTCCGAGCGCGAGCATTGCGGCGCCATGATCGCGGGGCTTTCGCAACGCAGGTGGTTTACACCACGGGTGGTCTGTATTAGTTTCACAGATTGTAGTTTACAGTGCGGGTGACAGTCACTTGCCCGAAACCCTGGCCGCTAGCATTCTGGCGGCCACCCACAGCGTGTGGAGGCGGTATGTCATTTAAAGCCAATCTTCTCCAGAAAATCGAAATTGACGGGCTTTACCACGCAGTGCTGCAGTCCATCGGGCCGCCGGGCAGCGAGCGGCGCACCGACAAGGATGCCATGCGCCGGCTGCTGGCGATCGGGGGTTTCGAATCCCGGCGTGAGCGGGATCTGGATCTCTACTTTTTCAAGACCGAGGCCGGCGAGGACCAGGTCCTGGTGCTGGACAACGACCTGCCGGTCTATCAAAGCGGCGCGGCGGACGTCGCCCTGCGCAAGAGCCCGACCGTCAAGGAAATGCTCAACGTCCGCAACATCATTAAGATCCTGAACGACACCGACGTGGTCGTCAGCAAAAAGGAGCGCTCGGCCGCCACCATCCGCCACCTGTGCCTGCAGCAGCTGGACCTGCATTTCAGCGCGGCGGATGTCGAGGCCCTCGCGGCCGAGGGCCGGACCGCGCTGGAGCTGGGCAATACCGAAACGGTTTCCGAAACCCTGACGCTTTTTGCAGCGATTTTGGGGCTGCAGCCACCCCCCAAGGCGCTTAAAATCGGCCGCTGCGAAATCTGGAGCGCTGCGGCCGCCGCAGAACAGGGCCGGCCGGCGTATGGCCCCCTGATTCTGTTCGAAACGGCCGAGAACCGGCTGCTGCTGCTCGATCAGAAAATCCACCCCGATGACCCCGAAGGGGTTGCGCTCTATCACCAGGTTGCGCTCGGCAAACAGCCGCCCTCGGCGTCCGGTGCTGCCGTCTGGAACTTCCTGCAAGACGCCGTCCTGGCCCGCGACAGTCGCGAGGTCACCCTGGAGGCGACCTGATGCACTACGAAGGCAATATCATTCGCCCCCCCAGCGAGGCCAACAGCATCCTGCTGCAGGTCACCGTCGGCTGCTCGCACAACAAGTGCACGTTCTGCGGGGCTTACAAGGGCGAGCGCTTCCGAATCAAACCGGACGAGCTGATCCTGGAGGACATCGCCTTTGCCGCGGCCTACTGCCAGCGCCAGCGGCGGGTATTTCTGTGCGACGGCGACGCCCTGATCGTTCCCCAGAAAAGGCTTCTTGGCATTCTTCAGGAAATCCGCCGGCAGCTGCCGTGGGTCACCCGGGTAGGGGTTTACGCCAATGCCAAGAGCATCGGGCTCAAAACACCGGAGGAACTCGGCGAACTTCACGAGCAGGGCCTGGGCATCGCCTACCTGGGCCTGGAAAGCGGAGACGATGCGACCCTCAGGCAGATCCGCAAGGGGGTCACGGCCGAAACCATGATTCAGATGGGGCGCAAGATCCGCACCGCCGGGATCAAGCTGTCGGTCACGGTGCTGCTGGGAATCGCCGGGCGCGAGCGCTCTCTGATCCATGCCCGCGAGACCGGGCGGGTGCTGAGCGCCATCGATCCGGAATATGTGGGTGCGCTCAGTCTGATGCTGATCCCCGGCACCCCGCTGCACGCCGATTTTGCCGCCGGCAGCTTCCCGCTGCTCACCCCGGTGGAAATGCTCCAGGAGCTGGGGGCCATGATCGCCCACACCACCCTTTCCCGTGGGCTTTTTCACGCCAACCACGCGTCCAACTACCTTCCCATCAAGGCCCGCCTGCCCCGGGATAAAGAGTCCACCCTGCAGCTGATCGATCAGGCCCTGTCGGGCAAGGTCGCCCTCAAGCCCGAATACCTGCGCGCCCTGTAAACCCTGAGCGTGGCAGCCTGGGGCCGCAAACCGCCAAGGGCTTCAGTCGCTTTGGGTCGCCGTTCTGCCAAACCCCTCGGCCGCACCGGCGGCGCCCAAATTGGTTGCAACGGCCTTCAAAGCGGTGTACAGAGGCCTTCAACCGGCTGAACCCCCCATTTTTTGACCCATGCAGGAGATCCCCGAAATGAGCGCAGGCCCATCATCGCATCGCTGTACCCTGGAAGATATATGCATCAACACGATCCGCGGCCTTTCGATGGACGCCGTACAGAAGGCCAACTCCGGCCACCCCGGGGCCCCCATGGGGCTGGCCGCGGCGGGCTACGTCCTCTGGCACCGTTTTCTGGTTCACAATCCCCAGAATCCGGCCTGGGTCAACCGCGACCGGTTCGTGCTCTCCAGCGGGCATGCCTCCATGCTGCTATACAGCCTGCTGTATCTCACCGGCTACGGGCTGACCCTCGAGGACCTGATGAACTTCC
>JAWOJK010000323.1:0-6414 GCA_046481705.1 Desulfobacterales bacterium | reverse complement strand
GTCGACGGGGTCAGCTTGACCCTCAACCGTGTGGCACGCGGGGGATTCGAGGTCAGCATCATCCCCCACACCGCCATGCTCACCACGGTGGGCTTTAAACCGATTGGCGCGGCGGTCAACATCGAGACCGACCTGATCGGCAAGTACGTGGAGCGGTTCACAGCCCACCGCACGGGGTCCCCAGGTGCCGGGGAGGCTTACCCGAGCGGGATCGACATGACCCTCCTGGCCAAAAACGGTTTTCTCTGAACCGGCGAAATGGCCGGGTATTGCACTTTTTATGCGTTCAACCACTTTTCCTTGGGGGAGAAAACAGAAAGAATGCCGAAAATTTCAATCGAACAGGCCATCACGGACATCCGCGCAGGCAAGATGGTGATCCTGGTGGATGACGAAGACCGCGAAAACGAGGGCGATCTCACCATGGCCGCCGAAATGGTCACGCCGCAGGCCATCAACTTCATGGCCAAGTACGGGCGCGGGCTGATCTGCCTGTCGATGACGGGCGAAAAACTCGATGCCCTGGACCTGCCGCTGATGGTGGACCACAACACCTCGCAGTTTGAAACCGGTTTCACGGTCTCCATCGAAGCCCGTTGCGGGGTGACCACCGGGATCTCGGCCGCCGACCGCGCCACCACGATCCTGACGGCGGTGGCCGACACCGCCCGGCCCCAGGACCTGGTGCGGCCGGGGCACATCTTTCCCTTGCGGGCGCGCGGCGGGGGGGTCATGGTGCGTGCCGGTCAGACCGAGGGCTCGGTGGATCTCGCGCGCCTGGCCGGTTTGAAGCCCGCCGGCGTGATCTGCGAAATCATGGATGAAGACGGTGGCATGGCGCGGCTGCCGTCGCTGGAAGCCTTCGGCGCCACCCACGGCATCGGGATCTGCACCATCGCGGATCTGATCGAATACCGGATGCGGACCGAGTCTTTCGTTCACCGTGCGGTCGAGGTCACGATCCCCACCGCGGTGGCCGGCGATTTCCGGGCCGTCGTGTACGAAAACGATGTCGAGGACCTGCAGCACATTGCGCTCATCAAGGGCGAGATCCGGCCCGACCGGGCCGTTCTGGTGCGGGTGCACTCGGAGTGTCTGACCGGCGACATCTTCGGCTCCATGCGCTGTGACTGCGGCGACCAGCTGCGCCGGGCGATGCAGAAGATCGAACGCGAAGGCGAAGGCGTGCTGCTCTATATCCGCCAGGAAGGCCGGGGTATCGGGCTGGTCAACAAGCTCAAGGCTTACGCGCTGCAGGACCAGGGGCTGGACACGGTGGAGGCCAACGAGGCCCTGGGGTTCAAACCCGATCTGCGCAGCTACGGCATCGGCGCCCAGGTGCTGGTGGATCTGGGGGTCCGTAAAATGCGCCTGATGACCAACAACCCCAAAAAAATGATCGGACTCCAGGGCTACGGGCTCAGCATCGTCGAACAGGTGCCCATCGAGATCGAGCCCAACGACTACAACCGCTGTTATCTGGAGTGCAAGAAACTCAAGATGGGCCACACCCTCAATTTCGACGTCAAACCCTGACCCGCGTGGGGCAGTCGGGATCCGTCAAAAAAGATCAGGGAGGAGGTATATGCCGAACACAATCGAAGGCAAGCTGCGCGCCGACGGCAAGAAATTCGCGCTGGTCGCCGGCCGCTTCAACGATTTCATCACCGACCGGCTGGTGGGCGGGGCCCTGGATGCCCTGGTACGCTGCGGTGCCAACGAAAATGACATCGACCTCGTCAAGGTGCCGGGGGCCTTCGAGATCCCCCTGGTGGCCAAAAAACTGGCGATCAAGGGAAGCTACCAGGCGATCATCTGCCTGGGGGCCGTGATCCGGGGCGCCACGCCGCATTTCGACTACGTCAGCGCCGAGGTGTCCAAGGGCATCGCCGGTGTGACTTTAGAGACGGGGGTTCCGGTGATCTTCGGCGTCCTTACGACCGATACCATCGAACAGGCCATTGAACGCGCCGGCACCAAGGCCGGCAACAAGGGCTGGAGCGCGGCGATGGCCGCCGTGGAGATGGTCAACCTGATGGAGGCCGTTGAGCAGGCCTGATGATCAGCAGCCGACGCAAAGCCCGAGAACTCGCCATGCAGACCCTCTTCTACCTGGACACGGGTGCGGTGAAGCCGGAATCGGCGGTGGCCATGTTTTGCCAAAACTTCAATCCGTCGCCCAAGTTCCTGCCGTTTTACCAAGCCCTGGTCGAAGGGGTGATCCTGAAAAAGGCGGAGATCGACGCCCTGATCGAACGCTTTTCCAGCAACTGGAAAATCAGCCGGATGTCCGGCGTCGATCGCAATGTCCTGCGCGTGGCGGTCTTTGAAATGCTCTTCTGCGACGACATTCCGCCGAAAGTCTCGATCAACGAGGCCATCGATGTGGGCAAGAAATACGGGACCGAGGAATCCGGCGCGTTCATCAACGGAATCCTCGACAGCATTCACCTGGCGCTGAAAAAGCAGACGACCGACGGCACGGCCGCGGAAAGAAGCGAGGCGGCGCCCAGCCTGAAACAGGAAACGCCATGACAGATCGCAAAATACTTCTGACCGAAGACGAGATGCCCCGGCAATGGTACAATATTCTTGCCGACATCAGGCTCAACCCGCCGCTGGGACCGGACGGCAACCCCATCAAGCCCGAAGATCTGGCGCCGGTGTTTCCGATGAAGCTGATCGAGCAGGAGGTCAGCACCCAACGCTGGATCGACATTCCCGATGCGGTCCAGTCGGTTTACCGCATCTGGCGTCCCTCGCCCCTGGTGCGTGCGCTGTCCCTGGAAAAGGTGCTGGACACCCCGGCGCGGATCTATTTCAAAAACGAAAGCGTCAGCCCGCCGGGCAGCCACAAACCCAACACCGCCGTGCCCCAGGCCTACTACAACAAGATTTCCGGCATCGAGCGGATCACCACCGAAACCGGGGCCGGACAGTGGGGTTGCGCCCTTTCGTTTGCCTGCGCCCAGTTCGGGCTGGAGTGCAAGGTCTTCATGGTGCGGGTGAGCTTTGACCAGAAACCCTACCGCAAATCCATGATGGAGGTCTGGAACGGACGCTGCGTGGCCAGCCCCAGCAACGAAACCCGGGCCGGCCGGGAGATCCTGGCAAAATTCCCGGACACCCCCGGAAGCCTGGGAATCGCCATCAGCGAGGCCATCGAGGCCGCCGTGAGCGACACCAGCGGCAAGACCCGCTACTCGCTGGGCAGCGTGCTCAATCACGTCATGCTCCACCAGACCATCATCGGGCTGGAGGCCAAGCTGCAGCTGGCCAAGGTCGGCGACTACCCCGATGTCATCATCGGCTGCGCCGGCGGCGGCAGCAATTTTGCCGGGCTGGCGTTCCCGTTCGTGCTTGACAAGATCAACGGCAAGGCCATCGAAATTTACCCGGTGGAGCCGGCGGCCTGCCCGACCCTCACCAAGGCGCCGTTTGTCTACGACCACGGCGACACCGCCGGCTACACGCCGCTTCTGCCGATGCACAGCCTGGGGCACAGCTTCATGCCGCCGCCGCTGCACGCCGGCGGGCTGCGCTACCACGGCATGGCCCCGACGGTCAGCCAGCTGGTGGACGAGGGGTTGCTGACGCCCAAATCCGTCAACCAGCTGGAATCCTACGCGGCCGGCATTACCCTGGCGCGCAGCGAGGGCATCATCCCGGCCCCGGAAACCACCCACGCCCTGGCCACCGTGATCGAAGAGGCCCAAAAGGCCAAAGAGGAGGGGCGCGAGAAGGTCATCCTTTTCAACTGGAGCGGACACGGGCTGCTGGACCTGGGGGCCTACGACAAATTCCTCGCCGGGCAGCTCAGCAATTTCGAATTGCCCGAAGGGGTCATATCCGAATCGGAAAAGGTCTTTGCCCATTACCCCAAACCGGCGCACCTCAAACGGGGCTGATCCGGAGGCCGTCGCAATGGATCGACGCTGGGACGAGTGTGAGCGGCGCTGCCCGCGCCTGGGCGGGCCGGTGCGCTTCGCGTACTGCCGTGACCACGGCGGCGACCAGCCCGGCGCGCCCTGCGGCAAGCTCCTCGACTGCTGGTGGGAGATCTTTGACGTCGCGGCCTATCTGCAGGCCAACTTGCCGGCCGAAACGGTCGCACAACTGCTGCAGCGCACGCCGCGGCCCAAGATCCAAAGCCTGCTGGAAATGATTGCCCGGGCCCGGCAGGACCTGGACGACTGAACCCAAAGGGAGGACACCGTGATCATCAAGCAACTGACCGTTGGGCCGATCATGGCCAACTGTTTTATTCTGGGCTGCGAGCGGACCCGTGAGGCGGCGGTCATCGACCCCGGCGACGAAACCGACAAAATCCTGATGTCCCTGGCCAGTGAAAAACTGACCCTCAAGCACATTCTCAACACCCACGGCCACTTCGACCATGTCGGCGGAAACCGGCACCTCAAGGACACCACCGGCGCCGACGTGTTGATTCACGCCGCGGACGCCGCGATGCTGGGCCAACTGGCGAGCAGCGCCGCGGCCTTTGGTCTGTCGGCGCAGAATTCGCCGCCGCCCGACCGCACCCTGGCCGAGGGCGACCGCGTGACCTTCGGCGACATCGCGCTCACCGTGCTGCACACCCCGGGGCACACCCCGGGCGGGATTTCCTTCCACACGGACCGGTGCGTATTTGTCGGTGACGCCCTTTTCTACGGCTCCATCGGCCGCACCGATTTCCCCGGCGGCGACTATGACACCCTGATCGCCAGCATCCGGACGAAGCTGTTCACCCTCGACGACGAAACCACGGTCTACACCGGTCACGGGCCGGCCACGACCATCGGCCAGGAGAAGCGCAGCAACCCGTTCGTGCGCCTGCGCTAGCCGCGCCATTCTGCCCAACCGCCCTGATCCGCTTGTTGCCAGTGAGGCCGGCGCCATGCAACCCTCGTTTTCGGCCATTTTTTCCAGGTTGGGCGGTTGGGGGCGCCGGCTGCTGCGGCCGTTTCGAATCCTGCCCGCCACCCGGGCGTTTATCCGCGAGGCGCGCGCCACACCCGGCTACGGTCTGCTGGATTTCCTGCACGGCTACGTTTACGCCCGCTGGGTTTATCTGTACATCGGCATCGGCACCGGCGAGCACCGGGCGGTGCGGCTTTTCGGGTTCCTGGTGCCCCTGCTGGCCCGATTGCTCGACCACCGGCCGGCTTGCGCCGAAGCCATCACCTTTGCCGACACTTACCACGGCAAAGTGGTTCCCCTGGACGCCGCCCGGCAGCTGGTGACCATCGACCGGCCCATCCGCCTGACCGATCTGGACCACGTGATCCCCTACCACTTGGCCCGCGACATCGTGATCCGCAACCCGGATCACATCGCCCTGCTGGAATGCCCCTGCCGCAGTTCACGGCCCACCCCCTGCCTGCCGCTGGACGTCTGTCTGGTTGTCGGCGAGCCGTTTGCCGGCTTTATCGTCGCGCACCACCCCCGCCGGGCGCGCTGGGTCAGCGCCGCCGAGGCCGTGGCGGTCCTGAAAGCCGAGGTCCGCCGGGGGCACGTGCACCACGCCTTTTTCAAGGAGGTGCTCTTCGGGCGCTTTTACGCCATCTGCAACTGCTGCGCCTGCTGCTGCGGGGCCATGCAGGCCATGCGCAAGGGGGTGCCGATGCTGGCTTCCTCGGGGTATCTCAGCCGGCTGGAGGCCGAGCGCTGCGTGCAGTGCGGGCTGTGCGCGCAGCGCTGCCCGTTCGGGGCCATCACCTGGGAGGAGGGCGGTTGCCCCGCCATCGATGTCGCGGTGTGCATGGGCTGCGGGGTGTGCGTCAACCGCTGCGCCCGCAAGGCCCTCGGCCTGGTGCGGGACCCCGCCAAACCCGCGCCCCTGGAGCTGGACCACCTTTTGGCCGAGGCCCAAAGGGGTGCGGTCCGCCGCGGGGCAATTTGACCCGTGAGGATCGCACGCCAAAATGGGAGCACGGGTCCTGCTTCCGTGGGGCTTGTTCGCGCGCGGTTGTTCATGTTAAGCGGGAGGCTATGGCAGAAAACAAAAAGAAGTTTTTTATTCGCTCGAAGGTTTGGATCGAGGTTTGTCAAAAGAGAGAACGGCGAAATCATTCGATTCAGCGAGATAGGCCATGCCCTGCTGGGATCTGAAAATGAACGGACCATCTGCAAGGAATTTCTGAATCCTTCGATCGCTATCGGGGTGGTTCCCCAGCCGGGCGCCAACACCATTGCCATCGTGGATGAATTTTACAGGAGAAGCGAACAGATAATCAAGGAAATGCCTCCCGGTTACAATGTCAGGATAGGCTTTGACTTTACATCCTTTGAGAGAAAGTCCATCAAGGAGGCCCAGGAAACGCTTATCATGGCATTTGTCCTGGTGATCCTGATCATTTTCCTTTTTTTACGCGACTGGCGTTCAACGATCATTCCGGTTGTTGTTATTCCGAT
>JAWOJK010000043.1:0-8074 GCA_046481705.1 Desulfobacterales bacterium | reverse complement strand
CCGGCGCCCAGTTTGACCTGTCCTCATGGCGCGTCGCCGGGATCGGAGCCGAACCGATTCGCCCGGAGCCCCTGCAGCGATTCGCCGAAATGATGGCCCCCAGCGGTTTCGACAAGAACGCCTTTCTGGCATGCTACGGCATGGCCGAATGTTCCTTGGCGGTCAGCTTCCCACCGACCGGCGAGGGACTTCAGATCGACCGGGTCGGCCCGGAGGCGCTGGCACCATACCAGCGGGCGATCGCGCTGCCGCAGGCGGCAGACAGCCCGACAAAGGGCAAGGTGTTTGTGAAATGCGGGGCCCCCCTTCCGGACCATGAAATCGAGGTGCGCGATTGCAACGGCCGGCCGCTGCCCGAAAGGCATGTCGGCAGCCTTTTCGTGAGGGGGCCCAGCGTCATGTCGGGTTACTTCGGCGAGGAGGCCCTGACGCGCGAGGTGCTTTCCCCGGACGGCTGGCTCAACACCGGCGATCTGGCCTACATCGCGGACGGCAGCATCGTCATCACCGGACGCCAGAAAGACCTGATCATCATCAACGGCCGCAATATCTGGCCCCAGGACCTCGAACACATCGCCGAAAGCCAGCCGACGGTGCGGATGGCGGATGCCTCCGCCTTTCCGGTAACCGGCGCCGACGGCGAAGACAAAACGGTGCTGGTGATCGAGTGCCGCGAAACCAGTCCGGAAAATCGCGAGGAACTTCGGAATGCGGTGCGGCGCCAGGTGCGCCAGGAGCTGGGCATCGACTGCTTTATCGAACTCGTTCCGCGCAACACCTTGCCCAGAACCACCTCCGGAAAATTGGCGCGGTCCGAGGCCAAACGCGATTTTCTGCAACGTGTTGCCGAAGGCAAGGTGGCGATGCCTGGAATTCAGGATGAAATCGACTGTCTGCCTCAACAGGCCGTTTGTGCAGCGGCTGCGCGCGCCTGAAGCCCCTCAATTGCCCTCACCCACCACCCCATCCAAAACCGTGGCCCTGACGGGAGCAACCGGTTTCATCGGTGCCACCGTGATGCAGCGCCTGTTGCAAGCCGGCTGCAGGGTGCGGGCGCTTTACCGCATAAGCGGCCGGCATGACCACCCGCCGCAAAACCCGGTGGTGTGGGTGCCGGGATGTCTCGAAGACACGGACAGCCTGGCGCGGCTGATGACCGGGGCCGATGCCGTGGTGCACTGCGCCGGACGCGTCCGCGGGGTTGACGAAAAGGCTTTTAATCTTGTCAATGGCGATGGCGTGGCGCGGTTGGTGCGCGCCGCAGGCCGATTGCACCCGGCGCCCCGCATCTTGTCGCTTTCGTCGCTTGCCGCTCGCGAGCCGCATGTGTCCCCCTATGCCGCCAGCAAGCGCTTGGGCGAACAGCTGCTTTCAGCCGGCGCCGCGCGGCTTTCCTGGGTGGTGCTGCGTCCGCCGGTCGTATACGGACCCGGTGATCGTGAAACGGCCCCGCTCCTGCGCTGGATGTCCAGGGGCATTGCGCCCCTGGTGGCCGATGAAAAGACCCGGTTTTCAATGATTTTTGCAGAGGATCTGGCCGAGGCGGTCATCGCCCTGCTGCAGCAGCCCGTCTGGAAGGGGCAGGTTTTCGAACTCCACGACGGACACCGTGGTGGTTACTGCTGGCGCGAGGTGATCGAAACGGTTTCACGGGTAACCGGCCGGCCCGTCCGCGGGTTCAGGCTGCCCCGGATCCTGGTCAGGTCTTTGGCGGGCCTCAACCTGCGCGCTGCCAGGGCGCTCGGTTACGCGCCGATGCTGACGCCGGGCAAAGTGCGCGAACTCACCCATTCGGACTGGACCGCGGATAACGCCGCGATTTGCCGCAAGACCGGTTGGGCGCCAGTTACGCCCCTGCAGGAGGGAATGCGGCGCACGCTCGCCTGCCTGGCGACCGGATCGAAAGCCACCCCCTTTGCTGAACAAAGGACACCAAGATGCAACCCAATGAAGACATCCTGACGCAGGTCACCGAACTGATCAAATCCCTGGCGCCCGAGCATCAGGACATCAGTGAGGCCACCGACCTTGTGGCGGACCTCGACTTCGACTCACTGAAGGTCATGAAACTTTTGGAAGAGCTGGAAGACCGTTTCGATATTTCGGTCCCGCTCAACCTGCTGCCCGGTATTCGCACGGTTGAAGATTTAGTGCTGCAACTGCAGCGGATCATCGATGAGGAGTGACGGTGGCTATTTTTGACAAATTTCAGCAGCTGGCCGCGACGCGGCGAACCCTGGCCGCATTCGGCCTGGCATCCGTCAATGTGGTGATGGAGAAGCTGCTCTCCCCCACCGAGGCGATCGTAAACGGGCGCCGCACGATCCTGGCCGGCACCAACAACTATCTCGGGCTGACCTTCGACCCGGTGTGTATCGATGCCGCCTGCCGCGCGCTGCATGAGAGCGGGACCGGCACCACCGGCTCCCGGGCCGCCAACGGCACCTACAGCGGGCACGTCGCCCTGGAGCAGGAGCTGGCGGATTTTTTCGGCTGTCGGCATGCCATCGTGTTTTCCACGGGCTACGTCGCCAACCTGGGGATGATCGCGACCCTGGCCGGGCCCGGCGACGCGGTCGTGATCGATGCCGACTGCCATGCCAGCATCTATGACGGCTGCACGCTGAGCCGTGCCGATATCATCCGCTTTCGTCACAACGACCCGGCCGACCTGGACAAGCGCCTGCGACGGCTGGGAGATCGCGCCGCCAATGCCCTGGTGATTGTCGAAGGGCTCTACAGCATGCTGGGGGATCGCGCGCCGCTGGCCGCCATCGCCGCGGTCAAGGCCCGCTACGGCGCCTACCTGCTGGTGGACGAGGCCCACTCCCTCGGGGTCCTGGGGGATCACGGCCGGGGTTTGGCCGAGGAAACCGGCGTGGCGCACGAAGTCGATTTTATCGTGGGCACCTTCAGCAAGAGTTTAGGGGCCATCGGCGGCTACTGCGCCAGCAACCATCCGGAACTCGACCTGATCCGCTTCGCCAACCGCCCCTACCTGTTCACCGCGTCACCGTCCCCGTCGGTGATCGCATCGACCCGCCAGGCGCTCGCCACCCTGCGCGCCCGCCCCGAGCTGCGCCACCGCTTGTGGGAAAACGCCCATCGCCTGTATCAGCGCCTGCAGGATCTCGGGCTGACACTCGGGCCTGAAATCAGCCCGATCGTCGCCATTCGCATGAACTCCCCCGAGGAGACCGTGCGTTGGTGGTGCGCCCTGCTGGCGCGCGGTGTTTACGTCAACCTGGTGCTGCCGCCGGCCACCCCCGATGGCGGCGCCCTGCTGCGCTGCAGCTTGAGCGCCGGCCATACCCCCGAGCAGGTCGATCAGATCGCCGATACCTTTGCCGCGGTGCAGGGAGCCGACAGCGCCCCAGGCCCCCAGGTATGACCGGCTTGGATCCGAATTGGGCGAATAGGCGGCCCGATAAAAGAAATCACGCATGCAGTTACTGATCACATTCGTTCGCCGATACCCGCTGGAGAGCGTTATCACCGTTATTTCGCTGCTCTTTGCGGGGATTGCCGAAGGCTTCGGCCTGTCGATGCTGCTGCCGTTCCTGAACATCGTGATCGGCCATCAGCCCCTGCTGGCCGCCAAGGCCGGTGAGAGCGTCGGCACGGGTGGGTCTCTGGGTATTTTCAAGCCCGTTGAACACTACCTGAGAGAAACCGTGGCAACCATCGGCATGCCGTCGACGGTCGCCCTGTTGCTCGGCTTTTTTGTGGCCTGCATCGCTATCAAGTGTTTGCTGGTTCTGTTGGCCAACAAGCAGGTCGGGTACACCGTCGCCCACGTGGCCACCGATCTGCGACTCAAACTGCTGCACGCCCTGTTCCACACCCGCTGGGAGTACTTTCTGCGCCAACCGATCGGACGCCTCACCAATGGCGTATCGTCGGAGGCCACCCGCGCAGCGGATGCATTCAACAACGGCGCCAAACTGATTTCCATTCTGATCGAATCCATCGTCTACACAACCCTGGCGCTGCTGGTCTCCTGGAAAGCCACGCTGGCCGCTCTTTTTGCCGGCTTTTTAATCGTGTTCACCCTGAAACGCTACATTCACAAATCCCGGCGCGCAGGCAAACGCCAGACGACGCTGCTGCAATCCCTGATTTCCCAGATGACCGACAGCCTGCAGTCAATCAAGTCACTCAAGGCCATGGGCAGCGAAAGCGCGGTCGATGCCGTCCTGAAAGCCAAAACCAATAAGTTAAACAAAGCGCTCCAGAAAAAGGTGATGAGCAAAGCGACCCTCGCGGCGCTGCAGGAACCCCTGATGATCGCCTTCCTGGCCGTAGCCCTGTATGTCGCCCTGATTCAGCTCAAAATGCCGCTGGTAACGGTTGTGGCGATGATTTACCTGATTCGAAAGGTATTGAAAAACCTGCAGAAAATCCAACAGGAATATCAGGAATTGGCTACCGCCGACAGCGCCTACTGGTCTTTGACTCAAAAGATCCAGGAAGGTGAAAACCAGCGCGAAGCCCATCCCGGCAGCCTTCCGGCCGTCTTCGAAAACGCCATCCGACTGGAGCGCGTCAGTTTCGCGTACGAAAACACCCCGATTTTAAAGGACGTGTCGCTGGTCCTTCCGGCGGGCTCGTTTACGGCCCTGCTGGGCGCTTCGGGGGCCGGCAAGACGACCGTGGCCGATCTGATCATCGGGCTGCTCCGCCCCCAGGCGGGGGAAGTCTGGATCGACGACCTGCCCCTGGCTGAAATCGACATCCGCAGCTGGCGCCGCATGATCGGCTATGTGCCCCAGGACACGCTGCTGCTGCACGACTCGGTTTTTGTCAACCTGACCCTGGGCGACACCGCCGTCAGCGCAAAAGACGCCGAAAACGCGCTGCGCGCGGCCGGCGCGTGGGATTTCGTGCAGAACCTGCCCACGGGCATGCAGACGGTGGTGGGCGAGCGGGGCAGTAAAATTTCCGGCGGGCAGCGGCAGCGAATCGCCATCGCCCGGGCGCTGGTCAAAAACCCCACCCTCCTAGTACTGGACGAGGCCACCACCGCCCTGGACCCCGACACCGAAATCGCCATCTGCCAGACCCTGCGGGAGCTCAGCGGGAAAGTCACCATTCTGGCCATCTCGCACCAACCGGCGATGCTGGAGGCCTCGGGCATCGCCTACCGTTTCGAAAACGGGGCCATCAGACTGGTCAAAGGCTCCAATGTCGTCACCCCGGCAGCCGACGGATTCCATTGCGGCCGCGGGTCGGCCCAATGGAAATTGGCTTCCGCGTAATGCGACAACCGCCGAAGCCCATGAAATGCATCCGGCATTCGCAAAAATTTAAAAAAACCAAGCCATTCAAACACAGGGAGAAAATACCCATGCGAAAACTCACGATCGACGGCAAAACCATCCAGGACAGCGGGGATTGCTACACCATTGCGGAGATCGGCCACAATCACCAGGGCAACCTGAAGACAGCCATGGAGATGTTCAAAGTCGCCAAGGAATGCGGCGCGGATGCCGTCAAACTGCAGAAACGTGACAACCGCAAGCTGTTCACCGAAGCGGCCTACAACAAGCCCTACGACAACCCCAACAGCTACGGCGCCACCTACGGCGAGCACCGCGAGTTCCTGGAGTTCGGCTGGCATGAGTACATGGAGCTCAAGGCCTACGCCCGGGAGTTGGAGATCACCTTGATTTCCACGGCCTTCGACTTCGCCAGCGCCGATTTTCTGGCCAAGATCGACATCCCGGCCTACAAGGTCGCCTCCGGAGACCTGAAAAACATTCCCCTGCTGACCCACATCGCGCAATTCCAGAAGCCGATCATCCTCAGCACGGGCGGCGGTACGATGGAAGACGTCCGCCGGGCCTACGATGCCATCATGCCGATCAACCCCCGGCTCTGCATCCTGCAGTGCACCGCCGGCTACCCGGCGGCTTTCGAGGAGCTCAACCTGCAGGTCATCACCACTTTCCGGGAGCGCTTTTCGAACAACGTCATCGGACTCTCATCGCACGACAACGGGATCGCCATGGCCTTGGCGGCCTACATGCTGGGCGCGCGGGTGGTGGAAAAGCACTTCACCCTCAACCACACCTGGAAGGGGACCGATCATGCCTTTTCGCTGGAGCCGATCGGGTTTCGCAAAATGGTGCGGGACCTGCGGCGGGTGAGGGTGGCGCTGGGAGACGGGGTCAAGCGCGTTTACCAGACCGAGGTCACCCCGATTGTCAAAATGGGGAAAAAACTGGTGGCGGCCCGCGACCTGCCCAAAGGCCACGCCATCCAGATGGAAGACCTGGCGATCAAATGCCCCGGGGACGGCCTGCCGCCCTACGAGATCGACAAGGTGATCGGCCGCGTGACCCTCCAACCCCTGGCGGTTGATGACGACATCACCTTCGCGGTCTTGAACGGCTCGCACAAGCAGGCGGGGGCCGCGTCTTGAACGACCTTTTCAGTTTGGAAAATGAAGTGGCCGTGGTCACCGGCGCGCTGGGCAAACTGGGCCCCATCTGGATCGGGGCCCTGCTACAGGCCGGGGCCCGCGTCATGGGCATCGATCGCCCCGGCCAGCCTGCGGCGGCGGCGTTTACGGCCCTCCAGGAGCAATTCGGCGCCGAGCGGCTGCAGCTGACCGCTGCCGATGTGCGCGACCGCGCGTCCGTCACGGCGGCCTGCGCCGCGTGCATCCGGGCCTTCGGGGTCCCGTCGGTGCTGGTCAACAACGCCGGCATCGACCAGCCCCCAAACCAGCAGAGTGCTGCCTGTCGCGTGGAAGAGATCCCGCTGGCGGTCAACCGCGAGATTTTCGAAGTCAATACGCTTGGTCTTTTTCTGGTCTCCCAGGTCTTCGGAGCGGCCATGGTCACGGCCGGGCGGGGGTCGATCATCAACATCGGGTCGCTCTACGCCAGCGTCTCGCCCGACAGCCGCTTCTACGATCACATCGCGAGCGACCCGCCCTTTCTCAAGCCGCCGGCCTACGGCGCCTCCAAGGCCGCCGTGGTGAATCTCACCCGCTATCTGGCCACGCACTGGGCCCCTCACGGTGTGCGGGTCAATACCCTCTCCCCGGGCGGGGTGCTGGGCGGCCAGGATCAGGATTTCAAACGCAAGTTCTGCAGCCGGGTACCGCTGGGCCGCATGGCGGATGCCGAAGACCTGCGGGGTCCGCTGATTTTTCTGGCCTCCCGCGCATCGGCCTATGTGACCGGCATCAACCTCAACGTCGACGGAGGCTTCACCGCCTGGTAGGCGCAACACTCCAGGATACCATCATGAAAACGACTTCGTTTCCCGACACCGTCAACAATTGGATCGATGGGTCCGAAACGGGCGCCGCCGACGGCGGCCGCTTCGACAAGCGCTCGCCTGCAACCGGTGAACGGCTGTGCCGGGCAGCGCGATCGCGCGCCGCGGATGTTGCAAACGCCGTTGAGGCCGCCCAGCGGGCCTATCCGGCCTGGGCCGGGATGACCCCCGTGCAGCGCGGAGATATCCTGATGGCCGTGGTGCGGGCCATGCAGCAGGAGCGCGAGGCGCTGGCCGGCATCGTGGCCGCCGAAACCGGCATGGCCCCCAACGCCGCGCTTGGGGAGACCGGCGGGGCCATCGCGCAGGGGGAATTCATGGCCGGTGAGGGCCGCCGGCTCTACGGGCGCACCACCACCAGCGCAGTGCCGAACAAATACGCCATGACGGTGCGCCAGCCCCTGGGTGTCGCCGGCCTGATCATCGCGGCCAACACCCCCATCGCCAATGTCGCCTGGAAGGTCTTTCCCGCCCTGATTTGCGGCAACACCGCGGTCCTCAAGGCCGCCGAGGACACGCCGGCAACGGCCTGGTTCTTCGGCAAGCTGGCCCATGAGGCCGGCCTGCCCGCGGGGGTCCTCAACATTGTGCAGGGCCTGGGGGAAGAGGCCGGGGCGCCCCTGGTGGCCCACCCGGATGTCGCCGTGGTTAGCTTCACCGGCTCCACCGAAGTCGGCCGGCAGATTGCCGAGGTCGCCGGCCGCCGTCTGGCCAAGGTCTCGCTGGAATTGGGCGGCAAAAACCCCCTGGTGGTCTGCGACGATGCGGATTTGGAGCACGCCGC
>JAWOJK010000028.1:0-9611 GCA_046481705.1 Desulfobacterales bacterium | reverse complement strand
CTTCAAAAGTGTTGAATGGGTCTGAATTATTGTTTGAAGAAGTTGCTATTTTTTCTGTTTGGTTTAATTTTTTTGAATATAATAAATGGCGATCATTGTTAATTTCCAAATTTTTGTTTGGATCTTGGGCTTTAGGTTTACTCAGGTATTTTTCTTTCATCCATTTAGCTGCTGGAGTTGCTAAGAAAGGGGTCGAGCCAGCGGTTGATCCGCTCGCTATCGACCTGTGGCGGGGTTCTCATGGCGGCAATTTTTTTGGCAACATACAGTTCATCAAAATACAGGGATTTGGAATAGTAGCAGGGTTCGGCCGACCCATCCGGGGTGACCAGTTCTCGTACCATGACAAGACCGTCCTGGACCATTTGGGTGAGGAGATCCGGTAGGCGATCCTTCAGATCCAATTGGATCAACTCACGGACCTGGGACCGAATCTGGGATCGTGTCAGGTAACAATGGCCAAATTCCCTGCTGGCCGATAGAACGTGTTTGATCCCGGCGATGATTCTCTGGGGGCTGTCGCTGGCAAGACCGATGCTCAATGCGACCTTGTCAGCGGAGAAAAACCCGATGCCGAAAAAGTCGCTGGCCAGGCGGTAGGGGTCTTGCGTCACATAGGGGATCGCGTTATCCCCATACTCTTTGTAAATCCGAACTGCGAAGAGCGTGCTGATCCCGTGGGATTGAAGAAACATCATCACGTCTCGGATCGCCCGATGCGCGGTCCAGGCGTCGCTGATCATTTGCAGTTTTTTTTGGGCAATCCCCCGAACTTCCTCAAGCCTCTCGATTTCTCCTTCAAAGATATCGAGTGTTTTATCCCCGAAATACGTGACAATCTTTTTCGCCGTTTTGGGGCCTACCCCCCTTATAAGACCCGATCCCAGATATTTTTCCAGCGCCGCTGCAGTTGCCGGTTTTCTCTCGAAGGCTTCCGCGGCTCTGAATTGCCGGCCAAATTTGGGATGAACCGTCCAGGACCCGTGAAACTCCATGGTGGCCCCGGCAAAAACCTTCGTCTGATGGACGATTACCGTTTCCTGCTGGTGAAGATTGTTGAAAGACAGCACCCGCAGCACAGACCATCCGGTGTCGGGATTGTGATAGGTGATCCGGTCCACAATCCCTCGGATTTTTTCGGTGATAATTCCTGGGGGCTGGCCTCGATTGTTTTTCATATGTAAAAAGGTCAGGGGGGAAGCGTGTTCGGTGGGCGGAGGGCTCTATTGGAAAACCGCAATCCCAACCGGCAACCCGCAGCTGGTTCAGTTGATCATTTTCCTTAAACACCCCGAGCATTTAAACGTGACGACATTCCGCGGTTCAAGGATCATGTCCTCCCCCGATGCGGGATTTCGGCCTTTCCGGCGCGCTTTCTTCTTTACTTCAAATTTTCCAAAACCACTGATGAGCAGCTCTTCGCCGCAGCCGAGAGTCTCTTTGATGATCCCCAGGAGTTTCTCGATGACTTCCTGCGCCTGATTTTTCGGGTATCCCAGATTGTCCGAAAGGGCCTGGGCAATATCGATCTTGGTTTTGGCCATATCAATGCCCCGCTGGAAAAGTGTGAAGAAGTCATGCAAAGATAAAGTCTTTATTTCAAAATTGAAATGATTAGTCAATAAATTAAATTGGTTGTATGGTAGCAAATTGTGATTGGAAAATTCGTAGGCAGTCCGGCAGGCCGGAGGAATGATGACGGCATCAGACATGCTGAACCAAAAGTCAAAATCCAGACAGTTTCGTAAAATGGGCAAGTTACGTCGCGCAAATCTCGAGGAGTGAGGGGCACTTATGTACGCCGCAGCGACTTCGAGATGCGGCGCAACGCAGAAATTGGCCATTTTACGGACCTGTCAAACATGGCCATCCGCGCGCCCAGCGAGGCCCGAATCGTTGGGAGTCTGCGTAAGAAGTAAGCACACCACCCTCGGCCCAATGGCCCGTAACGCAACATGCCGCTGCGAGGTTGTGATTGACACCCAACCGCCTTTTTGGCATATCCAAGGTGGCCTGTTCACGACCTCAGAAAACAAGCGCCAGGTTTTAAGGGTCTCGGCAAAAATTAATGCCGCCTTCTTTCTCTCGTTCCGTTTTCGGCCTTGCCGCCACTGGCACATCCCCCAATATGCGCCGGCGGATGAGCCCTTTGGACTGACCAAAATCCGGCGCGATCGCGTGGCCGCGCCCAGAGTTCCAAAGGCCGCTCATCGCCGTTTCCGGCGCAGTAAAATGGTCGCGACGATATGCAGGAACCGAATTCCGTGATTGTCGGCAGAATGACGGCCCTGCTGCCGCTGGTGCTGTTTGCGGGATTGTGCCTGCAGGTGCCGGCCGTAGTCGGTGGCGGGGCCGCTTACCTGTCATGGGAGTGGGCACCCGGCATGGGCGTCAACGCCGACATCGCCGTTGATGGATTGAGCGTGTTCTTCGGCCTGATCATCAGCGGTATCGGTGTCTTCGTGATCCTGTTTGCGGCCGACTACCTGCGGGGCAAACGGCATTACGCCCGCTTCTTCGTCTTTCTTCATCTGTTTTTGCTGGCCATGATAGGCCTGGTGTTCGCCGACAATCTGATCACGCTGTTTGTGTTCTGGGAGCTGACGACGGTTCTGTCGTATCTGCTGATCGGCTTTGACCACGAAAACGAAACCGCCCGCCGGCATGCGCGTCAGGCGCTGCTGGTGACCGGCGCCGGGGGGTTGGCGCTGCTGATCGGGTTTCTGCTAATCGGCGGCCTTGCCGGGACTTACCGACTCTCCGCCCTTGCCGAGTCTGCCCGGGTCCTTCAAGAACACGTCTTTTACCTTCCGATCCTCGCATTGGTTTTCATCGGTGCTTTCACCAAGTCCGCACAGTTCCCGTTTCATTTCTGGCTGCCCAACGCCATGAGCGCGCCGACACCGATCAGCGCGTTTTTGCATTCGGCCACGATGGTCAAGGCCGGCATCTATCTGCTGGCCCGCTTTCACCCGGTTCTCGGCGGTACCGCGATCTGGATGGGCACGCTGGTCATCGTCGGCGGAGTGACGGCCCTTCTGGGGTCCGTGCTCGCCCTTGGGCAATCGGATCTCAAGCGCATGCTGGCCTACACGACCATCATGGCCCTTGGCATCCTGACCATGTTTCTGGGCGGAAAGACAACCCCGGCGCTGACGGCCGCCGTCACCTTCATGCTGGTTCACTCCCTGTATAAGTCGGCGCTGTTTCTGGTTGTCGGCATCATCGACCACGAAACCGGAACCCGCGAGGTCACGCGCATCGGTGGGCTGATCCGCGCGATGCCCGTCACCGCTTTCGGCGCCGCCACGGCGGCCATGTCCATGGCGGGCTTTCCCCTGTTCCTGGGCTTCGTCGGCAAGGAGATCATGTACGAGGGCGCCCTGGCCGAGGAACTCTTTCCGGTATTCGCCACCTCTGCGGCGGTGCTGTCCAACGCCCTGATGACCGCCGTTGCGGGCATCGTTCTGATCCGGCCGTTTTTGGGGGGCCTGCGGCCGACGCCCACCCCGCCCTGTGAAGCGCCCGTTTGCATGTGGCTGGGGCCGGTGGTGATCGGGTCCCTATGCCTGATATTCGGCATCATTCCCGACTGGGTCGGGCGGTGGCTGGTGGAGCCGGCTGTTTCGGCGATCAACCCCATCGCCGAGCACAGCGGGCTGACCCTGTTTCATGGCGTCAACAATCCGCTGCTGTTGAGCGTCCTGACCCTTGCGCTGGGGGCCTGTTTTTACCTGATCAGGCGGCCGCTGCGGCGCTGGGTCGCGGCCCTGGCGGCCGGGATGCCTGTCACCGCAAACGGGGTGTACGAGCTGGGGATGGCTGCCACGGCGCGAAGTGCTGTGTTACTGACGGGATTTATCCAAAACGGCTCGCTGCACCGTTATCTGGTGACGATTCTGGTCGCCTTTACGCTGACCACAGCCGGTGTTTGGGCCCTGAACGCCGAAGGCGCCTTCGCGCCGCCGCGCTTGCCGGCCCTGCCGTTTTGGCAGTGGCTGCTGGTGGCCCTCATGGCGAGCGCCGTGGGCGTTGTGGTGGCAGCCCGCAGCCGCATCCTGGCCGTCTGCGCTCTCGGGGTGGTCGGCTCCGGTGCGGCGCTCGTCTTTCTGGTCTATGGCGCGCCGGATCTGGCGCTCACCCAGCTGCTGGTGGAAACCCTGACCTTGATCATCGTTGCCATCGTTTTGCTGCGTCTGCCGTCGCTGGGGCAACCCGCAGGCGCGGCCTCGCCCGCGCGCTGGTTCGATGCCCTGGTGGCCGTCGGCGCCGGAGCGCTGGTCGCCGCGCTGAGCATGGCGACCAGCAGCGGCGCCCTGGATCGACAGCTGACGGATTTTTTCGAACACAACAGCTATCTGGTCGCTCACGGGCGAAACATCGTCAACGTCATCCTCGTCGATTTTCGCGGCCTGGACACCCTGGGCGAGATCGTTGTGGTCGCAACGGCGGGTCTGGCCGGATATGCCCTGATTGCCGCGAGAAGGAGGTAGCCAAGCGGATGCCATCGTTTATTCTCCAAGTGGCCAATCGCATCCTGGTCGGATTGATCCTTGTTTTTGCGGTCTACCTCCTCTTTCGCGGTCACAACGCCCCGGGTGGCGGCTTTTCCGCGGCGCTGGTGGCCGCAACGGGCTTTTCGCTGTTTGCGATAGCCGAAGGACCGCAGTCGGTGCGGCGGGCCCTGCGGATTGACCCGCTGGCCCTGGTCGCAGGCGGCCTTCTGCTGGCCATCGCCGCGGGGCTTTTATCTGTGGCTGCCGGACACCCCTTCCTGACCGGTTTGTGGTGGCCGACGGGGCCCGACAACGGCGCCCCGGCCGTGGGTACGCCCCTGGTATTCGATCTGGGCGTATTCCTTGTCGTCCTGGGGGCCATTTTGACCCTCGTACTTGAGTTGGAGGAAAGTTGACGTGGAGACCGTCTTGGCCCTTTTGAGCGGTGCCATGGTGGCCGCCAGCCTGTTTCTGATGCTGGGCAGGCATCTGGTGCGCTTTATCTTCGGGCTCGTGCTGGCCAGCAACGCCGTCAACCTGTTGATTTTCGCTGCCGGCCGGCCGGGGACCGCGCGCCCCCCGCTGATTCCGGAAGGTGCGCACTTTCCGGCCGCCGCGGTCGCCAACAGTCTGCCCCAGGCGCTGATTCTGACGGCGATCGTCATCGGGTTTGCGCTGCTGGTTTTTATTTTTATCCTGTTTCTGGTGGCCTACCAGCAGCTGGGGACCGTGGACACCGAGACCATGACCGATGCCGAATCCGTCAGCGCCGGCCCTGCGCCGCGGGAAATGGCGGAACCTTGAGCGGATTGCTGGCAGCCCCCATCATCGTCCCGTTTGCCGTCGCCGCCGCTGCCCTGCTGGGGCTCCGCCGGCCGCATTTTCAGAGCGCCTCGGCGATCCTTGGCGCCGCCGTGCACCTGGCCGCGGGCGGCATGCTGCTCTACCGGGTTCATCACCACGGGATTGCGGTGCTCAACGTGGGCAGCTGGCCGGCGCCGTTCGGCATCGCCCTGGTCGCAGACCACCTCAGCGCGCTGATGGTCCTGATCACCGGGGTCGTCTACGGGGCCGTATGCGTTTATTCGCGCGCCGAGATCACCGCGGATTGCCTTCAGCGGGGCTATTATCCGCTGTTGCACATTCTGGTGGGCGGCATCAGCGGCGCATTTCTGACCGGCGACCTGTTCAACCTTTACGTTTGGTTCGAAGTCATGCTGATGGCTTCGTTCGCCTTGCTGGTGCTCGGCAGAACCCGCGCGCAGCTGGCCGGTGGCGTCACCTACGTCGTCATCAACCTGATTTCGACCCTGCTGTTTCTAGCTGGCCTGGGGTTGGTCTACGGCATGACCGGAACCCTCAACATGGCCCACCTGCACCTCAAGCTGCGGGCGGTTTCTGATGCGGGTCAGGTGGCGGCCGTGTCCGTCCTGTTCCTGACCGCATTCGGGATCAAATCCGGACTCTTTCCGTTGTTTTTCTGGCTTCCGGCCTCCTATCACACCCCACCGGTGGCCGTATCCGCGATCTTTTCCGGCCTGTTGACCAAGGTGGGCGTTTATGCCCTGATCCGAACCTTTACCTTGCTGTTTCCCTTCGCGGACAGCGGCGTGCGGGAGCTGGTACTGGGGGCCGCAGCGCTGACCATGATCATCGGTGTGCTGGGTGCGGCGGCGCACAGTGAAATCCGACGCATTCTCTCATTTCACATCATCAGCCAGGTCGGGTACATGGTCCTCGGCCTGGGGCTGCTGACGCCCCTGGCCCTGGCCGGGGCCGTGTTCTATCTGCTTCACCATATCGTGGTGAAGGTCAATCTGTTTCTGATCAGCGGCCTGATCCGGCAGTGGGGCGGCTCATTCGAGCTGGCGCGCCTGGGCGGGTTGTTCCGCACCCGCGGTCTCGGCGCCCTGCTGTTTTTCATCCCCGCTTTTTCGCTGGCCGGAATTCCGCCGCTTTCCGGGTTCTGGGCGAAATTGATTCTGATTCGGGCCAGTCTTGATGCCGGCCATTTCGTTCTTGCCGGCGTCGCTGCGGTGGTCGGCCTGTTGACCGTCTATTCGATGAGCAAGATCTGGAACGAGGCCTTCTGGAAACCGAAAGCCGCGGCCGACAGCCAGGAAGCCGGCGGCGAAAGGCGTGTTTCGGCCTGGATGCTGGCGCCGGTTGCGGTCCTGGCGGCAGTGACGGTGTTGATCGGGTTGGCGCCGGAGACCCTTTACCAGATGGCCCGGCTGGCTGCCGAGGAGCTGCTCGATCCGAGCGCCTATGTATACAGTGTTTTGGGGAGTGTTCGATGAACCTGTTTTTCATCAACGGTTTTATCGCCCTCGGCTTCATTGGCATACAGGGTCGGTTTACCTTGTCCGGGCTCCTGGTCGGTTTTGCCCTCGGGTACATGGCGCTGTGGATCACTCGGCCGCTGTACGGCGAGTCGCGCTATTTCCAGCGGGTTCCGAAAACCGTCCGCCTGCTGGGCTATTTTCTGGTGGAGCTGGTGTTGTCCAACCTGCGGGTCTTGTGGGACGTCGTGACCCCCGGACACATCAGCCGGCCGGGGATCGTCGGTATTCCCCTGAGCGCCGAAAGCGACCTGGAGATCCTGCTGGTGGCCAACCTGATTTCGCTGACGCCGGGAACCCTCAGCATCGATCTTTCCGAGGATCGGCGCATTCTTTATGTGCATGTCATGTTTCTGGACGATCCGGAGCACTTCCGAGAGAGCATCAAGGACGGCCTGGAGCGGCTTGTACTGGAGGTGACCCGATGATCATCGACGGCCAAACGGCGCTTCAGGCCGCCAGCCGGCTGGCGCTGGCCCTGCTGATCGTCAGCGCGGCGATTTCCTTCATCCGCCTGGTTCGCGGGCCGCGGGCGGCCGACCGCGTTGTGGCGCTCGACCTGATCTCGGTGCTGATCGTCGCCTTTCTGGCCGCCTATGCCGTCCATTCCGGGGACACCTCGTTTCTGGATGTCGCCATCGCCTATGCCCTGGTGGCGTTTCTGGGGACCGTGGCCCTGTCCAGATTTCTGCTGCGCTCCCGTGGGCGGCAGACCCCAGGGGGGAAACGATGAGCGCGATCATCGGGGCAGCCCTGCTGCTCGTCGGCAGTCTCTTTTGCCTGGTTGCCGCCGTGGGGATGCTCCGGCTGCCGGACACCCTCATCCGAATGCACGCCGCCACCAAGGCCGGGGCGCTGGGCACGGGGTGCATCCTGGCGGCGGAAGCCGTGGTTGCCGGCGAGTTGGGCACGACCCTGAGGGCCGCTGCGGTCATCGTGTTTCTGCTGTTGACCGCGCCGGTTGCCGCGCACCTGATCGGCCGTGCGGCCTACCACCGCGGCATTCAACTGTTCGATAAGACCTGGATCGACGAACTCGGTGAGGGCATCGAAAACGCAAACGCGGATCCGGACGGTCGGCCGGATCGAAGCTGATTCGGCTGCGGGCAGGGTTGCCCGGTTGCAAGCCCGAAAAGCGGGGGGCGAAGGGGGGCTGCGGTTTTTCTGCGGCAGGCCGAAGGGAGTTTCCGCCCAAAAGCCGGGTGGCGTTTTCGGTTGCGCCTGCAGCGTCAGTGGATACGCCGGCGCGCTTTACCCTTCCTTCAGGAGCGGTCTTGCGGCGATCAGGCTTTCGATTTCCTGGCGATTGCGTTCAAGCTGTTGCAGGCGTGCTTCGCTGTTTTTCTCGTAGATCGCCTCCGCCGCCTTCAACTCGCTGTATTCCATATCCCACTGGGGGGTGCTGGCGGCCCCGTCGCCGATCAGCGCCGCGTATCGTCCCAGGACCTTGTTGCCGCCTTCGATGCTCTCCACGATCATGATCATCGACTGGGTGACCTTGGCCACCCCCGAACAGATCTGGGAGACGTTGTCCACGGCGATCTTCATGTGACTGGCCCCCTGGGCGAATTTCTCGACCATGCTCACATGGATATCACCCCTCTCCTTGAAATCGTTGATCAGTCGGCGGTAACTTTTCAAAGCGGCCTGGTAATTGACGCTCATGTCGATGCCGGTTTTCAGCTTGAACTCCATCCCCTGGCTGTCGCCAAGCGCCATCTCGAGGTGATCCCGGGCTTTTTCGACTTCGGGAAAGCGCGCGTTCAGCGGGCTCAACGACTCATGCAGGGCAGCAATCTCATTCATCTGTCCCTCGAGGTCGCGGCTGTGGCGGATCTGTTCGTAATAGGCTTTGCGGTCGCGGTGAATCTGATCGGTATAGACGTCACTGACGTCGGTTAGATTCTGGACGATGGTGCTTACCTCCTGGACGGTGCCGCGCAGGCCACCGTTGAGGGTCACGAGGCTTTCGATATATCGGTCGATCATGCCTCTGAACTCGGTGATGGCGACCTCATTGGGTTCACGGGGAACCTCTTTGCGGACGACTTCATAATCGGTGTAGGTTTCCATCTTCTGGCGCAGCCAGCCCAGCTTCACCAGCAGTCTTCGCACAAGGCCGTAGGCCACCGGCCGCTGCTTTTCCACCGGCACGCTCTCCTCGACGATTTTGCGGGTGCGGGCGGCGATCAGCGTTTTCAGCCCCTCTTCAATCAGCTTGATCTCCTCGACCACCCGCTGAAGATAGGTTGCGTCAAAATTACTGGACTGGACCTGCTCCAGAAAGCGACGCCCGCGATTGTCGGCCTCGCCGGGGTCCTCGCCGGCAGAGGGGGCGGTCTTGGAGTCCCACAGGCGCCCGACACGATTGATGGCGTCGTATTGCCGGCTGTACTTGGCCAGAATCTGATTCACCCGTTCGGGGAACTTGATCAGCTTGTCGGATGTCTCGTCCATAACGTTTTTCCTCCCCGGCATAGGTCCGCGGTCGCCGCGCCCGGCTCGAGCACCTCGCTGTCGCTGGGTGCTCGCGGGCATTTTGCCGAGGCCCTGAACAAACCCCGCGTCATGCGGCTCAGCGATCGAGTTCCAGCAGGATCCGCTCCAGGCGTTTTTTGTGTTTGTGCCGCAGGATCCTCAAGGCCTGATCAATGTTTTCAAAACAGAGCTCACACATCTTGAAGCCTCGTGCCCACACCACCAGGGCGTAATCGCTGCCACAGACCGGGCAAATCTCGCGGTGATCCGCTTCGAGGCTGCGGGTTCCGAGCTT
>JAWOJK010000368.1:0-5501 GCA_046481705.1 Desulfobacterales bacterium | reverse complement strand
AGTTACGGGGCCCTGATGATCGGATACCCCAAGTTCGAATATCCGCGGATGCCGCTACGCAACCCGGCGGATGTCACCTGGCGCTGACCCAACAGTCGGTTTTGCGCACCAGCCCCGGCCTCGGCAGTGGCAGATAGGCCCTGCAGGCGGACCCAAACCCGGCGCAATCTTGTGGGATTTTTTTGACGCCGCCCTAAAATAGCAGGGGCGCCCGCTAAGGGCGCCCCGAACTTGAAGTTGCTGCTGATGCCCCCATCGCTCCGAAGCAATGCCGCTTTCAGGGGGGGCGGTCCGATGGTGAATGCCGGACCTGTCGCATCGGTCTGGGCGCTCACGCTGCTGAACGCCTGCGCTGCCGATCGGCACCAGGAATGTCCGCCTGCCCGCGGCATCTCCGGAGAGCGCGGCAGCGGCCGGCAGGTTTTTTTCTTGGGTAAAGGGCGCGGGGTGCTGCCGGCGCTATTCAGGCAGTTCACATTTTTTGTTCAGGTGCGTCCGGATAAAGTAGATCCCGATGATGAACAGCGGCGCCGCCAGTACCAGGCCGATCACCGGCAGCACGGTTACGCCGAGAATCGCGGTCCCGGTTCCAAAAATCAAAAACAGGATGCCGATGGCCAGTTTCGATAATTTCTGTGGAAGGCAGCTGCTGAGTCCCATGATTCACCTCCTGGAAAGGGCGCTGATGCGCCCACGTGTTGGGATAAAATGCATTTTTTCGGAAATGTCTTTATGCCGATCAGTTCTCTACCGTCAGAAGATAATTCAAATTTTTGCTTTGGGAACGACCCCCGGCGAAACCCGTATCTGTTTTTGAGCCGCCCGTCCGGCAATCCGCGGCATCGCCGACCTGTATTACTGAAACTTCATTTGTATTTTTCATTATAGCACTTATCTGACAGTTCTCAACCGAAGTCGAATGCGATTTTTTTGCCCAATGGGCAAACCGGCGTCGCCGCGGGCGGGCGCCTGGGGACATCGGAGAATAGGCCTTGGATCGCAGGGGCGCTTGCACGCGCCCTGCACACCTGCTTGGCGACGACCACGGGAGGAGGGGAACATGGGCACGTCTCTCGAAAATCAAACCGCCATCGTCACCGGCGCCTCGCGCGGCATCGGGCGGGCGATCGCGCTCAAGCTGGGGTCCCTCGGCGCGGCCGTGGTGGTCAACCATGTCCACAGTGCGCGGATGGCCGAGGAGGTCGTTGCGGCCATCCGCGAAACAGGCGGGCGGGCAATCGCCGTTCAGGCCGATGTCCGCAGGGTGCCTGAAATCGAGGCCCTGTTTGACCGCGCGATCGCAGAATTCGGCCGGGTGAACATCTTGGTGAACAACGCCGGCATCGGTTTCATCAAGAAAGTGGCGGACGTGACGGAGGAGGAATTCGACAATTTATTCGCCCTCAATGTCAAGGGGCTCTTTTTTGCCTGCCAGCAGGCCGCCAAAAGGCTGGCGGACGGCGGCAAGGTGGTCAACATTTCCTCATCGGTCACCAAGCTGATGCTGCCGGCTTACGGGCCGTATGCCGCCACCAAGGGGGCGGTCGAGCAGATCACCCGGGTGCTGGCCAAGGAACTCGGGCCTCGCGGCATCAGCGTCAACGCCGTCTCCCCCGGGCCGGTGGACACCGATTTGTTCCGCACGGGCAAGACCGAGGAGCAGATCCGGCAGTTGGCCGGCATGGCCGCGTTCGGCCGGATCGGCGCGCCGGCGGACATCGCCGATGCCGTCGCGCTGCTGGTCAGCGACGGCGCCGGCTGGATCACCGGGCAGAATATCTGCGTCAACGGCGGGTTTGCGGCCTGAGGGGCTCCGGCAAAAAATAATGCCACATCGGGCTGGAGGGCGTTAAACTGCAAAATCGGCGCGCCCCTTGCCTGAAACGAGGCCTTCGGGCCTGCGGAGGATTGCCATGAACGCCACCGCCTTGACTTTCGGACCGGTTCCTTCCCGCCGGCTGGGCCGCAGCCTGGGAATCAACAACATCCCGCCCAAGACCTGCTCCTACGGGTGCGTTTACTGCCAGGTCGGCCGCACCACCCGGATGCGGGTCCGGCGCCAGGCCTTCTTCGCGCCCGATGCGATTCTCGAAAGCGTGCGTGAAAAAATCGACCGGCTTACGGCGGCCGACGGCCGGGTGGATTTCGTGACCTTCGTGCCGGACGGCGAGCCGACCCTCGACGTCAATCTGGGTCGGACCATCCGGCTGTTGAAACCCCTGGGGGTCCCGGTGGGGGTGATCAGCAATGCGTCGCTCCTGGCCGACCCGGGCGTGCGCGATGACCTCGCGGCGGCCGACTGGGTCTCCCTGAAAGTCGATGCGGTGGCAGAGGAGGTGTGGCGCAAGATCGACCGTCCCCACGGCAAACTGCAGCTGGCATCGATCCTGGAGGGGATTCGAACCTTCAGCCGCGTTTTTAAAGGCCGCCTGGTGACCGAAACCATGCTGGTCGCGGGCCTCAACGCCGACCGCGACAACCTGGGGGCCACCGCGCGCTTCCTGGCGGCGGTGGGGCCGTCAACGGCCTATCTGTCCGTCCCCACCCGGCCGCCTGCCGAAGGCTGGGTAAAGCCGCCCGACGAAGAAACCCTGCATCAGGCCTACCGGGTGTTCAAAGCGGACCTCTCCTCGGTCGAACTCCTGGTGGCTTTCGAAGGTGAGGATTTCAACGCCACCGATGAGGCCGGCGGGGAGCTGCTCGCCATCACCGCCGTGCACCCCATGCGGGAGGATGCCGTGCTGGCATTTCTGGAGAAGGCCGGAAAAAGCGCCCAAACCCTTGAAGACCTCCTGCAGCGGGGCCTGCTGACCCGGCTATCCTACCGCGGTGAGTGGTTTTACCTGCGGCGGTTTGCGCGCTGAGGGGTGATCAGGCCAGGGCCACCGCCACGGGCTGCCGCCGAATCCGGTAGCGTCCGGTCTTGGCCAGCACCTGCGCCACAAACTGACGGGGCACGTCCACCAGGGTGTGGTCATTCTCGATGCGGATGGCGCCGATGGTGCCGCCGGGGATCTCGGCATGGTAGGCGATCGTGCCCACCACGTCACTGGGGCGGATGCCAAGGGCCTTGCCGGCTCCCAGGGTCAAGCGTACCATCCCCCGCTCGCAGGCCTTGTTCTCCGACGGCCGGAGGGCGGCCGCGGCGGTTTTGGCGGGTCGACGGGCAGGGTTGGCAGCAGGCCGCGCGGCCCGGGGCGCGGCGGTCTGCACCGCGCTGATGGGCGCCACCGGCCGCTGCTTTTCCGATGCCCGCACCACCTTCAGCGCGACGGCCGCAATCTCCAGCGGGTCGTGGCCAGCGGCGGCCAATTCCACGACCATTTCCTTTTCCTGCTGGCAGCGTCCGCGCCGCAGCCAGACCGCCATCTTCTCGAGCAGTTCCGCCCGGCGTTTGGTTTCGATATCCGTGACGGTCGGCAGCACGGCCGGGGACAGCGGCTGTTGGGTAAAGCCCTCGATCCGGCGCAGGCGCCACTTCTCCTGGGGCGTCAGGAGCGAAATCGCCACCCCGCTCTTGCCGGCCCGCGCCGTGCGCCCCACGCGGTGCAGATAGGCCTCCGGGTCCTGGGGCAGGTCGAAGTTGACCACATGCGAGATGTCGTCGATGTCCAGCCCGCGCGCGGCCACATCGGTGGCCACCAGTATTGACCCGGGGTTTCGGCGGAAGCGCCCGAGGACCTGCTCGCGGACCTCCTGGCACAAGTCGCCGTTGAGGGCCTCGGCGGGAAAGCCCTGCAGGCTCAGCTGGTTGGCCAACTCGCCGGTGGCGCTGCGGGTGCGCGCAAAAATCAGGGCGCGGCCGATATTCTCGACCTCGAAGAGGCGCGTCAGGGCGGCCAGCTTGTCCGCCGCGTTGACCAGGTAGTAGCGCTGCGTGACTGTGGCCGCGGTGCGCTGTTTGCGGTGGATGGTGATCGACCGGGGCTGGTGCATGTAGCGTTCGGCCAGAGTCCGGATTTCATTCGGCAGGGTGGCGGAGAAAAGGGCTGTCTGGCGCTGGGCGGGGGTCTGTTCCAGGATCGCTTCGATATCGGCGATAAACCCCATGCCGAGCATTTCGTCGGCCTCGTCGAGCACCACGCTTTTGACATCGCCGAGGTAAAGGGCCTTCTGGCGGATCAGATCCAGCAGGCGGCCGGGAGTGCCCACCACCACGTCGACCCCTTTTTTGAGCCGGGTGATCTGGCGGGCGTAGGGCTGGCCGCCGTAGACCGCTAAAACCCGAACCCCGCGGTGATGCCCGTAATCAAACAGGGCCTGGGCGACCTGGATGGCCAGTTCGCGGGTGGGGGTCAGGACCAGGCTCTGGGTGTTTTTCAGCCCCGCTGCAAGGGCGTTCAGCAGCGGCAGGCCGAAGGCGGCGGTCTTGCCGGTGCCGGTCTGAGCCTGGCCGATGACGTCCGAGCCTGCCAGCAGCTGCGGAATGACGGCCTCCTGGATGGGGGTGGGGGCGCTGTAGCCCATTTCGGTCACGGCCTGCACCAGCTGCGGGTGCAGGTTCAATTGGTTGAATTGGATGGTCATATTGCTCCGGCTCTTGTTTTGAGATGTCCCCTGTGTCGCCTGGCCCTTGCGGGCCACGCCCCTGTTGCGCCCAACAGTTGACTCTCTTCCCGCAGACGCGAGCCTCACTGTTGCAACAAAAAAGCCCGGGCCTTGCGGCCGGGCAACCATTTGGAAAATTCAAAACCGAATGTTTTAAGGGTTTGGGATCCGAATGCGGGTTGAAGGTGGCCTTATATACCAGGTTCGGGGCAAATGCAAGCCATAGCTGCCGCTGCGGATGGCAAGGATCGACTGGTTTTCAGGCCGTTCGGGGTCTGGGCAACAGACATCCGGGTCCCGTCCGGGGGGTGGTCGATGGCCGAACGGCCCGGCTGGCTGGGGCGCGGCCGGTGTTGAAGCCAACCCGTTTTCCGTGCTAAGCAGGGTGCCCTGGCCAACGGCCAGGGGAAAGGACTGCGACCGTATGGATCAAAATCGTCTCAAAAACCTGCTGAGCGACCTGCAGGCCGGCCGGGTGGACCTGCAGACCGCCATGGCGCAGCTTGAAAAGCTGCCCTTCGAGGACATCGGCTATGCCAAGATCGATCACCACCGCTGCTGCCGCACGGGGGTCTCGGAGGTGATCTACTGTGAGGGTAAAACCCTCTCCCAGATCCAGGGCATCGTGACCCGCCTGGCCGCGGGCCACGACAATATCCTGGCCACCCGCGCCGCGCGGGAGGTGTTCGAGGCCATTCGGGCCGTGGCGCCCGACTGCAGCTACCATGAAACGGCCCGCATCGTGGTGGTCAAGCCCCGGCCGCTGGCGCCCATCGGGCAGATCGCCGTGCTGTGCGCGGGCACCGCGGATATCCCGGTGGCTGAAGAGGCCGCTGTGACCGCCGAAGTCCTGGGCAGCCGCGTCGAGCGCATCTACGATGTGGGTGTCGCCGGCATTCACCGCCTGCTGGACAAACGCGAGCAGCTCAGCCGCGCCAACGTGGCCGTGGTGG
>JAWOJK010000327.1:0-3464 GCA_046481705.1 Desulfobacterales bacterium | reverse complement strand
CGCACCCCCTTACCCAGCCCAAAACAGGAGGCGGGAATTCAACAGATGTAGCTGCAGTGGAGGGAAAACAAGGGCGGCGGGATAAACCCTGCCGGCAGCCGCAACACCCCTTTGGCGGCGGAAAAATGACGCCCGGCTGTCAGGCTCGGCATCAGCGCGGGTGCGGCCGGCAGCGGATCCGTGGTGCGTTTTTCGGTCGCCTGCCGCCGGGCGTGCCCCTCCGCCAGCAGGAACAATCGACTTTTGGGGGCCTGACAGGGCAGCAAATGACAGGCGCTAGCGGTGTTTTGAACAATGCCGTCGCCATGCGCGCGGCTTTTTTGACACGGCGTTGGGCCTTCCGGGAAGCGTACAGCACACATCGCTGCGCTGCTGATGCTGAGCACCACGGCTAAGGAGACTATAATTGTCAGGAGCTTAGAGCGCATGTCGAATATTCACCCGGGATAAATCGGGGGTAAATGGCTGCATGTAATCGTTGGGTCAAAACCCAGCTCTTTTTCCCAACACGCCAGAATTCACAGCACATAGCGTGCCAGTCAAGACGGCTTTTGGGGTAAACGGGCTGTCACGGCCCGGCAGAAAAGAAGAACGAATCACGTTCCTGCTGGCCATGGAGGCCTATGGGCCACACCTGACGCCGGGTTTCGACCCCCGTAAAGGGGTGACGACGGCTGCATAGGGGGGTGTCACAGCGTGCAGGGTTTATTCGAATCCTTGCCGACCGGCCCATCAATCTTGTTTGCGACCCCTTGGCTCAGGACCCGAAGAACACCGTGACGCGTTTTCTCACGTCCGCGCTGTTTTTTCAACCCCAATGCGACGATAACGGGTCAGTGATCCGGCACGACCAAAACCGGTATCGGGCAGTTGAAAATGACCTTGCGGGCGGTGCCGCCCATCAGGACTTCCTTTACCAGTCCATGGCCGCGATTGCCCACCACCAGCAGATCGTAGGCGCCCGTGGCGGCGTGCTGCAGGATGCGGTCCGGTGCCTTGCCCGGCTCCACGATGACTTCATGCAGCATGAAGCGGCAGGCCGTAATCTGCCCGGCGGCTTGGTCGCAAAAACGTTCAATCCCGGCCTTGATTCGGGCGATAAGTTCCGCCTCGTTCTGGCGTCTCAGCTCGTCGGCATCCTGCAATCCTAAAAATGCGCTCAAAAGCAGCTCCGCATTGGGCGGGATTTTTTCGATCACATGCAGGACCGTGACGGTCGCCTGGTAAGCCGCGGCCAAACTCGCGGCATAGGCCAGGGCGTGATGGGCGTTTGCGGACAGATCGGTGGCCATCAGGATTTTGTCGATCTTGGGGTTGTGAAACATCGGCTTTCCTTTCACTTGACGGGTCGTTGCTGCTTGTCTGCACCTCAGCGCGCGCAGCGCTGGCCAGGGGGCTATTTGCGCCGATGGGCTCTAAATCCGCCCCGCTTGAGAAACCCGCTCAGCGGGACACCTTGAACCACCCCCGGGTGCCCAGGCAGACCTTGACCAGCATCACCGGCACCCCGATCAGGACGTCCACCACCGCAGCGGGCCTCTCAATCCACCAGGATGAAGCGGCCCATGTATCCTTCCAGTTCCTGCCGCTGGGCGCCATCCAGCGGCGGGCAGGCCTCGATGCCCTTGGCGCCTTCGGCCAGGCGCGCGGCAAACACCATGCAAGTCGTCTCGCCGCACTGGCGGCAGTTGGTCCTGGGCAGCCGTTTGAGGATTTCGATCAGCTGCGGCCGGGGGGCGCCTTTGAAGCTGGGCACGATGCCCTCCCGGTTTTGCCAGGCATCATTGATCTCCCGTTTGAGCCACTCGACGATCTTGCGGGCTTCGGCCTCGTCTTTGAGGGCGTTGACGGCGATCCTGTGGCTGTGCACGGTGATCAGCTTGCCCTGGGCCTTGAAGGTCACCGACGGCGGATCCTGGAGGTATTCAAAACCGCCCAGGACCGTATTCAAATAGGGCAAGGCCTCACCGACCTCCTGATCCAGGTGGGCAAAGCAGTGAACGGCCATGGCGCCGGGGTTGCAAGCCGAATTAAATATTTCCAGGCGGTAGCTTTCAAGCAACATGGGGCCTCCTTTGGGGGGCAGTGGGCGAACCGCCTGAGCCTCAGTTTGGACCGCTGTGCCCGACCGCTGTGCTCCGATTTTCAAGATCAGCCCTGATTGCACCCACAGCCGCCGGTCATCACGGCGGGTCCGGCCGCGGCGCCGGGGCGGCTGCTTAGCACCACCCGTTTGACCGCCGCCTTGACCTGGTCGATGTCGGCCCGTTGGAGGCACAAGTCCTTGTTTTTCTCGATGCCCTCGTCGGTGAGCACCAGATGCTGTTTAACGGGGACCTGCGCCTGCTCCAAAATCGCCCTGGCGCAGCCCACCTGGCAGCCGTCGATGGCCACCATCAGCGGAACATCCCTGGCCGATTGAACGAATCCCGACAGCTGGCCGCCGATCCCCGCCAGGCAAAACATCCTACCGAAACCCTCCTGGGTCAACTCGACTGCGGCCTGGTTGGACAATTGCCCCACATTCGAGCCGCCCGAGCAGGCCAGGATCATCAGGTCATTTCCGCCCCCACAGCATCCAGCAGCCATTTTTCCTCCTTACTTTTCAATCCATGCTTTGACATCTTCTTTGGTGGGGATTTTGCCCACCGATTTGACATCCCCGTCCACGACCACCGCCGGTGTGCCGAACACGCCGTAACCGGCGATTTTCATCGCGTCGGTGACTTTTTCAATCTCGGCGCTCACCCCCGCCTCGGCCACCGCTTCCTTGACCACTTTTTCGGTCTGCTGGCACTTGGGGCAGCCAGGTCCCAGGATCTTGATTTCCATATCACTTCCCTCCAGTCGGGTTGTGTTGCGTGGCGGCCGCTTCGATCCAGGACTTGAGCTTGGCCCTAAGGGGAACCGCACCGACGGCCTTGACGCTGCCGTTGACCACCAGGGCCGGGGTGCCCATCACGCCGTAGCGCCCGATTTCAGCCGGATCGCGCACATGCGTCAGTTCGGCCGCAATTCCGCTTTCCGCCAGGACGGCCATTACCTCCTGATCCAGCCGTTCGCACTGCGGGCAGCCGGGGCCGAGCACCTTGATTTCGACCCCCTCGGCGGGTGTATCAGCTGCAGGCGCTCCGATATGGCGTTTGTATTCGCGCAGAAAGGCTTCCTGGTAGCGTGCGGCGACCGCCTTGGGGATGTAATTGCGTTTTGCAAGTCTCTCCAAAAGGATCTGGGCCACCTGCTCATCGGCCACACCCCGGCACTGGTCCGCCGCATCGACCAGGGCCGCCTTCAACCCGACGAGCCCGACCATCTGCCCGCCGACCCGGATCTGGGTGACATCGTCCATGGGTATCCTCCTATGCGAAAAAAGCGCCGAAAAGCATGCCGGCGATGGTGGACATGATCACGATGATGCCGCAAAAGGTCGCCGTTTTTTTAACGCCCATGACGCTGCCGATCAC
>JAWOJK010000286.1:0-2572 GCA_046481705.1 Desulfobacterales bacterium | reverse complement strand
TCTCCAGAAATTCACCACGCGCAACATTGACAGCCTGCCGGTGGTAAGCGACGAGGACCACGGCATTCTGCTCGGCATGCTCAACCGCCGGGAGGTGATCGCCTTCTACAACGATCGCATCCAGGAGATGAAAAACAAGGCCCGCGCGGCCTGATCGCCGCCCCTGACCGGTTTCGCGATCCGGCCCTGAGACCGGAATCCGTCCCCCGCCGGGGGGCTATAAAGGACAATGGCTTTCCCGGCAACCGGTGGCAATGATACTGTTTCCTCGGCGTTCTGCCGTCGCGAACGCAGCGGGCGGTGAATCGATACCCGCACCCTTCAGTAGTGCACCGCCACCAGGAACAGCCCGCAGGCCGGTGCAGTGGCTGCCGCCCGGGCCCGGTCGCAGGAGCGCAGGATGGCTCGCACGGCCTCCGGCGGCCGTTTGCCCAGGCCGACCGCCACCAGGGTGCCGGTGAGGTTGCGGACCATGAATCGCAGGAAGCCGTCGGCCTCGAAGGTGATATCAATGCGATCCTCGGCCCCGGCGAGCACCTCGACTCGCCGAAGGTCGCGGACCGTGTGGGTCCTCGGGCTGCCGGCGCCCTCGAAGGCCTTGAAGTCATGGCGACCGACAAGAAACCCGGCCGCCCGCTGCAGCGCCGCCAGGTCCAGCATCGAACGGATGTGCCAGGCATACTGGCGGCCGATGGCCGCCGGCAGCGGGCGATTTAAAATCCGGTAACAATAGGTCTTGCCCTTGGCGTCGTATCGGGCGTGGAAATTTAAGGCCGCCGGTTGGCAGCCGCGGATGACGACATCGGCGGGCAGCAGGCGGTTTAGACCTTTAAAAAAATCCGGCGCCGTCAACCGGGTGTCGCACCAAAAATTGGCCACCTGCCCCAGGGCGTGCACCCCGGCATCGGTGCGTCCGGAACCGTTTAGGGTAACCGCCTGTCGGGTCATGACCGCCAGGGCGGCCTCGATCTCGGCCTGAACGCTGCGGGCGTCCTTCTGCCGCTGCCAGCCGTGAAAATCGGTGCCGTCGTACTCGATCAGCAGTTTAAAATTTTTTGCCATCGGCCCTGCGCTCCGCTGCACCCGGTATGGTTCACCCCTGAAGTCCCCGCGCCGAAGGGGGGTATACACCAGATCGCCCCCGCCTCCAAGCCCTCCGCGCCATCACAGCCGACGGGCAGGGCGCTGCGGGGAGACTTTATCGCGACTGCGGGCAGTGAAGTTCCAGGGGGATGGCGAGGGGTTCTGAAGAATTTGAGCGGCGGGATCAAATGGCGACCGGGCGCTGGGCCGCGGACAGACCTCGGCCGGCGCGCCAACGGGTTGGGGGGTGTCGGGTCAGGCGCCGCCGCCCGGGTCGATTTCGCTGAGCTGGGACCGGAGCAGATACCAGTTGCCTTCAGGGTCGGTCAGCGCCAACAGACGGCGACCCTCGCCGCCCCGGTCGGCGAAATCCAGGATCAGCACCACGCCCATTGGGGTGTGAAAGGTCATTTCACGGCACTCACCCAACCCCTCCTGCGGGGTGGTTTCCGCCGCCAGGTTGAAGACATCATTGAAAGCGGCGGCCAGGCGCTCGAGATCCACACCCTGATCGGCCACCTCAGCGAGCAGTATCGAACCGGCGGCATTGAGCACCGCAAGGGCCCGGAAGCCTTTGATGCCGCGGATTGCGGAAAGATGCCGTTGGACCGCTGCCACCAGGTTCGCGGGGGCGGGCGCCGCAGGCGAGGGCTGGGCCTGCGCCTCAGCGGGGTCGATATCGTCCAGCAGGTTGGAGACCTCGTCAAAAATCTCCCGGTCCTCCGCCACCGTTGCGGCTGCCGACGGGGTTGACGCCTGACGCGACCAGGTCGCCCCGGCCATGTCCATCAGGTCGGTTTTGACGCGCCGCGCCGTGCTGCGACGCTTGGGCAGATCGGCGAACCGGATTTCGATGCGGTTCCAGCCGGCCATCTCAAGGGCCGCCTGTTCACCGCTGAGCTCCGCGAAGTGGGCATCGATCAGGACCCCCTCGTTGAAGTAGAGAAACCCCTTGCCCTTGCCGGCGGATTTGACTTCGATGCGGCAGGTTTTCTTTTCAACCTCCACGAGCGGCAAGAAGGAACTCATCGCCATGCCCTTCTTGATGGCGATCCCTTCATCCTTGATGTTTAAACCGATAAAGATGGCGGATGCCAGGGCCCCCAGTTCGAAGGGCTTTTCGATGTGGTAAAGAAAGCTCTGCTGGTCCATTTTTTTCTTGAACCATGGTTTGCCATGCTCGGACATGACGATGCAGGGGGTTCCGGGGTGGTGCTGGGTCATGTAGGCCAGCAGATCCAGGCCGCTGATGGCGGGGGTGTGCAGGTCGGTGACCAGCACGGCGAAGTTGCCCCGATTGAGGGCCGCCACCGCCTCGCGCCCGTCGGCAACCGTGCGCACCTTGAACTGGTGCAGTTTACTGAAGCCTTTCTCGAGAAACTCCAAGTTCTCACGATCACCATCAACGATCAAAACCTTATCCATCTTCACCTGCCTTGGTATCCACGCGGTATTCCGATATCATTTCGGACATTTCAGACCATCAGTA
>JAWOJK010000212.1:0-5642 GCA_046481705.1 Desulfobacterales bacterium | reverse complement strand
GTGTCCCCGTCCACCGCAGGCAGATCGGCTTCGAGTTCCAGCTGGACGGCCACCCCCTTGGAGGCCGCGTCGGCCTGGATCACCCGCACGGCATCGGTCGCCACTTGGTTGAGCACGATCTGGGTGTGTGCCGGGGGTCTGTTCTTGGCCAGGTTGCGAACACCGACAATCACCGCCTGCGCCCGCTTGTTGTCCGCCACAATGTCCCCGAGCGCAGCCCTCACCTCCGCCAGGTCGGGGCGGGTTTCCGCCAAAAGCGTCTGGGCCACCTCGGCATTCACCCGAATCGCTGCCAGCGGCTGGTTGATCTCATGGGCCAGACTCTGGCCAAGCTGCCCCACCGTGGCCACGCGGGACATATGCGCCAGTTGCTGGTGAAAACTGGAAGCCCGGGCTTCCGCCTGCTTGCGCATGCTGAGGGTGTTCACCAACACGGCGATCAGCAAGGTCTGCAGGCAAATGAATGCGAAGGCCCCGATCACCCACCAGCGGTAGAGTCCCCAGAGCGAGGTTTCCCTGAAGCGCACGATGCTCCCCGGCGGCAGCAGGCTCTCATCGATGCCCCAGCGTTTCAGTTCGCGCCAGTCGAACATGGCCGGGTTGTGGCTGATCACCTCGGGGGCAATCGCGGCGACAGGCGTTCCGGAAAGCACCCTCCGGGCAATCTCCCCGCTTTTCCTCCCCATGGCTTCGAGTTGCGTCATGCGACCGCCGACACTTCCGTAGCCCAGGGCCGTGTCGATGAGGTTGAAGAGCGGTGCATTGGCGGCTTGCGACACCAGGGCCTGGGTCGCTGCCGAGGAAAATATCCGTCCAGCCCCGTCTCTGCTCAGGCTGAGGTAAACAATAGCCGTTTCGGCCGGCAGCCGGGACACCCGCGCCAGCAGGGAGTCCAGGGACAGACCGGCCAAGTCGATCAATTCCAGTTTCCCCTGGTAGTCCTTGAAGGCATCATGGAAAGTCGACAGCAGGAACCTGTCCACCAGGCCGGTCCCGGCAACAACTGCAATCCGTTTCAGTTCAGGTTGCAGCAGGCGCACCAGCGCTATCGTGCCGGCAGCGTCGATGGTTACCGCTGTGCCGGTGACGTCACCCCGGTGCTCCAAGCCCTTGTCTCCGACCGCCAAGCCCTTGCAGTAGATCATGGGCGCTTCGGGAAAGAGGCTGGCCCGGTGGCGCAACATGAAATCAAGGCTGGAGTTCGCCACGGGAATAAGCAGATCAAATTTCACGCTGGCGTATTTTTCCCGCAAAAACCCCACAAGCACCCGCTCTCTATCCGCATCGGAAAAAAGATAGAGGTCAAGGCACTCACCAAAGAGGGTGACGCTCATGTGGTCGTCTTCTTCAAAGACGGATTTTATCGCGCCGTAGATCTTCTGATAAGCAGGAGCGGACCAGCCCTCTTCGGGAAAGATCACCAGGACTTTTTTGGCAGCCGCAGCATGTCCGTCGCGAATTTGGACCATGCCCGCGCAGACCGCCAGCAGGCATGAAAAAACAACTCCGGCGCAAACGCCGCGTTTGAATGGGAAGCACATGCGGGAAACCCTTTCCTCCAGGGCCTGACCGGGTGGGTCGCGGCGTTTTGGGCTTCACGAACCCAAGGTCAAACGGCACCACCGAGACGATGCCCTGCAGGCCCGTTCTTGCGGCCGGAAAAACCTTCTATTTTTCCATCTTTCGTTTGATGAATGCCTTCAGCGCCAGCGCATTTCGGTCTTCGGGGTGATGCGCGATCATCTGATCGGCGACCCTGTCGGCAGCCGGGATATCCCCCCGCTTCAGGTATTGCCGGGCGAGGGCCTGGAGATAGTCCAGGTTGCCTGGTTCAAGCGCAATGGCCCGGTTCAGGGACGCTTCGGCTTGCTGGTCTTTGCCCAGGTAATCGTAGAGCAGGCCGAGGTTGAAGTGCACCCGGGGGCCATCGGGAATCCCGCGGCCGGCGATCGCCAGATGGGCTTCGGCCTCAAGATATTTTTTTTCCTCGGCCAGCAGCAGCCCCAGTGAATAGTGCACGTCATAGAGCTCCGGATAGTCCGTGACGACCTCGCGCAGCAGCGTTTCGGCTTCGCTGTTGCGGCCCATCTGGGCATAGAGGATCGCCAGGTTGACCTTGGCCGGATAGGATTTGTCGTCGATCTGGATGGCCGCCTTGAAGTTTTCGACGGCGCGCTGGGGCTGGCCGAGGGCGGCGTAGAGGTTTCCCAAATTGAAACGGCCGAAGGCGAAATCCCCCGAGTACTCCATGGCGGCGACATACTCCTGGAGGGTTTGCGCGAACACGCGCTGCTGGTCCTCCGCGAGCAACCGGCTCGGCGGCCCCGCCAAGCGGGCGGCGGCTTCTACGCGCACGGCCTTGACCGGGTCATAGAGCAGGGGTGCGATCAGGCGTGCGAGGCGGTGGGGCTCGGCGGCCGGCAAATGGGTTGCGGCCGTTCGGCGGATCAGGGCCTCGTCGCCCATCAGCGCCCGTTCCAGGGCTGCGGCGGATTCTTCGCCGGGATAGGCGGCCAGCAGCTCCAAGGCCGTCGCGCGCACGATCACCGGGTAGAGCGGGTCTTCGGCCAGTCGGATCAGGCCCGCCGCGGCACCCGGCCGCCGGTCGCGGCCGGCCTGGATGATCTCGCCGTAATGGTCACTGCGCCCCGGTCCGTGCCACTTGGTGATGGTGTCCTCGGCCCAGCGACTGGTTTTGTCGATGTGGCAGCGGGTGCAGGCATCCGGCACCCCGAGCTTGACGCTGAGATCCGGCCGGGGGACCCGAATGCTGTGATCCAGCCGGTAATGGACCCCCATGTAGTAGCGCCCGGGCATGTGGCACTGGACGCACTCGGCCCCGCTGCCAACCTCGAAGAGCACCCGGCCGTCGGCGGAGGTGATGGGGTCGCCCTTTTCGCCCGTCTTCTTGTGGAAATGGTGCTGGTAAGTGTCGTAGTCGCTCGCCCGGTGGCACTGCAGGCACAGGCGGTTGCCTTCCTTCACGCGCTTGATGCTGTGGACGTTGTGGCAGTCACCGCAGCGCACGTCCCGCGCGTACATCTTGCTTTGGGTAAACGAGGCGTAGGCATAGACCTCTTCCAGGATCTGGCCGTCGGGGAAATAGAGATCTTCGGTGAGCAGGCTCGGCAGCATGACGTCCAGCAGATCGGGCTCGATGTGGGTGTAATCCCCCAGGATCGCCCGGCGCGAATGACACGGCGCGCAGAGTTCCACCGCCTCACGGGACCTCAGTTGGGAGGTGCGCACCGGGAGATCGTAATTTTCCACCGGCGGCCGGGCCATGTCGGGAAGCTCGGCCCACTTCACATGCCGCGACCCCGGGCCGTGGCAGGCCTCGCAGCCGACATTGATGTCCGACCAGGTGGTCTGGTAGGTGTCGGTTTGGACATTGTAGTTTTTCTTGAGGTTGGTGGAGTGGCACGCCGCGCACATCCCGTTCCAGTTCTGGGCCGGATTGGTCCAGTAGAGCCAGTCCTTGGGGTTTGTCGCCTGGTCGGGGTAGAGATGATACCAGCGCCCGGCTTTGACATCCCAGGCGATGGGCAGGCACTGCATCCGGCCGCCGGGAAACGGGATCAGGTACTGCTGGAGCGGGTTCCAGCCGAAGGTGTGGGTGACCTCGAAATCCCCCATCCGGCCTTCCGGGCCCTGGGTGTGAACAAAGAATTTGCCATCCTGGCGATAGAACCGCGAGACGATGCCGGCGTGTTCGAAGGTGGCGTCGTTGAAATCGCCGCGCACGCTGGCCTCGGTGGCGACCTCCATGGCATGATAGTGGTTGGAGCCTTCCCACAACTCGTATTCGGGCTGGTGACAAACGCGGCATCGCTCGCTGCCCACAAACGCGGCGTCAGCGCCCGGCTGCAGGTGACCGGGGTCCGACTGGCGGGAATGATGCTGCACGACGGCGACCGGTATCGCCAAGACGATAAGCGCGGTGGCGATGACCCCTATGAGTTTCCAGCGAAACATAGCCGATGCCATTGCGATCATGCCTCGGGCGGGTATACCGGCTGACCAACATCAAAGCGGCTGCGCTTGCGTCTTCGCCCCGTGTCGACCTTGACGATGTTGTTCTCGACGGTCAGCGTGAAGGTGTCCAGGGGGCGCGCGGCCGGTGAGGTGATCACGCTGCCGGTGATGTCGAAGGCCGAGGCGTGGCACGGGCACAAAAACTTCTTTTCCTTTTCAACCCACGGGACGGTGCATCCCAGATGGGTGCACTTGCAGGAAAGCGCCAGCAGCCCACCGTCTTCCAGCCGCACCAGGTAGAAGGCCCCATTTTGAAACGCGGTGACGGTTCCGGGCGCGAAGGTTGCCAGCGCTCCCGCTGAAACGACGGTGTCGGCTTGGCCCGCGGGCCTGCCGGGTTTGGCCGGCCGCAGAAAGGAGACGGCCAGCCACAGGAATTCGGCCAGCGCCGCCAGGCCCAAAACCACCCACAGACCGTTGAGAAAGCCGCGGCGGGTAACCGCTGCCGGCGCCTCTTCAGGCTTTTGGGCTCCGGATGTCCGGATCTTGGGTGGCTTCATTCGAAATTTTTCCCCCACACCAGTCAAAAGGGCCACCGCAGCTTCATGCCCTGCCCTCTGAAAAACACGCAGGTCGCGGTCAACAGCACCCACCCCACGGTCAGAAAAACAAAAACGGCCTGAACCGCCTCCAGGCGCGTGGCCTGAAACTTCTTCACCATCACAGCGTAAAGCCCGGCGACGGCCACACCGAGGAGTAACGTCGGGAGTAGGCCGAGACTGACGACCTGGGGCATATCCGGCAGCATAGTCGAGATGTCAAGCGCGAATTCATCCAATACGACAACCAACAGGGTGGCCACGGCAGCCGCCGCAGCGGCGATGAGCGCGGTGCGCCGGCCGGTGGCCGATACAAACCAGACACCGGCGGGGGCCTCGGCGAAACGAAGGTAAGGCAGACAAAAAAGACCGAACGCCAGGGTAGCGGTGATCAACAACGCAAAACTCGGGTGGAAATGCACCAGCAATTCCTGAATGCCGGCAAAGTACCAGGGGGCCTTGGTCGGGTTGGGGCTGAGGCCGGGGTTGGCCGGCTGCCCCATGGGGGCATCGGAGATCAGCGACAGAACCAGCACGCCGGCGATGACCGCCAGGCCAATGACCGCCTCCCGCAGCAGGAGGTCCGGGTTGGTCGGGACCATGGCCGGCTTGGCCGGCTCCTCGCCCGGGGCGCGCGGGATGACAAGTCCGCCGGCCTTGCGCACCCGCCAGAAGTGAAACGCCATCAGCATTGCGATTAGGGCGGGAAAAACAGCGGAGTGCAGCGCGAAAAAATTGCGCAGGGTGGCCGGCCCGGTCTGGGGGCCGCCAAGGATGACCTGCTGCAACCGACTGCCCACGAGGGGGATGTACTCCAGAACGCCGACGCAAATGGTGGTGGCCCAGTAAGCCAGCTGGTTCCAGGGGAGCAGGTAGCCGGTGAGGTTGGATGCCAGCACGAGGATCAATAGGCTCAGCCCGACCACCCAGTTCAGCCGGCGTGGGGAGTGAAAGCCCCCGCTGAAAAAAACCCGCAGGCCGTGCAGGCAGACCACGACGACCAGCAGATTGGCGCTCCAGAAATGCATGTTGCGCACCAGCCGTCCGAACAGGAAGCCTTCCTGAAGG
>JAWOJK010000201.1:0-3335 GCA_046481705.1 Desulfobacterales bacterium | reverse complement strand
GTGGTCCAGGGGTTTGAAGGGCGCGTAGAACAGGATCCGCACGGGCTTAGAGCGCGCCGGCCGGGGGGTGCGCAAAGCCGTTGATGCCGGCGCGGTAGACCGCGGCCAGGCGCTGGGCCAGGACGCGGTTGTCGAACCCGGCGCTGACCTGCTGCCGGGCGGCGCGAATCACCTGCCGGCGCAGGGGCTGGTCGGTCAGCAGGCGGGTCATGGCGCCGGCCAGGGCGGCCGGCGCGTGCGGCGCCACCAGCAGCCCGCTCTGCCCGTGGCGCACCAGCTCCGGTATGGCCGAGATCCGCGTGGCCACCACCGGGACGCCCATCGCCATGGCTTCCAGGAGCACGTTGGGGATCCCGTCGCGGTCGCCGCTGGGGGCCACCTCACAGCCCAGGACGAACAGGTGGGAGCGGCGGTAATGCGCCAGGACCGTTTCGTGGGGCAGGGTGCCCAGCCACTCGGTGTCCGCCGTCAGCCCCAGCTCGCGGATCAGGGCCAGGATCGCTTCGCGGTCCTCCCCGTCGCCGATCAGGGTGTGACGCAGGCGCAGCCCCTGGTCGCGCAAGCGTCGCAGGGCGTGGTAAACCGTGGGCAGCCCCTTTTTGGCGGTCAGGCGCGCGACGGTCAGCAGTCGAAAGGGCGCTACGGGCGGGTCGCCATCGCCCCTCTGGCCGTCGGTTGCGAACAGGCGCGTGTCGATCCCGTGGTAGATGCGGTGGATCGGCGTGCGCCCGTCGGAGAGTCGCAAGAGGTGGCGGCGGTTGTAGCCCGTGCAGGTGACCACGAAGCGCGCCAGTGCGATCTTCTCCCGAAGCTGGCGCGGGTCGGTGGTGTAGATGTCCTTGGCGTGGGCCGTAAAGCTATACGGCAGCCCGCTCAGGCGGCTGGCAAAGAGTGCCACGGAGGTCGGCGAGTGGGCGAAGTGGGCGTGCAGGTGGGTGACGCCGCTTTTCGGCAGCAGGCGGTCCACCAGGTATCCGGCCTGCAGCAGGTGTTTGAGGGTCGCGGACCGGCGGGTGCGCAGAAAGCGGCGCAGGGCGGTCTGCAGGGCCTGGCGCATGGCGGCCGGGCGGCGGGCGGCCAGCCGGCCGGTGTGGTAGAGCAGGCGCGGCAGGGGCGCCAGCAGGGTCTCGGGCAGGTAGTCCACCTTGGCCCGAATGCGGCCCACGCTCTCGTGGCAGAACGCCTCCCGCGGCTGGCGCATGGAAAACAGGTGGACCCTGAAGCCGAGGTCCTCCAGCAGGAGGATCTCGTTTGAGATGAAGGTTTCCGAGATGCGCGGGAAGCCTTTCAGGATCATTCCCAGAACCGGCGCGCTGGTCTCAGGCATGAGGGGCGGTCCTGAAAGCCTCCAGCCGCTGGCGCATGCTGTCGAAGGCCGTCAGCTGGAAGCGGGCCATGGCGGCCTGGTAGGGTTCGGGGTGCGCCAGGAGCGCCGCCACCTTGGCGCCCAGTTTGGCGGGGGTGCAGTCGTACCAGGGGATGAAGTCCACCAGCTGTTGGCGCTTGAGCACCTCGGCCCGGATGAGCTGCTCGCGGCGCGGCGTTTCGCGCGGAACGATGAGGGAGACGGTCCCCTGGGAGAGAATTTCGCAGGCCGTGTTGTAGCCCCCCATGCAGACCACCAGGTCGGCCCCGGCGATGATCTCCTCCATGCGGCGGTAGAACTGCCAGCAGCGGACCCCCAGGCGCCGGGCGCGCTGGAAGATCTCCTCCTTCTGGGCCTTGGGCAGAAAGGGGCCGGTGATCAGCACGCTTCTGAAGTCCGGCTGACCCGGCGGCAGCTCCTCCAGCATGCCGAGATAGGTGTCCAGCACCCGGTAGCCGTCGCCGCCGCCGCCGGTGGTGACCACGACCAGCTTCTCCCCCGATCGTATGCCGTGTTTTTTGCGGATGCTGCAGACCGCCTCGCGGGGCGGCACCCGCCGGGGAATGTAGCCGGTGAAGTGCATTTTGCGGCTGACCGATTCCGACAGACCGTATTCGCGGATGGGGTCGTAGAAGTCGCGCAGGCCGTATACCCAGATCTCGCTGTAGAGGGTTTCCAGCTGGTCGTAGACCCCCTTGCGGGTCCAGTCCTTGCGGACGCTGGCGGCCTCGTCCATGATGTCGCGCAGGCCGAGAATCGTGCGGGTCTGGGGCATGCAGCGGCGCAGCCACTGCAGGGTGGGCAGCACCTCCTTTTTGAGCCCCAGGGGCTCCTTGTCGACGATGAAGAGGTGCGGCTGGAAGGTCTTGGCGGTGGCCGTGATGATGTTCTTGCGGATCGCCAGGGCGTGGCGCGGGTTGATTTTGATCGAAAGCGGCTGGTATTCCTCGTTGGTCTTTTTGATCATGCCCGGGATGCGGACAAAGTCGATGTATTCGGGAAACGCGAAGCGGCCGACGATCGGCGAGCCGGTCAGGATCAGGATGTTGACCTGCGGGCTGCGCAGATGCGAGGCGATCGCCATCGTCCGGCGGATGTGCCCCAGCCCGTAGGTGTCGTGGGAGTACATCAGGATTTTGTAGATTGAATTTTTTCCCATATCCTCGGGGCTGCCGCGGCCCCCAGCGCATGGCACCGCTTCCTGGATTTCAGTCTTGCCGGAGGGATAACCTTCCAGGAAAATTGGTATAACGTTCGTGCCGTCGCCCCAACTGATCTGATTAATGGACCATTGTGCACGCCGCGACTATAGGGATATCCCCCCGGGCAAGTCAAGAAATTTCCGGGCCGGCGGCCGCTTGCCGACCCCCGCCGGCCGTGATTCGGGGATGGACAAGGACCCCGGGGTGTGCCAGATTGAGAAACGCCCGAAAACGGCTGCAGTTCAAATTTTATCGATCGCAGCTTCAAGGCACTTCGCCCATGACTTCTTTTTCGACGAATGGCGACCCCGGGGTCGCGCTGGAAATTCTGGACCGCTTCTGCGAGCAGGTGGACCGCGGCCGGCTTTTCGAAAACCCCGGCAGCCGGGGCTTGGCCGAGCTTCGCGGCCGGCTCTGGGAGGCGCTCTACCTGCTGCTGGTCTGGCAGCGCCCGTGGCTGGAGGCCGCGCGCGGGCTTGCCTGGCCCTACGCCGCGCTGGAGCGGCGGCGGGCCAGGTTCGAGAGGCAAGCCGCGGGCGATCCGGCCGGGGCCGTGGGTCGTGAAGCGCGCCTGTTTCTGGCCCTGCTGCCCTTTCGCGGGCAGTGGCGCTGGCTCTTCGAAGCTGAAGAACGCGAGTAGGCGAGCGATTCTCGATGAAGTCAACGAAGGCAGAAGCCCGCGGGTTACGCGGGGCGCAGTCGGCAGTATCCGGGCGGAACCTGGAGAGGGCTGTACGGCGTGCCGAGGCGGAATCGGTGGACGTTAC
>JAWOJK010000151.1:0-6251 GCA_046481705.1 Desulfobacterales bacterium | reverse complement strand
CGAGAAAGGCTGATCATGGAACCCAATGAAATGAACGTAAAAGTCCATACCGCCGACGCGGGCCCTGCAGGCTGGATTGCCTATTCCATCGCCACCTGGGTTGCCTGGGCGGCATTGTGCGGATTTGTGTCCGGCAGCGCCTATCTGTTCATGGCCTGCATATCACTGGCATGCACCATCCCCTACCTGTTTGCCGCTTTCACCCAGCTCAAGCTCGGCAACGCGGCCGGTGGGGTGACCTGGCTGTACTTCGGGTCGTTTTTCGCCTTTTGCTCGGCGCTGACCTATGCCGCGACGTTTTTCGGCGCCCTCTACGGCTGGGAGTTGGACACCCGGATACTGGGCTTCGAGTGGGCGGTGTTGTCGATCGTCCTGATTCTGACAACGCCGATTTTCGCCCGCTATTCCCCGGCGGCGGCGACGATCTCGGTTGTCGGGGCGGATGTCGGCCTGGTCTCCCTGACCTTGATCTACTTCGGCTTCGCCAGCCCGTTCATGCTGCAGCTCAGCGGCTGGTCCTTCTTCGTTGCCGGGCTGTTCGGCATCTGCATGACCGTCGGCGGGATTCTCGAAAGTGCGGGCATGAAATTTCCGATGGGCAAGCCGCTGTTCGCCCGAGAGAGCTGAGGCCCCGCGGCGGAGCGCGATGTCCGCGCGCTCCCTGCAGGGGCGGAAGCCCTCTCCTGTTGGGCCCGGCCTGGAAATCAAATCCATTCCAAGGAGCGTGGTGAATGAAGAAGCTGCTGATTGCCAACCGGGGGGAAATCGTCGTGCGGATCATCCGCGCGGCGCGGGATCTCGGCCTGAAAACGGTCGCGGTGTACTCCGAGGCCGACCAAAACGCGCCCCATCTGCGTGAGGCCGACGAGGCCCTGCCCATCGGCCCGGCGGCACCCCCCAAGAGCTACCTCAACATCGAGCGCATCATGGCGGCGGTTGGCAAATCGGGAGCGGACGCGGTGCACCCCGGTTACGGCTTTTTGTCTGAAAATGCCGCTTTTGCACGGGCCGTGACGGCCGCCGGGGTCGCCTTTGTGGGGCCGTCGCCCGACATCTTGTCCCGCATCGAATCCAAATGCTTCTGCCGCCAGCTCAGCCACAGCGCGGGCGTGCCGGTGGTTCCCGGTACGCTTGCGACGGTCAGGGATGCGGAGGAGATCCGCGGCGTCTTCCGGAAACACGGCGGCCCCCTGCTGTTGAAGCTCGACAAAGGCGGCGGCGGCCAGGGCATCCAGCCCATCCATGAGGCCCACGAAATTGACAACGTGCTGACGGCCTCGCGCAGCAAGGGCAAAATCGCCTTCGGCTCGTCGGACTGTTATGTGGAAAAAGGGCTGAGAAGGGCCCGCCATATCGAGGTGCAGTTCATCCGCGACACCCACGGCAACGTCATCACCTTGGGGGAGCGCGAGTGCTCCATCCAGCGCCGCTACCAGAAAATCATCGAGGAGTCCCCGTCCCCCGTGGTCACTGCCGAGGAGCGGGGCATGCTTCAGGAATGGACCGTGCGGCTGGCTGCCAAGATGGGCTACCAGAGCGCCGGTACGATCGAATATCTGCGGTCTGAGGACGGCCGCTACTATTTCATGGAGGTCAACGCCCGGATCCAGGTGGAGCATCCTGTAACCGAGTTCGTCACCGGCGTGGACATCGTCAAATGCCAGCTGGAAATTGCCGCCGGCAAGCGGCTGGCCATCGCCCAGGAAGACGTCCAGTTCAACGGACACGCGATCCAGGCGCGAATTTACGCCGAGGACCCGGTGAGCTTTTTTCCCTCGCCGGGCGTCATCAGCAAACTGCGCTTTCCGGTTATCCGGAAGGTCAAGACCCGCCTGGACCACGCCTTGGAAGAGGGGATGACGGTCTCGCCCTACTACGACCCCCTGCTGGCGAAAGTCATTGTCTGGGGTTCAACCCGCCCGCGGGCCATCGCGCGGCTTGGAAAACGCCTGGCTTGTTTTCAAGTCGAGGGCGCCAAAACCAGTATTCCGCTGGCCCGCATGATTTTGGACAGCGATGATTTCGTCCAGGGGAATTTCAACACCGAATCCCTGGGGGAAATCATGCAGCGCTATGCTTTTGACGCTGAAAAAAACCAGTACCACCGTATCTGACGTTCGCCGGTAAGGGTCGCGGTTGCGTAGCGTGGAATCCGAAACGACAGACGGCCCATAAGACAGGCGGGATGCCGCGTCGGTTTTGGCCGAGGTCCCGAGCCCTTTAGATTACTTCACCACTCTCCCGAAAGGAGGTAGCAGCGTGGCAAAATTCAGAACGGCAGTGGACACAGGCGGTACTTTCACGGATGTTTTCATCTTCAATGAGCAAACCGGTGACATCCGCGTGCAGAAAGTGCCCTCCACCCCGCAAAATCCGTCGCTGGCGGTCATCAACGGCCTGCAAAAATCCGGCATCAACCTGGCGGACATCACGCTTTTCTCCCACGGCACCACGGTGGGGACCAATGCCCTGATCACCCGCAATCTGCCGCCGACCGGAATGGTCAACACCAAAGGCTTCAGGGACGTGATCGAAATACGGCGCTCCACCAAACAGGACCTCTGGGACCACTACAAGGACGTTCCAGCGCCGTATGTTCCCAGGCGCCACCGGCTGGAGGTGACCGAAAGAATCGATTATTCCGGGAAGATCCTGACCCCGCTGGATGAAAAAGAGGCGCGGCAGATCGCCAGGATTCTCAAAAGACGCCGCATGCAGTCGGTGGCCATATGCTTCATGAATGCCTACATGAGCGGTGCCAATGAGCAGCGGATGAAGGAAATCATTCAGGAGGAGATGCCGGGGGCCTATGTGTGCACATCCAGTGAGCTGCTGCCCGAAATTTTCGAGCACGAGCGTTTCAGCACCTGCGTGACCAATGCGGTGCTGGGGCCGGTGGTCGGGGATTACCTGAAGGACCTGGGGGAGCGCCTGAAAGAACACGGCTACCAGGGGGATGTTCTGGTGCTGCACTCCGGCGGCGGGGTGATGAAGGCCGAAACCGTCGCCAGTTATGCCTCGCGGATCGCCAGCTCCGGTATCGCCGCAGGGGCCATCGCCATGAATGAAACCGCCAAACTGTGCGGCTTCAGCAATGCGATGGGCCTCGATATGGGCGGAACGAGCTGCGACGTTTCCCTGACCTACAACGGGGACCTGCGAATGAGCCGGGAATGGGAGGTCGAATTCGGCTATCCCATCATGTACCCCAGCATTGAAGTCATCACGATCGGTGCGGGCGGCGGCAGCATCTCGTGGGTGGATGAAGGCGGCTCGCTGCGCAACGGCCCCCAGAGCGCCGGCGCCGACCCGGGGCCGGCATGCTACCAGAGCGGCGGCGAGGCCCCGACCAACACAGACGCCAACCTCATTCTGGGACGCCTGAACACCGAACTCCTCGATGGTCGGATGCAGCTCAGCCGGGCCGAGGCGGAGACGGCCGTCAAAAAAATTGCGGCGGTGTTTGACATGACCCTCGTGGATGCCGCCTACGCCATTCTCAAAGTGGCCAATGCCAACATGTGCAATGCCCTGCGCCTGATTTCGGTCACCAAAGGCTACGATCCGCGCGATTTTGCGCTCGTCGCCTTTGGCGGCGCCGGCCCCCTGCACGCAGCCTATGTGGCCCGCGAACTGGAGATTCCCAAGGTGATCATCCCCCGTTATCCGGGGGTACATGCCGCTTTGGGGTGCCTTCTGGTGGACGTGCGCCACGACTTCTCCAAGACCTATCTGGTCAACTCCAGCGAGGCGGACCTGGGCGTCATCGAAGGGATTTACGCGGAGCTGGAGGATGAAGCCCGCGAGGTCCTGCGAAAAGAAGGGTTGACGGAGGACCGTGTCGCGCTTGTCCGCAACATGGACCTCCGCTATATCGGGCAGTGGCGCAGCCTCTCGGTGGAAGTGCCGAAGCCCATCCAGTCGCTGGGGCACGCGCTGGAGATTTTTCACGGTGAGCACGAGCGCCAGTTTTCCTGGTCAAACGTCGAACAGGTCGTCGAAATTTACGGTCTGCGCATCACGGCCATCGGGAAAGTCGCCAAGCCCGTGTTCCCTAAAACCGCGCAGCAGCCCCACGGTGCAGTCAAGCCCCGCAGCACCCGGCGCGTGTTTTTCGAACGGGCGGGGGGCTTTGTGGACACGCCCGTCTACCGGCGGGCGGATCTTCCGGCCGGCACAAACCTTACGGGGCCCGCCGTCATCGAACAGCTGGACACCACCACGATCATCCCGACCCGGGTCAAAGCCAGCATCGATGACTATCTCAACATCATTCTGGACATGCGCGCCTAAGGAGGTGATCCAATGACAGCCAAAGAATCCCATCTCGACCCCGTAACGTTTGAAGTTCTCAAAAACGCGTTCGGCAACCTGGTGGACCAGATGTCCGAGCAGATCCTGTTGACCTGTTACTCCTTTGTTATCTACTGCCGGGATTTCAGCTCGGCCCTGTGCGACGCCAACGGCGACACCATCATGCAGGGCAGCCAGGATATCGCGGTGCATGTCGGCACCCTGCATTTGACCGCCCAGGCCATCATCAACAAGTTCAAGGGTGACATCCACCCCGGCGATGTCTTTATTTTCAACGACCCTTACGTCGGCGGCACCCACTTTTGCGACGTGCGCGTGGTGCGGCCGATCTTTTTCGAGGGTGAAATCGTTTCCTTTGCCTTGACCAACGGCCACTGGGCCGATGTCGGCGGCACCGTTCCGGGGTCTTTCGATGTTTCCGCCAAAGACCACTTCGGTGAAGGCTTGCGCATCCCGCCGATTCGCATCTGGGATAAGGGCCGTTATCTGGCGGATGTGGCGGACTGCCTGGTGGCGAACATGCGGGGCTCCGAAGACCGACTCGGCGACCTGCGGGCCCAGGCGGAGGCGACCCGCGTGGGGGAGCGGGAGTTCCTGCGCTTGATCGAAAAATACGGCAAGGATACCGTTCTGCTGGCCGCCCGCGAGTGCCAGGATTATGTCGAGCGCATCGCCCGGCAGAGAATCAGCGAACTGCCGGACGGCACCTGGGAAACGGTGGATTTTATCGATCAGGACCCCGACCTGGAAGAGGGGCTGATTCCCATCAAGGTCAAAATGACCATCAAGGGCGACAAGGTCAGCTATGATCTTGACGGCAGCCATCCCTACGTGGGGTGCTTTCTGAACTCCGCTTTTCCTGCCACGTTATCGGCCCTGGTGGCCGCCACCAAGGCCTTTTTTCCCGACATTCCACTGAACGCCGGGTTCTTTCGGGTTTTCGAGACCAACGTGCCCCTCGGGACGGTGGCCAATGCCCCCTGGCCGGTTGCCGTGACCGGTTTCTGCACGGGGGTTTACGAAAAGGCCCAGGCGGCGGTGATTGAACTCTGGTCCAATCTGATGCCCGAACGGGCCCTGGGATGCGCCTTCAACCTGGAATACCTGCTGATCGGCGGTTGGGACCGCCGCCCGGGTTTCAACTCTTTTTTCATGTGGTACGACTGGATGGCCGGCGGGCATGGCGGCCGCGCCCACAAGGATGGCTGCAACGGCACGGCCGCGGTATTCGGTTTGGGTCTCAGCATTCAACCGTGCGAGGGCCAGGAGCGCCTGACGCCGGTGCTGACCAGCGAGCATCGCATCCTGACCGACTCGGCCGGGCCGGGAAAATTTCGTGGCGGCTGCGGCCTGGTGAAAGGCGGGACGGTCATGGCCTGTGAAGGCGCCGTGATGTCCTACTGCTGCGACCGGGCGCGCTCCATCACCTTCGGCATCTGGGGCGGGCTGCCGTCCATTCCCCAAGGCTTGTGGAAAAACAAGGGCCGGGGAAACGAAGCGTTCCTGGGCGCCATTTTTTCGGGGGTGCCGGTGAAGCCGGGCGACACGTTCGTCCGCCCCTCAGCCGGTGGCGGCGGCCTGGGGGACCCGCTGGAAAGAGACCCCAAACGGGTCCTCGAGGACGTCATCGATGGGTATGTGTCGGTCGAGCGGGCCGGCAAGGATTACGGGGTCATCATCCGGGTCATCGATGAAGAGATTCTCGATTACCGGGTGGATTTAGAGGCCACCGACAAGGAAAGAAACCATATCCGCGAAAATCGCATCGCCTGGATGCGGGAAGACCCGCATGCGGTCGAAGAAAAGTTCGTCAACGGCGAAATCGATGAACTGGATGTCGTCCGCCGTCACGGCGTCATCCTGGACTGGGGCGCGCGCAAAGTGCTGCCCAAAACCACGGCGCAATTCCGCGAGATGATCGAAAAACGAACCGTTGC
>JAWOJK010000125.1:0-5178 GCA_046481705.1 Desulfobacterales bacterium | reverse complement strand
GATAGAGCCGACCTGCTTGCGTTCGAATCAACATCCACTTGCGGCCATCGTTTAGCGGGACAAGCACGGGTTCGATTGCGCCGTAGGTTACACCGTTGTAGCCGTCGTAGCACGGAACCACTAATTCTGAGGATGATTGCGACCAATTTGCATGCCGCCGGGATGGCCCCTAGTGGCGGTCTCGGGGGCGGATCGACCTTCGAGTACATGGCTGCAGCGTTGGTCCCTGCTCGATCTTTTTCTCGTGCTGATCATCGCCCTGGCGGTATTCAAGTTGCGGGGCTGGCGCTGGGGAACAAGGAGCTGACATTCTCCTCGATGTCCTGCACCTTGTGCACCCCTTCGGAGATGATGTTGTGCAACTCGATGAGCCGCTCGATGTTATGGGACTTGATGTCCATCAAGGCGTACAGCCCATTGTTTGTTTTGGCGTAGCGCGAGTGGATGTAATGCACCTGGTTGGAGTCGCCGAAAAGGCGATTGATCCGCGACTGGAGCATCTCGTTGGTCAACACCCCGTTCTTGAGGGGCGGATCTCCGGGGTTGAAAACGCTGATGCCCATGCCGAGGCGGCGATTGAACGTGTAGTGCCTTGCCCACAGCATCTCAAAACCCTTCAGCGGATCCTTCAGGCGCTTGAGCAGGGCGTCGAAAACGGAGCTGCAGATGGTGCACGGCAGCTCGCTGAACACCCACTCATACTCCTTGTCGGTGAACAGGGTAAATTTGAACGCATCGTTATTGAACAAATCGTCCAGGAAGGCCCGTCGGCGCTTTTTGGGGATCATCAGCAACGGGTTGTCATGGCTGGGGCACGCGATCTCCAGGAAGCGGTCGCCGGTCGGCTGCAAGACCCTTGATTTGATGCGGTCGTACTGGTTTTGCGCAGATGGTCGGTGCCCGCGTCCTGTGCGGGCCGGGACGGGAGATCGTCGCGGCCGAGCCGCTGCTCCAGGCGCGGCTGGCGGCCGGCGTACGCTGGCTGCCCCCCGAGGCCACCCCCAGCACCAGCGCCTACGCCGCGCTGCAAACGGTAGCGGCCGCGACCCCGGTGCTGCTCACGACCGCCGACCACGCGCTGCTCTCGCCCGCGATCGTGGATCATTTCTGCCGCCAAGCGCTCGGGACGGGCTGCGACCTCGTGGCCGGCTTCGCCGCGCATGCCGCCATCATGGCGGCCTACCCCGGCATGCGGCGGACGGCGACGCGCTTCCAGGACGGGCCGCTGTGCGGCTGCAATCTTTACGCCTTTTTGACCCCGCGCAGCCGCCTGGCCGCGGACATCTGGCGCCAGGTGGAAAAAGACCGCAAATCCCCCTGGAAAATGCTGCAGCGGCTGGGCCCGGGGGTGCTGCTGCGCTATCTCCTGGGGCGGCTGACGCTTGCCGCGGGCCTGCGCCGGATTTCGCGGCGCATGGGGTTTCGGGTGGGGGCGGTGATCCTGCCGTTTGCCGAAGCGGCGGTGGATGTCGACACCGTTGCGGACTGGCGCTTCGCTCAGGGTCTGGCCGTCAAAAACAAGCGGTGAGCGGCGCGTCCTGCGCGTCGTTTGCGCCAAGGGTGTTCTCGTGATTCTGCGGCGCTACATCATCACCGAAATCCTCAAGCCGGCGGCCGTCATCCTGAGCCTGCTGGTGGCGATCTTCGCCAGCTACACCGCCGTCACCTACCTGGGGGATGCGGTCGGCGGCCTGCTCTCGCCGGCGGCCGTGGGCATCCTGATCGGGCTCAAGATCGGCATGGCGCTCGAGGTGCTGCTGCCCACCACTCTCTACCTGGCGGTGATCATCGCGCTGGGGCGTTTCTATCGCGACAACGAAATGACCGCTCTCGCGGCCTGCGGGGTGGGTCTCGGCAGCATCCTCAGGCCGGTGCTGCTGCTGGCGCTGCCGGTCGCGGCGGCGGCTTCTTTTGCCTCGCTCACCATTCGGCCGGCGGCCTATGAGGCCCTCTACCGCCTGAGGAGCGAAGCCCGGGAGGCGTTCGACATGTCGCGCCTGGAGGCCGGCCGCTTCCTGGAGCTGGAATCCGGCAAGTACACCCTTTTCGCCCAGGGTGCCGACCCCCGGCGGCGTGCGGCCCTGAAGGTCCACATCTTCGTCAGGGACGGGGACGCGCGCCAGGTCATCGGCGCCGCGGAGATGGTTCAGGGCGGCGTTCCGGCCGACGGTCAGCCGGTGGTGGTCCTGCGAGACGGCTACCGCGCCGAATTTGCGCGCGCCGGCGAGGAGGGCAGCGTCGCGCGCTTCGGCCAAGCCGTTTACCGGATCGCGGCGGATGCCGACCGGGCCACCCGCTACCGGCGCAAAGCGGCCCCCAGCGCGCAGCTGTTCGGCTCCCAGCGCCTGGAGGACATGGCCGAACTGCAGTGGCGGCTTTCGATTCCGCTCTCGACCATTCTGCTGGCGCTGCTCGGGGTGCCCCTCAGCCGCAGCGACCCCCGGGGGGCCAACTTCGCCCGGGTGGGGGCCGCGGTGGCGATTTTTGCGGTTTATTTCCAACTGTTCGTGATTGCCAAAACACAGGTCGAAAACGGGGTCGTCAGCCCGGCCGTGGGCATCTGGTGGGTGCCGGCCCTGCTCGCCGTGCTGATCTTTCATCTCCTGCGGCGAACCGCCAAGGTGTCTTACCAGAAGTGATCCGCTTTCAGATCAAACGGCTGGACCGCTACATCGGGCGGCACGCGCTGGGGGGCTTTTTCCTGACGCTGGCCGTGCTGGTGGCCCTGCTGAGTTTTTTCGAACTCCTCGCCCAGATCAACGATATCGGCAAGGGCGATTTTCGCCTGGCGGACGCCTTTTACTACACGGCCTTGACCATGCCCAAACAGGCCGCGGAGCTCATGCCGGTCAGCGCCCTGCTGGGGAGCATCATCGGGCTGGGGATGATGGCCGACCGCCAGGAACTGACGGCCATGCAGGCCGCCGGCATATCCGTTCAGCGCATCAGCGCCGCGGTCGTCGGCACCAGCGTCATTCTGATGCTGGTGGCCATCCTGGTGGCCGAATTGATCGCCCCGCCGCTCTATCAGCACGCCCACCGGCGCCGCTCGGAAGCCATTTACGGGCAGGCCGTGACGGTTTCCAAAAGCGGGTTCTGGGTTCGGCACGAGCGGTTTTTCATCCACGTCGACAAACCCCTGTCGCCGCATGCGGCGGCCGACATCGAACTCTACGAGGTGGATGAGGCCGGCAATCTCAAACAGTTTCTCTACGCCAAAAACGCCACTCGGCAGGAGGGCGGCCGCTGGCTGCTGACGGATGTGGAGCAGAAGCTCATCGATGGGGACAGCATCACGCGCCGCAGGCTCGCCGAATATCCCCTGGAGGCGTTTCTGACCCCGGGCCAGATGGCGATCCTGCAGCTGCCCCCCGAAAGCCTCTCGCTGACGGATCTCTACCAGTTCATCGCCAGCCTGAAGGCCCGCGGGCAAAACGCCGAGGCCTATTCCCTGGCCTTCTGGCAAAAAATCTGCCTGCCGGTCACGACCGCCGTCATGGTGCTGCTGTCGCTGACCTTCATTTTCGGCTCGACGCGCACCATCAGCGCGTCGCAGCGGATCGCCGGGGGGACCCTGGTGGGCACCCTCTTTTTTCTGGTCAACCAGATTCTGGGGCACCTGGGGCTGCTGTTCAATCTCTCCCCGATTCTCACGACCCTGGCGCCCGCCGCTTTGATCCTGCTGGTGGCGCTGCGGCTGTTGCGGCGGGCTTTTTAGTGCGCCGCGGCCCTACCTGCCAAGTGGCTGGGGTGTCGCGGCGGGAATGAGGCTGTACTGGGGGGGCCGGGCGACAATCCGGCCGCTGGTCGTGTAGGCATGGTCTTGTAGTTCGATCGCCCACGCGGCGCTTGTGCGGTATATGGAGAAGATGCGAAAGCAGGCCCGGCGGTCCTCCGAGGGGTGGGCCGCGGAGGTCGACGGCAGGCCCAGGACGGGGATCTCGCCGGCCGGACCGGCCAGTGCACCTCGCAGATCGCGGTGGGCGTGGCCGTGGAGGACCAGTTCGGCGCCGTGCTGCCGCAGCAGGGCGCGGAGTGCCGCGGCATCCGTGAGGCGCTTGCGCCGGGACACCTGGCCCGGGAGAAGCGGGTGATGCAGCAGCAGCACCCGAAAGTATCCCTGGCGGCCGGTTTCCGTCAATATTTGCGCCAGGCGGCGCCGCTGGGGCTCCCCCAGGCTGCCGGCCGCCGAGAACGGCCAGGTGGCATGCGCGCTGGACAGCCCGATCAGGGCCACCTGGCGTCGGATGCGCAGCGTCGGGAAGACCGGCGGGCCACCGCCCGAGAACATGTAATCCGACCAGCGCGCAAAGCTGTCCGTGAAGGGGGTCTTGACCAGGACGTCATGGTTGCCGGGCACCACCAGGACCCGCTCCGGGGGCCCGATGGCTTCCAGGTAGCGGCGCGCCAGGCGGAATTCGGCCGGCAGGCCGAGCTGCGTGAGGTCGCCGGTCACCACCACCTGATCCCAGGCGAGCTTCGCCAGCGCGTCGATCATGGCGGAGAGCACGGCCGGCAGGTTTTCACGCCGGCGATGGGTCTGCCAGGCGAGATAGCTGAGGGCCCGTTTGTTGACCCAGGCTGTGAGCGGCGCAGCGTGCGCCCGGCAGAGGTGAAAGTCGCTCAGATGGACCAGCTTGAAGGGGCGCCCGCGGTCAGGCGCCGCGGGCGTGCGGTGAGGGCGGTGGTCGGGGTCGGCAGGGCGCATGCCGGAGTGTATACAGCATCTCAGGACAGGATTGCAAACCGCTGGGCGCTGCGGGAGTGGGGTGCCGCACCCATTGCCGTGCGTGCATCGGGGGCCGGGGAAATCATGCAGGTCAGTTCTCACACGGGGTTGAAGCGATCCGCCGGCAGGGCCCGGGCCGCCGCGGATGCGGTCTGCGCGTCCCTGGCTGGCGGCTGGAAGCCGTGGCGGCTAGGGGTCATCAGCAACCCGCAAAGCGGCCGCAACCGGCGGCAGATGGCGGCCATTCGCGGCTTCCTGGCCGGCCAGGGGCAGATTGCCCAGCGCGAGGTGCTGGATGCGGCGGATGTCGCCGCCGCGCTGGCGGCCTTCGCCCGTGAGGGCATCGATCTGGTGGCGCTCAACTCCGGGGACGGCACGGTGCAGGCCGCCCTCACGACCCTTTTCAACGAGCGCCCGTATGGCGAGGCGCTGCCGCTCTTGGCGCTGCT
>JAWOJK010000037.1:0-22466 GCA_046481705.1 Desulfobacterales bacterium | reverse complement strand
GCGCCGCCGGCAGCGCCGTTCGCCAACGTCACCAGGCTGTCCTGGCAGGTGATTTCCTTACCGATGTAGTCTAAAAGGTTTTGATCGCCGCCCTGGTCTTCGATGGCCTTCAGAATCGCGGATAGGTTGGCGTTGGTGTTGATCTGCTGCTCCAGGCCGCTGAACTGCGCCAACTGGGATGTGAATTCGGTGCCTTGCGCCGGGTTGAGAGGATCCTGGTGCTGCAGCTGGGCGACCATCATGGTGAGAAAATCAGACTGCCCCAGGCGGTCGTCCTCCTCCTTCTGGGTGCTGTCGACGTAGCTGCCGCTGATGGCGGCAAGACCGCTGCTCGCGTTTGAAACCGGATCGATGGCCATAATCAACTCCCTTTTCTTCTGTTCGCTGCGTTCTATGCAACGATATTGAGCGCGTTGTCGCGGATGCCCCGATTTGCCCTGGGGGACTGCCCTCTGTCGCTGTCGGTTTCTTCAGGCGGCCGATCGGCCGACCGGCCGTGCCCCAATTGCCCGCGCTCGGATTCGCGCCGGCTGTCAGCCATGGTCTGGTCGAAATTGGGGCTGACCTGGACATCGACTTTATCCAGCTGGAGGCCTTGGCCCTGGAGCGAGGCGCGTAGATCGGCGGTATGCGCCGTCAGCATGTCCCGGGCCGCCTGGTGCTCGGTGATGATGGTGACCTTGAGGCCCTCGGGGCCCTGATCAATGGTCAGTTGAATCCGGCCCAGGTGCGGCGGTTTGAGCTGAAAGCGGATCTCGTTGGCATCATTCAGGCGGGCCCGCACGATCTGGAGTCCCACCTGGTTGAGCACATAGGCCGGCAGACTGCGTTCGGAGGCGGCAAGAGCCGCGCCGGCAGGCCCGGTGGTCGGTTTGGGGCTGTGGGTTTCGGCCGCAGCCAGCACCTCGGCCGTTTTGGCCGCCTCGTTGGCTGCCGCCTTTACAGGCAACGAGGCGGCGGCATCCCCGGCCCCCGCGGCGCCTTCGGCCGCTGGAGCGCTCAGCGGCGCCTCCAGCTTGGCGGCGGCATGCGACGACCAGACCGATGGGATCTGCCCCTCAGCCGGAGGCAGCTCTCGGGGGGCCGCAACTGCTTGCGCCGAAGCCGGGGCCCGGCCTGCAAGTACGCGGCAGCCTTCCAGAAACCGATCGATCTGGGACGCCATGTCCGCCGGATCGGTCGACTGGGCGGCAGGCAGGCCGGCCAGGTCTTCCAGCCGGTCGACAAACTGCGCCAGATTGAGCGCGCCCCCCGCCCCGAGTCCGTTTTCGGTTAGCCCCATGCGGCCCATCAGGCCTGCAATCTGTAGCCGGGTTTTTGGGTCCGGCACCCGCCCGGCGAGTTCCGGATCAGCCGTCAGGCGCCCCTTGAGCGCGTCCACCAGCGGCTGCAGGGCAATGCCCCTTCCCTCGCTTTTGGAGGCGGCCACCACCTGGTCGATATCCGCCCGGGTCATACCGAAGGCGCCGAGCACGGTTTCAAGGTACGGCAGGCTGGAAAGCGCCAGCGCGGCCGCTTCGGCGTCGGAAGCGGACGCTTGGTCGATGGCCCCGTCCTGAAGACGTGCAAACAGGTCTGTCAGCCGGACATCCCCGCTGCCGGCAGCGGACTGCAACTCCGCAAAAAGCCCGGCAACCGCCTGGGCGTCAAACCCCGCCGCCGAGAGCAGCGGCAAGAGCGCCGCAAGCCCTGCCTGATCCACGGCCGTGGCGGCGCAGTCAATCCCGCGCACCTGAAGTTGGGCCTTGAACTGCTGCAGCCACTGCGAGCCCTCGGCCTGCGGCGGCCGGGCCGGCGGTGCTGCGGCCGCCTCGCGGGGCGCGCCGGCCTGGAGCGACCGACGCAGCAGGCGGCTGAAACCACCCTCGCGCGAGACCGTCGGGGCCGGCGGCGCTGCGGCCGCGGCCGGGCTGCCCAAAAAATTTCCAATATGAAGCGCTGGTGAAAGCATATTGACTCCCTTTTCTGACACCGGCCGCGGATGGGTGCCGCCGGTGTTCGTGACCAGGAGCAACGCCCGTGCCACCCACCCCAAAATTTTATTTTCACTGTTTTTTCGGTATATTAAATAAAATTAAGGGGGCGGCAATTTTTGCCCGTGTGCCGTGCGGCTGCATTTTTTACCCCTGCCGGGCGGTTGGGACGGCAAATTTTGCCGTCCGCCCTTCGATTGCTCCGGCAACCCCGCCTGATGGACAAAAAAACCCCCGGGATCGCCGGGGGTTGTCATCAAGGCCTAATCGCACCAGGTGGTGTTTACTTGCCCGGGCCGGACGCCTTGTGCGCCAGCCGCTCGCTCACCAGGGCGGCGCGATCGAGGCTGACATAAGTGAGAATCTGTCCGATCTGCTCGCCTTTCATTTGCGAAAAGAGCTGGAGCACGACTTCCATGTCCAGTTTGTCGATCAGGGCGGCGGCATTTTTGGGCTTCATGCTGCTGTAGACCTTGACAAGGTGTTTCAACTTGGCCTCCTCCTGCTCGCGGACCAGGCGCACCTTCTCCTCCTCCTGTTTTTCCTTGACTGCCAGGCTGGCCTCGACCTCCTGACGGATCCGGGCGAGTTCATCGATCTTCAGCGTCAGCTCGTCCTTCAGGCTTTCCAAGCGCGCCTGCTGCTCGGCCAGGCGCTCTTTTTCCTTCTCGATCTCCAGCCGTTTCTCCTCCAGGCTGAGCAGCGTCAGCTTGACCGCCTCGGCCGCCGACCCGGAAGCGGCCTCGGCCTCGCGGGCTTCGCCTGTCCGGGTGTCGCGCGCAAGGTCTGCTGCAACCGCCGGGGCGGCGGCTTCCTGGGCAATGGCATGGTCGTCGAGCAGCGCAACGCCGGGCACCACCAAGGGGGCCGCCAGGAAGGCCACCGTCAGGAAGATTTTGAAAATAAAAAGACTGACCAGCAGGGTTTTCATGGCGCGTTGGAAACGGTGCTTCATCCCTTTTCCTTCCAGTCCCGGTGAAGGATGGCGATCTCGTCGGTTTGCTTTTGCAATTCCTTAGCCATGTCTTGATTGTATTCCGACTCGCGGCGCTCCTTGAGCTTTTCAACGGCCCGGCGCTGAACGGCGGCTTCCGCCAGCCTTGTCTGGCAGGCGGCCAGCTCCCTCAGCAGCGTCTGGCGCCGCTCCTGCTCGGCATCCCGTCGGGTCTCAAGCCCCGCCGCAAACCGGGTGAAATTCAGGAAGCGCTGCGCCGTCACACCGTCGGCGGCTTCGCGCTCGCACGCAGTGCGCGCGTCGTCCAGACGCCCCTGCAGCCGCGCCATAGCGGCCTCACAATCCAGCAGCGCACGACGGGCATTCGAAACGGCCTGCCGGGCCTGCTGCTCGCGGAATTCACGGTAGCGCAGCAGCGATGCCAGGCGGAAGCGGAAACGTTTCATCCGATCCGCCTCACGCTTTAAAAAGGGCTTTCATGGCCTGCAGCCCTTCGCCATAGGCAACCCGCTGATCGATATCCTGGGTGAGCAGCTGCTTGATGCGCGGCATCATCTTTTTGGCCTGATCGATTTGCGGGTCGCTGCCGTCGCTGTAAGCCCCGATGGCAATCATGTCCTCGGCGCTCTGGAAGGTCGCCAGCACCTCGACCGCCCTACTGCGCAGCGCCAGATGCTGGGGGTCGATTACATCGCGCATGACGCGACTGACGCTCTCCAGCACTTCGATGGCCGGGTAGTGCCCGCGGTTGGCCAGCTTGCGCGAGAGCACGATATGGCCGTCGACGATGGAGCGGACGGTGTCGCCCACCGGATCGTTCATATCGTCGCCCTCCACCAGGACGGTGTAAATGCCCGTAATGCTGCCCCGCCCCTGAAGGTTGCCGGCGCGCTCCAGCAGCACCGGGATCTGGGCGAAAAACGACGGGGTGTAACCACGGCTGGTGGGCGGCTCCCCGGCCGCCAGCCCGACATCCCGCGAGGACATGGCAAAACGCGTGATGGAGTCGACAATCAGCAGCACGTTTTTTCCCTGGTCCCGGAAATACTCCGCCAGGGTGGTGGCCAGATAGGCGCCGCGCATGCGCACCAGCGGCGGGGAGTCGGAGGTGGCCGCCACCACCACGGCCTGGCGCATCCCTTCGGTGCCTAAAGTTTGGGCCACGAAATCCTTGACCTCCCGGCCGCGTTCGCCAATCAGCCCGATGACGGTCACATCCGCAGCGGTGTGGCGGGTCATCATCCCCATCAGCACGCTCTTGCCCACCCCGGAACCGGCCATGATGGCCACCCGCTGGCCGCGCCCCAGGGGCACCATGGTGTTGATGGCCCCGATGCCCACATCCATGAGCTGCCGGATCGGCTCCCGCTCCATGGGGTTGATCGGTCTGCCGTGCAGCGGGTAGCGGGCGTCGGCGGCGATCGGCCCCTTGCCGTCGATGGGCCGCCCCAGCCCGTCCACCACCCGGCCGAGAAACCCCCGGCCCACATCGGCCCGGGGGCTGGTGTCGATCAGCGCGATCCGGCTGCCGGGTCGAATGCCGCGGGTGTCGCCGTATGGCATCAGCAGCACGCACCCCTCCTTGAAGCCCACCACCTCGGCCAGCAGCTCATGATCATGGTCGTTGGCAATCCGGCACAGGCTGCCGATGCTCACGTCCGGGCCGGTGCCCTCGGCAATCAGCCCGACGACTTTGGAAATGCGCCCTTCGAGGCGCATGCCGACAGCGGCGGCCACGGCCTGATGATACGGCTCCCAGTTGATGTTCAGATCAGGTGTCATCGGCAAGGGCTGCTTTTGGGAGCGTCGGCGGGCATTAATCTTCCGCCGCCAACATCCCGGCGGTCGTGGTTTGCGGCCGCGGCGCGGTTTCCAGGAGGCAGTGGCAAACGGCTTCCAGACGCGCCTCCAAGGTGGCATCGATCGCGCCTGAACGGGTTTCGATGCGGCAGCCGCCGCGGCTGACGGACGGGTCGGCCTGCAGGCTGAGCTGTTTGAGGCCGCGGATTTCGGCCATCAAGGGTTTTTTGAGGGCCTCGAGGTACTCGTAGTCCTCGGGGTTGACCTCGATGGCGACCACCACCGGTTCGGGAATCTGCTCGAAAGCTTTCAGAATCGTCCGCCGGACGATTTCACGGTCCAGCGCCACCTGCCCGCAAACCACCTTTTCCGCGACGCGCCCCACCAGTGCGATGATCTGGTGCTCGTAGGTGCGGCATAGCGAGGGCCACAAGTGCTCGGCGGCGGTCAGCAGCCTGTGCAGGTTTTCGGCCACCGCGGCCGCCTTTTCCATCCCGGCGGCGAAACCGTCGGCTTCTCCCCGGGCCAGCCCCTCCTGGTAGGCTTCCTGGCGCAGGGCCGCGACATCCGGCGGCGTCTGACCGGACGAATCCTGGAGCGCGGGAAGGTCGCGCGCGGCGTCGCTGCCGGGGTAAAGCGCACTGAACCCGGCCTCGACATCTTTCCCGGCCCGAGAGACCGCCGCCCACCGGCCGGCCGGGTCCGAAGCGCTGCCGAAATGCATCGGCTGCCATTCGGCCGCCCCCCGCGGGGTGTGGAAGGCGTCAGACAAGAACATCCTCCTTGCCCTTGCCGCCCAGCACGATGGATCCTTCGGCTTCCAGCTCCTTGGCGGCCCGCACGATCTGCTGCTGGGCCTGCTCGACTTCCGCCAGCCTTACGGGGCCCATGACCTCGAGGTCTTCTTTCAGCATTTCCGCCGCGCGCGAGGAGAGGTTGTTGAGAATCTTGGCCTTCATCTCCTCGCTGGCGGTCTTCATCGCCAGCACCAGCTGCTGGCTTTCCACCTTTTTCAGGATTTCACGGATGCCGCGGTCGTCGACCTTGGCCAGGTCTTCGAACACGAACATCATTTCCCGGATTTCGTTTGCAAGGTCGTTGCGCTCATCCTCAATGGACTCGAGAACGGTGTCCTCCGTGGCCCGGTCCACACCGCCGAGAATCTGGACCAGCTTCTCCAGCCCGCCTGCCGCCGCAGCGGCATTGTCCAGGTTGCTGAGATCCGACTGCAGGGCGTGATCGACCGCTTTGACCACCTCGGAGGGCACCTGCCCCAGGTTGGCGATGCGCATGGCGATGTCCCCCTTCTGCTCGTCGGGCACCGTCATCAGGATCTCGGATGAAATTTCGGGCGGGAGATAGGAAAGAATCATGGCGATAGTCTGGGGGTGCTCGTTCTTGATGCGCTCGGCCAGGGCGTCGCGGTCCACCTCACGGCTCCATTTGAAGGGCACTTCCTGCCTTTTTTCGCGAATGTGGTTGACGATCGCTTCGGCAGTCTTGGGGTCGAGAGCCTGCTCGATCGCCTCCTGGATAAAATTGCCCCCCGGCACCAGCACCTGGTCCTCCTGGCGATAGCCGGCGATAAAGGCTTCGGACACCGCGGCGAGCACGTCGCCGGGGATATGCTCGATCTCCGCCATCACCCCGGCAACCTTCCTGATCTCGTTTTCCGTCATTTTCCTGAACACCGCCGATGCAAACTTTTCGCCCATGGTCAGCAGGAAAACGGCCGCCTTCTCGGGGCCGGTGAGTTTCTGGGGATCCAGCTTGCTTTTGATCATGATGAAGACTCGTTCAGCCAGCCTTTGATCAGACCCGCCGATTTTTCGATGTCATTCTGGGCCAGGTCGGCCGCCTGCTGCCGGGGGGAAAGGCGGTCGGGCGCCGGCAGGGCCTCGCGCTGCTCGTTTCCGAGCACTGCCCGGCCGTGTTCGCCGTCGGCCAGGGCCGGCTTGACCCCCTCGGTTTTAAAATCCCGCATGGTTTTCAGCAGCGGCCGGACCACGAAGAGAAAGACCAGCAGCACCAGAAAGACGTTGAGCGCGCTGCGACCGTAGTGACGCACCAACCGGACCCAGTCAAGCCCTTCGGGATTTTCCAGCTGCAGGTCTTGCATGTCGGCGAAGGGAAAGGATTCCACCGAAACCTGGTCTTCGCGGTCGGCGCTGTAGCCCATGGCATTTTTGACGATTTTGGTGAACTGCGTCAGTTCCTCCGCTGTACGCGGCACGAACTGGCGAACCGCCTGGCCGCTCTCCTCGGCGGCTACATATTTGCCGTCCAACACCGCGGCCACCGAAAGGCGGTTGAGGCTGCCCACCGGCCGGGCGGTGCGCTTGACGGTCCGGTTGATTTCATAGTTGACCGTTTCATCCTGGCGCGAGCTGTTATCGGCCGTTTCACGGGCATAGCTGCCGCCGGCCGCGTTGATGGGGTCCACGCTGGAGACATTGGCGTTGGGGCTGGATTTGCGGTTGGCGGATTCGCTCACGTTCTGCTGACTGCGCACCACCTGGCTGTCCGGATCGTAGATCTCCTCGTCGATCTCCACCTGGTCGAAGTCCATGTCGGCGGAAACCCGCACGATGGCCCGGCCCTTGCCGACAATCTGCTCCAGCATGGTCTGGATCCGGTGGGTCAGTTCCTGCTCGTAGCTTTTCCGGTATTCCAGCTGGCTGGCGGCCAGCGTGCCGGCCTTGTGCTCCTCCCCGCCGCCTTTGGAAAGCACCTTGCCCAGGGTGTCCACCACGGTGACCCGGTCGGGTTCGAGGCCTTCCACCGCGCTGGCCACCAGGTGCACCACGGCGCTGATCTTTTCCGGCGAAAGACTGGAGCGCAGCTTGAGCAGCACCGAGGCCGACGGCGGCCGGGCCTCTTCGACAAACACCGACTCCTTGGGCATCACGATCATCACCTTGGCGTCGTTGACCTCCCTGAAATCGCGGATGGTGCGGGCCAGCTCCCCCTGCAGGGCGCGCTGGAAATTGAGCTTCTGAACGAATTCGGTGGTGCCGAACTCAGTTTGATTGAAAATTTCAAATCCCACGGCACCCCCCTTGGGAATGCCCGCGCCGGCCATCGAGAGACGAATGTCGTAGACCCTCTCGGCCGGCGCCAGGATGATACTGCCGCCACCGTCCAGCCGGTAGGGGATCTGCTGTTCCTTGAGTTTCTCGACGATCTGGGCGGCGTCCTCCGCGGAAAGCCCGGTGAAAACCGGCTGGTATTCAACCCGGTTGGCCCAGAAAAACATGAGGCCAAACCCCCCCAGGACCGTCAAGGCCACGGCCGCCATCAGGAACTTGCGCGCAAGGGGCATGGCGCTGAAGAGGTGCACGATCTGTTGCAGAGCCGAATTCATTCTGGCTGGTCCGTTGATTCGCTGAGGTTCATTGGGCCGGGGCAGAGACCGCTGCGATAGCGATCAGACGACCGGCCGCCCGTCGCTTGGGGGGTGGCAGCGCGGGGGCACTGTGTCTTGCCGGGACCCTTAAACCGACATCTGCATGATTTCCCGGTAGGCATCCATGGCCTTGTTGCGGACCTGGAGCAGCAAGCGCAGCGAGAGATCCGCCTTGCCCATTGCCAGCATCCCCTCATGGATGCCGATCTCCCCGCGAACCACCTTTTCGGCGGCCCCGTCGGCGGTCTGCTGCAACTGGTTGACTTCCGCGACGGCGCTTTTGAGGGTCTCGCTGAAGCCTTGCGAGCGCCGCGCTGCCGCCTGGCCGTTTGCAAGCGGCAGGGCCGCAACAGGGGCGCCGATTTTAATATCGTTCATGCATTAATCCTTTCAGCCCGCCAAATCGGATTATTTTCCGATCTCAAGGGCCTTGAGCATCATGCCGCGGGTGGTGGAAAGGGCGGTCACGCCGGCGTCGTAGGACCGCCGGGCCACCACCATGTCGGCCATTTCGGTCAGCAGGTTGATGTCGGGCATGGCCACGTAGCCACTTTCGGGGTCGGCGTCGGGGTGGGCCGGGTTGTAGACCATCCGGGGCTCGTTGAGGGCTTGCACAACTTCGCTGACTGCCACCCCGCCGGGGTCCGCGTGCAGTCGATCGAGCACCGCCCGGAAGCTCTCCAGCGGCTTGGCCGCGAACACCACCATCTTGCGGCGGTAAGGGCCGCCGGCTTCGGTGCGGGTGGTTTCGGTGTTGGCTAGATTCTCGGCGATCACGTCCATTTTGCTGCGGTGCGCGTGCAGCCCCGAGGCGCTGACATTGAGCGCTCTAAAAAGCTCCATTATTGTCCCCCTTCCGTAATGGCCTGCCGCAGCATCCCGATCTTGCGCAGGAGCAGTTCGACACTGCTGCGGTACTGGATGTTGTTTTCCATCAGATGTGTCATCTCGCGGTCGATATTGACCGCATCCAGCCCCGGGCCGGCTTCGCCCTCCATGACGCCCCAGCGGGCGGAGCGGACCGTTTCGGCCGCCGGCAGGTGACGGGCATTGGGGGTCGCCATTTTGCGGCGACCCTCGGCCATGACCGACTCCAGGGTCTTTTTGAAGTCCAGGTCTTGGGGTTGGTAGCCGACCGTGTCGAGATTGGCGATGTTGCCGGCGATCAGGGCGTGCCGTTTGGTTGTGACGTCCATGACCTTGCCGAGCAGCCGGGTGGTGTCGTCGAATATAAACATGTCTGCCATCTGAACGCTCCTTTGAAAATGTCCGGGGACCGGCTGGAAAAAATTTGCCGACCACCCGGTTCGCCAGTGGGTTAAAGCAATCCCCGTGCCGAATCATGACCACTTGCCCCCCCATCCCCCAGCTAAACAGCGTGCGGGCCGAGACCCCCGAAAGGGCCGTTTCGGCGCTTCAAACCGCGGATGGGAAGACGGCTCTCCTCGGAAGTCGGAAATGGCGGGGTCAGGAAGACTTTTCCTGATATTCGTTGAGCTTGTTGCGCAGGGTACGGATGCTGATGCCAAGTACTTTGGCGGCGTGGGTGCGATTGCCGTCGGTGTGGTCGAGGGCCCGCAAAATCAGCCGGCGCTCGGCCTCCCGCAGAGGCCCCGGCAGCGGCTCGGATGCGGCCGGATGCGTCGGCGGCGGGTATTCGGCCGACACCGGGCCGTCTTCCAGCAGCAGGTCGTCGGCCGTGATCGTCTCCCCGCCGGCCAGCAGCACCGCCCGCTCCATGAGGTTCTCCAACTCGCGCACGTTGCCCTTGAAAGACAGCCGCGCGAGCCTTTCAAGGGCATCGTCAGTCAAATTCTTGACGGACCGTCCGTCAAGGGCGTTGTATTTTTCGATGAAATGGCGGACCAGGAGCGGCAGATCCTGCTTTCGTGCGCGCAGCGGCGGAATCTTCAAGGGGATCACGTTGAGGCGGTAGAAAAGGTCTTCCCGAAAAGCGCCCTCGGCTACCGCGGCCTTGATGTCGCGGTTGGTGGTGGCGATCACGCGCACGTCCAGCTTGACCGGCCGGGTGCCACCGACGCGGTCGACCTCCCCTTCCTGGAGCACCCGGAGCAGGCGCGATTGCAGATGGAAGGCCATCTCGGTAATTTCATCGAGCAGCAGGGTTCCCCCCTGTGCCTGTTCGAAGATACCCGTTTTACGGCCGAGGGCACCGGTAAAGGCGCCTTTTTCATAGCCGAAAAGCTCGCTTTCCAGCAGGGACTCGGGAAGCGCACCGCAGTTAACGGCCCGAAAGGGGCCTTCCCGGCGCTGGCTGCGGGCGTGTATGAAGCGGGCCAGAAGCTCTTTGCCGGTGCCGCTCTCGCCCTGGATCAGAACAACCGCACGGCTGTCGGCCACCTGTTCGGCAAGGGTCAGCATGCGCTGCATCGACGGGTCCCGGGTGACGATGGCGCGTTCCGCGGAGCGCCGCCGATCGGCATCACCTGCCCCCCTGTCGGCGGCCATGACACCGTCAACACGCTGCTTGAGTTGCTCCGGGTCCACCGGTTTGATCATGAAATCCAACGCGCCGGCTTTCATCACCGCCACGGCCTCATCGACACAGGCCTGCCCGGACAGCACCACAACCGCCGGGGCGTCATGGGTGGACAGGGCCTGACGCATCACCTCCAGGCTTCCGCACCCGGGCAGAGGGCTACCGGCGATCACCAGCCGAAACGACTGCTCCTGGAGTTTGCGCAGCGCGTCGTTGCCGTCAATGGCGATGGTCACGGGATAGCCCCACTCTTCCAGCAGCCGGCCCAGTGCGGCCCGCTCCTTATGGTTTTGCTCCGCAACCAGGATGTGGCAGTTTGGCGTCATCATGATTCAGACCGGGTGTTGGTCGCGATCTCCGGCACCGTTCAGGGCGCCGGTACGTTGCTGTGGTCATGGCCTTCAGGCGTCCTGCGGCAGCTTTTTCTCGATGGCCAGTTGCCGCAGGGCCTCCTCGGCCAGGCGCGCCCAGAACGGGTCATCGCTGGCCGCAACCTCGCGAAAGGCCAGACGGGCCTGCTCGGCTGCGGCGCCCCTCTGGTAGGTCTCCCCCAGAAGAAAGCGCAGGTCCGGATACTTCTGGGGCTGATCGGTAAACTTCAAGGCCATCGCCAGGGCATCGGCTGCCTTGTCAAGCGCCCCCAGCTCCAGGTAGACCTCTCCCAGGCGGCGGTAGGCCGTAAAAAGCGTCTCGTAGGGGTTATCGGACGCGCCCGCCAGGTGGTTGATGGCCTTAACCAGGCTTTGAGCAGCGGGCTGCAGGCGCTTCAGCCCGCGATAGGCCTCGGCCATCCCCATGAGCGCCAGCCCCCGGTCATGCTGCCCGGGCGCGCGCGCCAGCGCTGTCTGAAAACGGGTCAATGCCCTGCCGTAGGCCTTGTCGGCGGTCAAGATCTGCCCGCAGCGGTAGCTGGCTTCCGCGGCGTGCGGCGCGTCGGGCGTTTTTTGCAGGAAGGCCTCCAGCAAAGGCAGGGCCCTGGCGGGATTCCCGGCGGCCTGGAGCGCCGCACCGAATTCAAACGCCAGCTCCGGCGGACGCCGGTTTGACAGGTACAGATCGTGGGCGGTTCCCAGGGCCCCGGCGGCCTGGCGGTAGAGCCGGGCCTGGAGATAGGCTTTCCCGACCGCATAGAAGAGATCGGGACTCTCAACTTTCTTCAGAATCACCCGGTCGGCTTCGAAACGCGCCAGGATGCCGGGGTAGTCGTCCGCGGCCGCCAGCCGATCGAACACTCGCCGGTAGGCTTCCTGGAAGATAAAAGCGGCCTCCTGGTTCAATTCCCGCGGGTATTTGTCGAAAAACGAGCGAATCGCGGCAATGCTTTTCTCATCCTCGCCCGCGCGACTGAAATGCTCGGCCAGGCTGACAAGGGCCAGGTTGGAGAGCGGGTTGTCGGGGTATTCAGCGATGATCATGCGGTAGATCTTTTCCTTCTCGGCCCCGTCCGCGATTGCCTCGGCCTCCCGCAGGGAGCTGATCAGATAACCGTCGGTTCCGGGAAACCGCTGGCGCACCAGTCGATAGAATGGCAGGGCCTTGGCGGTCTGACCGAGATCCCGGTAAATATCCCCGATGCGGGTCAGCAGGATGTGATTCTGACCGTCATCCGGGAAGGCATTGAAGGCCGCTGCCAGGGTCTGACAGGCGTTTTCCAGTTGTCCGGTCTGGTAATAGGCGTTGCCCAGGCAAACCAGGAGATCAGGGGAGTCGAAAACCCGACGCGGGCTGTCGGTCCGGATTTCGCTCAGCACGGCAATGGCCTCCAACAAATGGTTGGTGGCATACAGGGTGTGTCCCAACCCCATTTTGGCTTCGGCAACCGGCTCAGAGCCGGGATACTGGTCGATAATTTTGCGAAAGGCGGCGACAGCGGCGCTGTGATTTTTCTTTTCGACATACACCCGCCCCAGCCCCAGCAGCGCCTCGGGGGCCCCACGATAATCAGGGTAGCGGTCTAATACCAGTTTGAAATACCCCCTGGCTTCTTCGAAATTGTTGAAGGCCATGGCGGTGTTGCCCAGGGCGGTCAGGGCGTAGGGCAAGAACCGGGACTGCGGGAACAGGTTGATGGCATCCTGGAAGCGCTGCGCCGCCTCCAACCGGGCTATGGCATCCCCCGAGGCCTGGGTTTTAAACAGACAGTAGGCGCGCAGGAAAAGGCCCGCTTCGGCGCAGACATCCCAGGTGCCCGGCGCGTCCGACGGCAGGGCGGCGAGGGATTGCTCCAGCAGCGCGGCCGCCTCGTGGCAGCGGTCTGCGCGGCACAGGCGCACCCCCTCTTGAATTTCAGTTCCGGCCGCACACCCGGCCGTAGCGACCTCGTCCAGAAGGGCGTCCAGTGTCCCGGGGGCAAACCGGGCCGCCGCCGCCGCATCTTGCGCTCGCGCCCGGCTTTTCGATCCCGCCGAAGGTGGCGGCAGCCCTTGCGGCGCGGCGCTTGCGACCGGCGGCGGTTTTTTCAGCGGCTCAGAGGGTGCGGCGGGGGGCGGCAGCGAGGCGGATTTTTCAGGGCCGACCAGGGTCACGGCCAGCACCCGGTTTTCCTCCAGCCACTGGGCGCGAACGTTTTTAACGGGGCCGGCGGTTTTCAGGGTAAGCCCCACGACGTCGTGCGGCAGCCCGGCCAGCGACAGGCTTTTCAGAAAGGGACCGGCCATCCCGTTTTGGGGAACGGGGTCGACATGTTGCAGGTTGCGAAGGGCAATCAGAACCTCACGCGTATCGACCTGAACGACCTTGAAGGGAACCGGCCCGTGGAGGTGGATTTCGATCCGCAAGGGGTCCGCCGACAGCACGATCCTTTCGATCCGATCCGCCGGCTTCAGCGCGCCAGGGACAGCGGTCGGCTCCAGGAGGCAGAGCGCCAGCAGAACCACGCAGAGACCTGTGGGCAACAGCCGCAATTTTAAAGCTCTCTGCCGCAAAAAAATCGGCCTGACCACGTCCATCTCCTGTCTGCCAGTGCTGAGGGCGGCGGCGTTGAAAAGCGCTGCCCGGCAATCGCTGAGAGTCGGCACATTGGGCAGTGGCCTGATCCGGGACGCCCGCTGCGGCCGTCTGATCCGATGGCTGGCCCCCAACCCGGTGACGGCGGCCTTGCGCAAAAGGGGTTGGTGAAGCGCTGCACCCCGCGCCCGCCGCCGGGATCTTGGGCAAGGGGGCGGCAGCGAAGGACACAGCAAGCACTGTGCCATCGCCTTCGATCGGTTGAGAAGGAATGGCCGCGACGGGCACGCGCCGCCGGAGCCAGGGGAAAACCGTTAGCCGGTTGGCGTTTGTGACCAGATGGGGGGCAAAATGGCGAGACGCGCAGAGGACCGGCCGCCAGGGGAAGGAATGTCAAAATTTTGGCAAAAGACCGGCCGGCGGCGGCCGGGGTCCGTCACCGGTGTCAGCCGGGATCCGGTTCGAGCTTCATTTTTTTGATTTTTTCCACGAGGGTGGTACGGTTCATCTGCAGGAGCTCGGCCGCCTTGGCCTTAACCCCCCGGGTCTGCTTGAGGGCTTGTAGAATCAGGCTGCGCTGGAAATTATCGACCGCGGCGCTGAAGTCGATACCCTCTGCAAGGTCCGGGACAGCGGCCGTCAGCGCTACCGGCGCCTGTCCGCGAATCCGCTCGGGCAGGTCCGCCACCTCGATGACCGGGTCTTCCACCAGCACCGACAGGCGTTCCACCAGGTTTTCAAGCTCGCGCACGTTGCCGGGCCAGGCGTGCTGCATCAGCTTTTCCATGGCCGCGTCGGTCAGGACCTTCATCCGTTTGCGGTCCTGGCGTCTGCGGCCCCCGAGGCGGTTGAGAAAGAAGTTGACCAGCAGCGGGATGTCGGTTTTGCGTTCGCGCAGCGGCGGCACCGTAATGGGGATCACGTTGAGGCGGTAAAAAAGGTCTTCCCGGAAGGTGCCAGCCGCCATCGAATGGCCCAAGTCCTTGTTGGTGGCGGCCAGCACGCGGATATCGACTTTTACGGTCCGGGTACTGCCCACCCGCTCGAAGTTCTGCTCCTGCAGCACCCGCAGCAGCTTGACCTGCAGGTTGGGGCTCATGTCGCCGATTTCATCGAGGAAAATGGTGCCGCCGTTGGCCATCTCGAAGCGCCCCATGCGGGAGCGGTGGGCGCCGGTAAAGGCCCCCTTTTCATGACCGAACAACTCGCTTTCCAGCAACTCGCCGGGAATCGCGCCGCAGTTGATGACCACCAACGGCCCGTTGCAGCGTTCACTGCGGCAATGGATTGCGCGCGCGATGAGCTCCTTGCCGGTGCCGCTTTCACCAGTGATCAGGACGGTGCTGTCCGCCTGGGCGACCTTCTCGACGGCCTTGAAGACCTGACGCATGCACGGGCTTTCACCTACCAGATCGCAGAAGTGGGAGCCCGGCGCGAAATCCTCCTTGCGCCGACCGAACTGGGAGGGCTGCCCCTTGGCGGCCGCCTTGGCCACCACCGCCCCCAGTTGCTCGGGTGTCAGCGGGGCGGATAGGTAGTCGAAAGCCCCCCGTTTGATGGCTTCGACGGAATCGCGGATCGAAGCGTTTTTGGCGAAAACCACGCAGGGCGTGGCAGGGCAGTTGGCCACGACATAATCCAGAAGATGATGCCCGACGGATTCCAGCGCATTGAAATCGGTGACGACCACGTTGAAGTAATTGCTGTCCAGCAACTCACGGACACGCTCGGTTTCCGGATAGGTTTCGACCTGACAGCCGCCGCTTTTTTTGAGGGCCTCCACCAGGCTGTCGGTGACGGCCGGGTCGCTGTCAACTACCAGTACTTTGGGCGTATTCATGGTCTCTGTGAGTTTCCGTGATCTGTTTTACGGTTTGTCCGTGGGCCTGGCAAAGGCCGGTGGGCGGCGCCAGCCCCGCTCGGCGCGAGCCGGGGTCAAAACTCCCTTTTGGACTCCCGAATGGTCCTGCGCTGCTGCATGAAGGTATAGGCAACCAACCGGTCCCGCTCGGCATCGGTAATTTCCAGGAAGCGGACGCCGGCATGGTAGACCACGTCCTCCTTTTCACTGGCGGGTTCGATCCGCACGACCTCCCCCAAAACCTTGAAAAGCCCCAGCGGCGAACCGGGAAAGCGAATGGTGATCTGCAGCAGCTGGCCGACGCCAAGCGGCGCCGACAGCACCATGGACATGCCGGCGCCGCTGATGTCGACCGTTTGCAGGACCACGGGCGGGGCGCTGTCGCCGCCTTTGCCGTGGATCAGCAAATCCATGACGCGGTCCAACTTGTCGTCGATCTGGATCAGGAATTCAATCACTTCTCCCAAATAGGCCGGTGGGAGGCCGCCGGGATCCGCCGGCAACGGCAGATGGTTTTGCAGCGGAAGGGCCGCGGCCCTCAGGGTCCGAATTTCTTCCAGTTCCTGGGGCGACAGCAGTTTGATTTTTGCACGGGTCGAAATCAGGGCTCGGATAAACGTCCGTTTTTCATCCATATTCACACCAGGAGCGTCCAGCGGGCGAACCGCACAGCCAACAGGTGCCGGCAGCCGGTCGGTAATTGGGCGGGAAAACGCAAAGACCCGATCTGTAAAGACGGAAATTCATACCACCAAAGGCGGCAAGTGTAAATACCAAATACCCTCGGGGTGTTAGGCTGAAAGGGAGAGCGGGGTCGATGGGGAGGCGTCGGTGCGCTGCGGCGGTTCCCACTCATGGCTGGCAATTTTACCCTCCCGGTATAGCTGCATGAAAACGCTGACGATTTTGGGGTCGAACTGCGATCCGGCGCCCTCCTGGATGATCTGCAGGATGCGGCTTTCCGCCATGCGCCTGCGGTAGGTGCGGTCGGAGGCCATGGCGTCGTAAACGTCTGCAATCGAGAGGATCCGGGCCAGCAGGGGGATTTGCTCCCCGATCAGGCCGTCCGGGTAGCCGGTGCCGTCATAGCGTTCGTGGTGGGAGCGAATGATCCGCTGCTCCCGATCCCAGAGGCCGAGCTGACCGACGATGCTGGCGCCGATCATGGAGTGCCCCTTGATGGTCTCGAATTCTTCGGCGGTCAGGCGGTCGGGTTTCAGCAGGATGTCGTCTGGAATGCCGATTTTGCCGATATCGTGCAGCTGGCCGGCCAGGTTCAGAATGCCGATTTCTTCGGTGGTGCAGCCCAGCTGCTTGCCGATGGCGATGGCGATCCCGGTCACCCGGTTGGAATGCTGCTGGGTGTACTGGTCGCGGGCCTCGATGGCCTTTACGAAGGCAAACAGGGTGGAAAAGAGATTTTCATAGATATTTTCGTATAAGGCGAGATTTTCAACGGCATAGGCGGCATTCTGGGTCATGAAGGACAGGTAGTAAAGATCTTTTTCGTTGAAGCGCGGTTCGGCAGATCGGATCATGGCGGTCAACACCCCGAAGACCTTTTCCCGGATCTTGAGGGGAACCGCCACAAAAGAGCGGATATCTTCAGCCAGCCCGCGAGCACCCCGGTTTTCCGAAATCAGCAGGGGCACCTCATCGGCCACACTTTCAAGGATAAGCGTTTCAATCGCGGCGTCTTCGGGTGTCGCGGGCGCCGTGGGACTGGAGAAATTTTCGGTCTGGGTGCGGGCGCCGTCGGATTTAGCGGCGCGGGCGACGACGACCGGCTTTTTCAGGACTTCGTTGATGACGTAAAACCGGGAATCATCCGCCGGGGTGATTTCGAGGGTGAGATCGATAACCCGTTTAAATACGTCGGCGCTCTGACTGATGGTGTTGAAGTTGCGCATGATCTTGTTGAGCAGGTGCAGCTCCCCCACCTTGTAAAGCAGCTCGCGGTTGAGCTTTTCCAGCCGCTCCTTGTGCGCAACCTCCTTTTTCAGCAAAATATTTTCGACAAACAGCTGACGCTCGCGCAACACGCGCTGAACGCACAATTCCATCTGGTTGAGGTTGACCGGCTTGATCAGGAAATCGACGACCCCGTTTTTGAGGGTCCGGATGGTATTGTCCATGGAGGGGTACCCGGTCATGACGATCACGGGGACGGTGTTGTCGAAGGTGCGGATGTGTTCGGCAAGCTCGAGCCCATCCATCTCGGGCATGTTGATATCGGTGAAGCAGCAGTCGATGGGTTCGGCGTGGATCAGCGCCAGCGCTTCACGGCCGTTGCGGGCCGTGTACACCTGGTAGCCCTTGTGCAGGAAAAATTCACGGGCGATTTCGAGGATGCTCTCCTCGTCGTCGACAAACAGAATTTTTTCCCGCTCACTGTCGTTCATCCGTCGCTGTCCAGCCTGAAGCCTGTGCGCAAAAAAAAGCGGGCAACCTACCGGTTCCCCCTGTCGTCTGTCACGTGGGCCGAAAGACCCTGGCAGCGTCCGCTCCTGCCGTTAAAATCCGCTGCAGTTCTCTTTCGGTTGTCCGTCAGGCAAACTTGAAAATCCCTTTTGGCGGCGCACCCGCCCTTGGTCAGAGGGCCAGGCGGTATAGTTTGCCGGCAAAGGTCTTGCCCAGAAAAGCCGCCAGCCGGCGGGAGCAGCGGGCGACGGCAGCCCCATCGACCCCGGTTGCGACCCCGAGGGCGGCCAGCAGATACAGGGTATCTTCGGTGGCGATATTGCCCGCGGCACCTTCGACAAAAGGACATCCGCCCAGCCCGGCGAAGGCCGTGTCGAACCGGGTGACCCCGCACTCCAGGCCAGCCATCAGGTTCACCAGACCCAAGCCCCGGGTATCGTGAAGGTGAAGCGCAAGGGGCAGGCTTCCGGTCGCGGGCAGCACCCGCCGCAAAAGCCGCTTGACCGTCACCGGCGTGGCCATGCCGGTGGTGTCGGCCAGTGCCAGGCTGTGGGCCCCGGAGACCTTGAAAGCCGCCAGCATGTCATGCACCCGTTCCTGCGCAACGGGTCCCTCCTGAACGCAGCCGAAGGCGCACTGCACGCTGGCGCGCACCTGCAGCCCTTCCCGGACGGCCATCCGAACCAGCTCCTGGCCCTGCGCCACGGCGACCGCAAGGGGCATCCCGGTGTTGCGCCGACTGTGACTGTCGCTGGCCGAAACGGAAATTTCCACGGTTCCCAAACCGCTCTTGCAGGCCCGCTCGAGCCCGATGCGGTTGAGCACCAATCCGGAAAAACAGACGCCCGCGTCTTTGGGCAGCCGCCGAACCAACTCCTCGGCATCGGCCATTTGGGGAACCTTGCGGGGATTGACAAAAGAGGTCACCTGGATGTTTTTGAGCCCCGCAGCGATCAACCCCTGAACCATTTCCAGCTTCAATTCGGTGGGGATCACCGTCTGTTCGAACTGAAAGCCGTCCCGCGGGCCGACCTCAAAGAGGGTCACCCGGGAAGGAAACCCGTTTTGATCTGCGGTCGCATTCATCGCTGTCTCCGCCCCGGGTGGGGCTGAAGTGCCGTCAGATCCGGAAGAAAATCAGGAACAACTCCCATTGAACCACCAGGAAAAAAGGCAGGATGAAAAACCCCAGCAGAATCTGCGTCCGGATGCGTGAACGAAAAAGGAAAACCTTGGCGTTGTAAACCACAATGAGAATTGCGCTTGCGGTCAGGGCGTACTTGACGATCAAAAACGGCAGGTGGCCCCTGTTGAGGAAGTAGTTCAGAAGGGGGTTGATTTCGGCGGCCCCGTGACCGATCAGGTAGAGGGTCAGAACCGCATCGAGGAGGCTCAGCAGCAGAATCAGCGCAATCGGGACCAGCACACGGGGATGATAGCGATCCACCCGGTAGGATCGTTCCCGGTCTTCCTTGCGCCGCGGCTCCCCGCGCTTTCCCGCCAGCCAGTAACGGCTGAGAATCCGACAGCCACCCGCGCGACGGTCCCCCCCGGAGCGCCGCTCCACCTGCGGCCATTGACAGTAGGTCTCTTCCATCTGCCCACGTGTAAAGCCGATTTTACGGCTGGCGTTCACAGCCGCCACCCGCGGTACACTTCGCCCCGAATTGGCTGCGGCGCACACAGGCCATGGACTTCATCCCGTACTCGCGTCCCCGTTGGCATAGGGCCGTCGCACCGCAACCCGCCGCTTGCTTTCCGGAGGAATATAGCCGTTATCGGGGGCAAGGTCAACCGCTTTCGACCGGCCGCCTGAAAAGCGACGTTGTCTAAAACCAGCGCTGCGCATTCCGGGGGATCGACCGTCCTACGAGATCAGGCCTGAGGCCCGGTCAATATCGATGATCTTCTTGCCCTCGATGTATTCGCGCGTTTCATAGCGGGTAATCCGCATCAATTTACCGGTTATCGTTCCGATCTTGTCGATCTGCCGTTTGACCTTGGTCAGATCGTCCCGTATTTTTGGCGACAGCTCCGGGTCTTCGAGCACCTGGGAAAATTCGAAGGTCGCCACCTGAATGGGTTGGTTGAGCTCGTGACAGATGGCGCCGGCCATCTCGATCACCCCCTGGAGTTTCTCTTTCTCCATCAACTCGGCTTCCATCTTTTTGCGCCAGGAAATGTCCGAGACCGATATCACCGCCCGGCGCATCGGGTTGGCAGGATCCAGGGTGCTGATTTTCAGGTGCCCCGGAAAGGTGGCGCCGTCCTTGCGCCGAAAGGTGGCATCTAACTGAACCACCTCACCGGCCCGCAGGGCTTCGTCAATACCGCAGGAGACACTCTCGTAATCCGCCCCGGCCGGATACAGGGCACACAGGCCCATTCCCTGATAATCGGTTTTGCGGTCAAAACCGAACAGCTTGCGCATGGCCTCGTTAACCTCCACGAGGGTCTGGTTTTCCACCAGCCCGAAGCCGATGGCGGAGTGGGCCAGGATGCTTTTGATGGTCTGGTTGCTGCGGCGCACCATCTGCTCGGATTTCATGCACTGGTCACAGATTTCTTCCAGTTCCTTGATCCGAAGCTGCAATTTCTTAAGGTCCGGGTCGGCGGTCATCTCCTCAATCCTCTGTGACACCTGAAATGCAAGGTGCTCATGGGGTTGGCGCCATGTCCGCCAGGCGCGCAGCGGCGGTCTTGGCGGCATCGCTGTCGGGAAATCTGGAAATGATCTCGCGGTAGAGCGCTGCGGCGTGCTCAGGGTTGTGCTGTTTTTCTTCCAGCCGGGCGGTTTCCAGAAGCTCCAGCGGGCTGCGGTCGCTGCAGGCCGATACGGCCAGGGCCATCAGGAGAAGGCATCCGTAAAGGTAAGATTTCATGTGGTCCCTTTTTCGCTCAGCGGAGCGGTTTCGCCGCTCCCCGGGGTCGGTTTTTCAAGCGGCTTCGGCCAGAAGCGCCTGGGCCAGCTTGAGGTCATAGGCCGTGTGGGGGTCGAAGCCCCTCTTCCGGTAGATGGCGCTGGCCGCCGTGATGGCCGCGTGCGGCACCCAGCCGTGCTCGGTCCACAACTGCGGATCGTCCTGATTCCAGAGCCTGAAATCAACCCCCGCCTCACCCTGGCGCACGTACATGCGCACCCGTTTGTTCTGAGGGAAGGGGTAGTAATAGTGCCCCCGGTCGTCTTTCATGATAGGCTCCCTTGTCCACAAGCCGCCCCCTCAGCGGGAGAGGCGATCCCACAAATCCCGGCCGGCGGCCTGGCCGCTGCGGCGGCCGACATTCGATTCCGGTCTGCCGCCACGCGGCCCACTGGCGCCCCGCAGCCGGGCAATGCGTTCCGCCAGCGGCGGGTGGGTTGAAAAAAGGCTGGCCAGGCTGCCGCCTGCAAGCGGGTTGACGATCATCATGTGCGCGGTGGAAGGGGTGGCCTGCATGGGCAGTTGCTTTGCGTAAGCGCCTAGTTTTTCCAAGGCCCGTGCCAGCCCCTCGGGGTTGCCGGAAAAAGCGGCGCCGCTGGCATCGGCCAGATATTCGCGTGAACGCGAAACCGCCATCTGAATCACCATAGCGGCCACCGGCGCCAGAATCGAAGTCACCAGCAGGCCGATCATACCCAAACCGCCGCCCTGTTGGTTGTCCCGATTAAAGCCGCCGAAAATTGCCGACCAGCGCGCCATGTTGGCCAGAATCATGACCGCCCCGGCCATGGTGGCGGCAATCGAACCGATGAGGATATCCCGGTTTTTGACGTGGGCCAGTTCGTGGGCCAGCACGCCGGTGATCTCCTCGCGGTCCATCAGGCGCAGCAAGCCTTCGGTGACCGCCACGACGGCATGCTCGGGGTTGCGACCGGTGGCAAATGCGTTGGGGGTTTCCTGGGGGATGATGCACACTTTGGGCATCGGCAGCCCGGCCCGCTGGGTCAGGGAAGCCACGATGTCGTATATCTCCGGGGCCTGGCTGCGGGTGATCTCGCGGGCGCGGTACATCCTCAGGACCACTTTATCCGAGAACCAATAACTGAAAAAGTTCATCCCGGCCGCCAGAAAAAGCGCCAGGATCATCCCCTGCTGACCGCCCAACAATCGCCCTACCAGGACGATGAAGACCGTCAAGAGGGCCAAAAGAAAGGTGGTTTTGAGTTGATTTGTCATTTAGGCAGACTCCTTGGTTCAATGTGGTTAAAGACCCACCAGTGACAGCCTGAAATTGGAAATAATATAAAACCAAACGTTCGTTTTGCAAGAACTCTTTTCAGTCCGCGAACAGCGAATTGCGAGGCCGCCGCCGGCATCCGACGTCTTACGGCATCCAAATCCTTGACAGGTCTGCAACAGGTGGCTAAAAAAGAATTTTGAGATATATCCTGTTTGATGCCCCGGTCGGGTGCCGGCCATGTCGGCTGCCCGTCATCGCAGCGCCACCGCACACGCCCGAAACGGCGCGCCGGCAGGGGCCGACAGTCGGCAACAGAGGGTTTGCGCAGCCTCAGCGGTCGCAGGCTTTCACCTGGACAGGCCTGCGGACGGGCTGCCGCATCTTTATCGCAACCGTATCAGAGCGGTCCCGGACCAACCGGGCAAGGAGACAAGGAATTATGG
>JAWOJK010000269.1:0-10352 GCA_046481705.1 Desulfobacterales bacterium | reverse complement strand
CCGGCTACGCCACCGTCCAGACCCCCTACGGGTATTTCCTGGATCTGGATATGGCGGCCAAGGGGCATCCCCTGGCCCGGATCTACAAGGCGTTCTAACCCCCGCAATCAGCCGCGCGGTTTTCAGCGTCGGGTGCATTGCAATGTCGGGTGATCTGTAGAAATACCCCACCTTATTCTTTATATCCGGCGGGTTTTTTTGCCTGTGGGCTTGCCTTTGCGTTTGGGCTTGTAGAATGGGTCACTGGATGGCGGCTGATTGGAGTTTGACGAGTTTCGTTTCATGCGGGCTTCCAGATCATCGATGCGTTGGATCAGACGATGGATCGTCTGCTCGTGCTCGTCAATTCTCTGAAGCAGCCATGGAATATAGGCACGCACCGCTTCCGGGGTTTTCCCCCAGTCCTCTTTCGAGAAGGGGACCGGCCAGTGGATACCGTCGAGAAAGTTAGAGTTTTTTGAAGGGTGGATCCATGGGCAGCAGCGTTTACCTCGCGTTTTCCCATGGTTCTTTACTCATACTGTGCCGTGATGTTCAGCGAAAAATGCGACCGGCGACCCGTTTTTTTCCGCAACCCTGTAATCAGATACAAAAAAATTATCGGCCGAAGAAAACCGCCGGCAGCCACAGAACCACCTGGGGGAAAATGGTTATCATGATTAAGCCGATGACCTGCAGGAGGACGAAGGGGATGATCCCGCGGTAGATGTGCATCATCGTGTAACCCTTGGGGGCCACCCCGGCGAAATAAAACAGGGCGTAGCCGAAGGGCGGCGTGAGAAAGGAGCACTGCAGATTCACGCACAGGAGAATGGCGAACCAGAGTGGATCGAAGCCCAGGTCGAGGGCGATGGGCAAAAAGATCGGCACGGTGATCAGCAAAATGGCGGCCCAGTCGATGAACATGCCCAGGATAAAGACGATGAACATCATGATGAAGCAGACCAGCCAGCGGTTGAGCCCCGAACCCACCAAGAGGTCCGAAACCACGTCCCCGCCGCCCATGCCCAGGAAAACGCTGCTGAAAAAGGTGCCGCCGATGAAAAGCAGCATGACCATGGAGGTGGTCTTGAGGGTGGCGAAGCAGGCCTTGCGGATCACCTCCCAGGTGAGCTTGCGCTTGACCAGGGCCAGGATCAGAGCGCCCGTGGCGCCCATGGCGGCCGCCTCGGTGGCCGTGGCGATTCCCATCAGGATGGTGCCCATGACGGCAAAGATCAGGGCCGAAGGCGGCAGCAGGGATTTGAGGGTCATGCCCCACTTCTTGGTGGCGGAGTACTTGGCGGCCTCCTCCTTGCTGATGGGGGGGCCCAGGCTGGGGTTGATGGCGCAGCGGACATAGGTATAGATCATGAAACAGACGGAAAGAATCAGGCCGGGCATGATCGCGGCGGCGAAGAGGTTGCCCACCGTGGTCTCCTTCATCCCTGCAAGGCCGGCGAAGACCACCATCATGATGCTGGGCGGGATGAGAATCCCCAGGCTGCCGGCCGAACAGATCAGGCCGGCGGTCAACTCCTTCTGGTAGCCGCGCTGAATCATGGGCGGTGCGGCCAAAAGGGTCATGCCCACCACCGAGGCTCCGATGATGCCGGTGGTGGCCGCAAAGACGGTGCACACCGCGATGACCGCCAGGCCCAGGCCACCTTTCAGGCTGCCCAGAACCACGTAGAGGGCGTCGAAAAGCTCATCGGAGACCTTGGAGCAGTCCAGCAGGTTGGCCATGAAGATGAACAGCGGAATCGCCACCAGGGTGTAGTTGTTCATCAGCCCCCAGGCCAGGTTGGCGAACTGCATGAAGATCCCGGTGAAGTTGAAGCCGTAGTCGATCAATCCAAAAAGGGTAGCGACCCCGGCCAGGGTGTAGGCCAGGGGGTGCCCCAGGGCGATGGACAAGAGCAAGGCGGCAAACATGGCCACGGTAAGGAATTCGACACTCATGGATAGTTACCCCTTTCGGTTCAATCAGCCGTCGCTTTGAGGGCGATATGAAGGTTGCGCAGCAGATTGGCCAGGCCTTGCAGCCAGAGCAGCACAAAGCCGACGACCATCAGGATCTTGACGGGCCAGATGGGGGGTGCCCAACTGGTGGAGGCCAGCTCCTTCATGGACGTGGAGAGGAAAGCGAACTTGCCGGCGAAAATTATCATCAGCGTCATGAAGGGAAAGAAAATCAAAAGCAGGGTGACGATCTCCAAGACCGCCTTATTGCGGGGCCGCAGGCGGCTGCTGAAGACATCCACGCGCACATGGCCGTCATAGGCATCGGTATAGGAATAACCCAGGATGAAGTGCACCCCGTAGATGAAGATGGTCAGCTCGAAGCCCCAGGTGGTGGGCGCGTTGAAGGCGTAGCGCATGAAGACTTCGTAGACCGCCACAAAGAGCATGGGCAGCATGAGCAGGGAAAACCACTCCCCGGCCTTGCGGTTGAATTGGGTGATGGCATTGGCCGTTGTTTCCAGCATATGAATCGACCTCCCCATGATGAAGACGGCCCTGCCGTGCGGGGCAGGGCCGCCAGAATTGCTTGCGCGGCCGGATTATTCCGTGGTCCTGCCGCCGATGAAAATTTCATAAGGCCAGGCTGCGACGCCGCTGCGGGCATCACGCCACTCGGCGAATTCGGCCAGGAAGGCTTCCTGGGAGTCCAGGACCTTTTTGACATCCGGGAACTTCTCCTTGAGGCCGTCGAGGTAGGTCTTGGTGATCTTGCGGAACTCGATCGTCGTGGCATCGTCCATCTTGACGAACTCGACCTTTTCCTTGAACAATTTCACCGCCTCGACGTTGAGGTTGTTCTGCCAGCTGTAGCTCCACAGCTGGGTCTCCTTGGCGCAGATGTCCACGATCCACTTCAGGTCTTCGGGCAGCTTGTCGTAGGCATCCTTGTTGAAGAAAAGGGCGCACTGAATGCCGGGCTGGTGGACGCCGGGCTGGATGACGAACTTGGTGATTTCGTCGAAGCCCAGGGGGTAGTTCATGGCCGGGGTGGAGAACTCGGCCGCGTCGATCACGCCGCGCTCCAGGGCCAGGTAGATTTCGCCGCCGGGCAGCGGGGTGACCGAGGCGCCCAGCTGGTTGAGAATGTCCATGTACCAGCCCACGGTGCGCACCCGCATCCCTTTGAAATCCGCCATCTGGGTGGCGCGTTTGTTGGAGAAGAGGCCCATTTCCTGGCCGCACTGGCCGCCGGGCAGGGCCACCATGTTGAATTGGCCGTAAAGCTCGTTCATCATCTCGGCCCCGCCTTTTTCGTAAAGCCAGATGTTGTAGCCTTCGGCGTCCAGGCCGAAGGGCACCGAGGCGAAGGCCACGAAGGCCTCGTTCTTGCCCTTCCAGTAGCCCGGCCAGTCGTGGCCGGCCTGGGCCGAACCCTGGCTTACGGCGTCGAAACTCTGCATGGCCGGGACCAGCTCGCCGGCGGAAAAGGGTTTGATGTCCAGCCGGCCGGCGGAGGCTAGACGAACGCTGTCGCAGAAGTGGGCCGCCACATCGTAAAAAAGGATGCCCTTGTCCCACGGCATGACCATCTTCCAGCGGATGGTTTCGGTGGAGGGTTTGAAATCAACTTTTTTGGCCACCTCGGAGCGTTTATCCACGCCGAATTTCTGGCGCTTCTCGGCCGCCTGGGCATAGGAAAGCGCAAAACACAGGGCCAGCAGTACACATACTCCCGTTCTCAAATACTTTTTCATTTCCTCAATCCCTCCCTCTGGTGTAATTGGTATAAGTTTGGCTGAACCGGTAAAACAGGTTTGATTGGCAATTCCGCCTGACCCAATCATTGAGCGCATCTACCGGCCATCCGCCTGTTGCCTCGATCTTCATTTAAGCGCCGCACGGCATTGCAGGGCCGACGAACCCCTTGCCGTTCGAACTGCCGCATCACCCCCTCTCCCAGCCCCGCATCGAAACGCCTCGGCCGGCTCTGGGCGGTTTCCGAGCCGGTCCATTTGCTTCGGGTTGCTGTGTGAGTATCTCAATTATTGGTAATACCAATTGCTATTTCAAAATTTTCCGACTGTCAAGCAAAAACTGTTTTAAATATAAAAATATGAATGTTATTAAGGACTAATATTGATTTTAGAAGTATCGGATGGAAATATTCGCCAGGGTTTTAATTGTTTGCATTGGTCTGACCATATGCCAGACCAGTCTCAAGGGATGAGCCGACCTATGGCTCTTTCAAAAGGCCATCCCGGCGTTGGCGGCCGTCAAACAAGGGGTTTTTGCAATGATTTGAGCGCAGCGCGACGGGCTGCCAGATAAGGAGGGTCAGCGATTATCGAAGCCAATAATCGCTGGGCGGAATTTGCGAATATGACTCATCGGTGATGGGGTCATTGGCTGTCCGTGAAGGTTTGCGGGCGGGCGGATCATGGTGCTATCAAGATCTGGGGTGCACCGGTCTATTAGGGCTGAGGTGACCTTATCGGACGCCGCAGCGGTTGCGAGCTGCAGCGCAGAAAACTGACTTTGTTGCGCCGCCATCAGATTTGGGCCTTCAGTGTTTGCCACATGTCGCGCACCGCCCGGGTGGCCGCTGCGTCCGGGGCGTATTCGACCACCGTCTGACCGTTGACCATGGCGTATGTGAAAACCGGGTCGAAGGGGACCGTCCCCAGAAAGGCCATGCCTTTGCTGCGGGCAAAAACCTCGATTTCGCGGCTGACCGCCGGGTTGAGGTCCGCCTTGTTGATGCAGAGCATGGGGCGCACCTTGAAGTGCTCGGCCAGTTGGATGACCCGCTGCATGTCGTGGCGGCCCGAAACCGTCGGCTCGGTGACGATCAGTACGGCGCTGGCGCCGCCGATGGAGGCGATCACCGGGCAGCCGACCCCCGGCGGGCCGTCGGTCAGCAGCAGGCTGAGCCCTCTCTTTTCGGCTAACTGGCGGGCCTCGCGGCGCACCAGGGAGACCAGCTTGCCCGAATTTTCCTCGGCGATATGTAGCTGGGCGTGCACCATCGGGCCGAAGCGGGTTTCGGACAGGTACCATTCGCCGCAGGTGTTGAGCGGGAAATCAATCGCCTTTTCCGGGCAGAAATGGACGCACACGCCGCAGCCTTCGCAGTCGATCGGATTGACCCTGAAATTCTCATCGATGGCGTCAAAGCGGCACATCTCGCGGCAGGTGCCGCATGCCGTGCAGCGCTGCGGATCGATGACCGCCGTGCGCCCGGAGATGAAGTCGTGGCGCTCCTGCACCTCGGGGTTCATGATCAGGTGCAGGTCGGCTGCATCCACATCGGCGTCGCACAGGACCTTGTCTTCGGCCAGGGCGGCAAACGCCGCAATCAGGCTGGTTTTCCCGGTGCCGCCCTTGCCGCTGATGATAATCAATTCCTTCATTCAGATTTCGCCCCCGTATGTTTGACGATGGCCGCGATGGCCTCGAAGAGTTGCACGAATTTGGGCTTCCATTCCGGCAGCGCCGTCACCACCAACTCGCCGCGGGAATAGGCCTCGGCGATCCGCCGGTCGAACGGGATCTCCATCAGGATCGGCAGCCCTTCCTCGCGGGCATAGGCCCGGACGCGATCATCGCCCATGTCGGCGCGGTTGATCACCAGTCCGCACGGCAGCCCTAAAGCGCGCACGGCCCCCACCGCAAGTTTGAGATCGTGCAGGCCGAAAGGGGTGGGCTCGGTCACCAGCAGCACGAAATCGGTGGCTTTCATAGCCGCGATGACCGGGCAGGAGGTTCCCGGCGGGGCGTCGATGATGGTCAGACCTTCCGGGCGCGTGCGGGCCCTCACGGCCTTGATCAGCGGGGGGGACATGGCCTCGCCGATGCGCAGCCGGCCGTGGACGAATTCGACCCCGTTGCTGTGGCCGCTTTCGATCACGCCCAGCTCACGGCCGACCTCGGTGATGGCGTCCACGGGGCAGACCGCCATGCAGCCACCGCAGCTGTGGCAGAGCTCGTGAAACGGCAGCACGGTCTCCCCCAAGACCACGATCGCCTTGAATTCGCAAATCTCGCCGCACTGGCCGCAGAAGGTGCATTTGTCTTCATCCACCACCGGCACCGGCATGGTCACAATTTCAGCCGGGCTCAAGGTGGGGCGCAGAAAAAGGTGGGCGTTGGGTTCTTCCACGTCGCAGTCCAGCAGTTGGACCCCGTTGCCGAGGGCCACTGCCAGGTTGGTGGCGACCGTGGTTTTGCCGGTCCCGCCTTTTCCGCTGGCAATACTGATAATCATGTCGGGATGCTCCGTAACAGGTTGATGGTTTTGGGCGGGGGCGCCCGGCGTCTGCCGCTTGCCGATGACCGCTCAGGAGCGGCTGCCGGATCGCGGGTGCGCTTGGTGGTTGCCGGGCATCATGAACCGCGGCCGGTTCAGCGCCCCCCGCAGAAAGGCCTGCAGCACCTCCCGGACCGGCCCGGATATCCCCTGAATGATGGTCAGCCGGGGCTCGGCCGCGAGCAGGCGCGCAAAGGGGCGCGAGACCGCCCCGCAGATCAGGACATCCGCCTCGAGGCGCCAAATCCGAAAGCAGCGCCGGGAGAGGTCCGCTTCGTCCAACAGCACTTCGCAGCGCGAAGTGACGGCGCCGTTTAGGGCTTCCACCAGCAGCAGGCGCGTGGCCGTGTCCAGCAGCGGTGACAGCTTGTCCTCCCAGACAGGGATGATGATTTTCAACTGCCCCCCGGTGTCACCGGATGTGGTGGGCGGTTTGGGGCGCATGACGTCTTCGGGCCTCGGTTCCAGCGGGGTTGCGGGTCGCGCGGGCGGCGAAAAATCAAGCCCGGCGGGTCCGGTAAAAGTTTTAAAGGCTGTTTTCCAACTCCCGAATGCGGGCCTCAAGGGCCTCGGCTTCCCGGCGCTGGGCCGCCGCCTGTTCTTTCAGCAGTTGGAGTTGCTTCTGTTTTGAGAGCGTTCGGTCACCGCTCACAAGGGCGCTCGGGGCCATGCGGCCGCCGCAGCCGATGCCGCGTCCGCCACCCCGTCCTCCGCCCATACCCATACCGCGCCCGCCGCCCATTCCCATGCCGCGGCCGGCCAGCGGCTGGCGGCCGATCGGGGCGGGTTCGACCGCCATGCCGGCGTGAACCGGTGCGTTGGCCCCGCTGGCCGGGGTCAGTTGGCCACTTTTGAACCTCTCCAGGGCCTCGCGCACGGTGCCGGATTGGCCGGTATAAAGGGCCACCCCGGCAGCGGACAGCGTGTCGACGGCATTGGGGCCGCAATTGCCGGTGATGACCGCCTTGACACCACGGGCCGCGACACTCTGAGCGGCCTGGATGCCGGCGCCGCTGCCCAGTCCCTGGCTTTCGTTGGCCAGCGATTCGGCCTGCAGGCTGTCGACGTCCACGATCACGAAATAGGCGCAGCGGCCAAAGCGAGGATCCATCCGGGCATCCAGGCCCGCTTCCGTTGAACTTACAGCCAGTTTCATGCTGATTTCCTTTCCCCAAAAAGTCGTTTGGCGGGCGGAAGAGAACTCCCCCCGGATCTCGCTGTTCCAACTAGCACAAGCTGTGCCATGGGAAAGGATCGTACTTATTATTTTCAACTGTACAACAGTTCAGGGAAAAAAGGGATCTGGGATTGGGCGGCGGGGGCGTGGTGTTGCAAAGGCGCAATTATTTTGGGGCCGAGAAGAGTTGCGATTGCGCAATAATAAGGGTGGCCCGGCTACCGCCTGGCGTCCATGCCATGCATGGTGAGGCGCCGGGGGCGTGTTTGCCGCAGCTCACGGATGGGGCACGCGCGCGTTGAGGAAGGCGCCCAGGTGGCCAATCAGGGCCTCCGGGTTTTCCAGGGCCATCATGTGCCCGGCGCCCGCAATAATCGCCATTTGTGCTCCCGGAATGCGGTCCCGCAGAAACGCCCCGTATTTGGGTGGCGTCAGTTTGTCGGCGTCGCCGGCCAGCACCAGGGTGGGAACGCGGATGTCGCCCAGCCGGTCCATGATATCGAATTGGTTGCAGGCGTTGTAATCGCCATGGGTGACGGCTGGCAGTGTTTGCCGGAGTCCCTGGCGGAACTTCCAAACCAGCGCCGGGGCGGCCTGGGGGCTAAAAGCCGATTGGCAGATGAGCTCCAAGGCGGCGTCATAGTCGTTTAGCAGGCCGTCGAGTATCGCCGGGTCGACCTTTAAGCGGGCACCGGTACCCACCAGGACGATGGCGGCCAGCCAATCGGGCGAGCGCAGGGCCAGGCACTGGACAATCGCCCCGCCCAGCGAGTGGCCCATCAGAACAACGCTCTGCAGCGCCAGGCGCTCGACAAAGGCGGCGAGTACATCGGCATAGTCCGACACGCGGCTGCGGCCGCTGCCGGTGGACCGGCCGTGCCCGGGAAGGTCAGGGGTGAAAACAGCGGCAGCGGGCCAGTGGCGCAGCCCCGCGGGCCAGCTGCGGTGGTCGCCGCCGGAGCCGTGTATCGGCAAAAGGACGCGGCCGCCGGTGGCGGGGCTGTGGTCGTAGAAAATTCGCTCCGCTCCCAGTTCGACAAATGGCATCAGGCCTTCTCCCAGCGGGGGTCCAAACGAGCCAGGTGGCAACCATGTAAACAGGATTCAGCCGCAAGAATCAAGGTCAAAATGGGCCAGGGGCTGGTGCGGGCCGATCCCATGCGCGTAAACATCGGCGGCCGCGCGGGGCTCAATTGCGATGGCGGCCATCCTGGGAGGGCAGTTTGACGTTCAGCCGTTTGATCCGGCGCCACAGGGTCGAGGGGTGGATGCCCAGTTGGGCCGCGGTCAGCTTGCGGTTCCAGTTGTTTTTTTTCAGTTCGGCGTAAATGAAACTGCGGCTGAGTTCGCTGAAGGACGCTCGGCTGGCGTGGCTCGGGCCGGCTGCCCGGGGCGCCGTGGGCAGATCCTGCGGCTGGAAGTGGCGGGGTAAATGTTCGATTCCGATCCGGCTGTTTTTACAGACCACCGTAGCGTACTCGACAATATTTTCCAGTTCGCGGACATTTCCGGGAAAATCGTGGGCCATCAGCAGCGGCATCACCTCCGGCGCGGCCCCCTGGATGTCCTTGCCGTTGAGATGGCTGTATTTGCGGATGAAGTGGGCCACCAGCAGGGGGATGTCCTCCTTGCGCGCCCGCAGCGGCGGCAGGGTCATCTTGACCACGTTGATGCGATAGAAAAGATCTTGACGGAACTGGCCTTGGGCGACGAGTTCCTCCAGATTGTGGTTGGTGGCGGTTACAATGCGCACATCCGCGGTCTCCGAGCGGGTGCTGCCCAGGGGCTCGTAGCGCCGGTCCTGGAGGACCCGCAGGAGTCGGACCTGCAGCATCGGTGAAACATCCCCGATTTCGTCCAGAAACAGGGTGCCGCCGGCGGCGCGCGCCAGGCGCCCCGGCTTGTCTTTGCGCGCGTCGGTAAAGGCCCCCGCCTTGTAACCGAAAAGCTCGGATTCCAGCAGGCTGTCCGGCAGCGCTGCGCAGTTGACCGTTATCATTGGGCCGTTGCGGCGCGGGCTGAGGGAATGGATGGCCTTGGCGAAGAGTTCTTTGCCGGTGCCGCTCTCGCCTTCCAGCAGGACCGTGGCGTTGCTTTCCGAGATTTGCTCCAACATCGCGAAAAGCGCCTGCATCTCGCGGTTTTTGCTGATGATATCTAAAAAGGTGTGGGAGCCGGCCAATTCTTTGCGCAGTTCCTCCACCACGCTGAGGTCCCGGAAGGTTTCAACGCCGCCGATAACCTCTCCGGATTTGTCCCGCAGCAGCGCGGTCGAGATGCTGACCGGGACCCGGTCGCCCTCCGCGTTGACAATGAAAATCGACTGGTTGACCAGCGGGCGGCCGGTTTCCAGGGTTTCCCGCAGCGCGCAGCGCTGCTCGCAGATGCTGGTGCGAAAAACCTCCCAGCAGTGGCGATTGAGGGCCTCGGCGCGGCCGATGCCGGTGATCTGCTCCGCCGCCCGGTTGAAAGAGGTGACCCGCCACTGCTTGTCGACCGTGAAAACACCGTCGGCAATGCTGTCGAGAATGATGTGGGTTTGCTGCTCCAACGAAGAGGGCATGCGCTGTTTCACGATTTGATGAACCGGTAAAAGTCAAAATCCAGACAGTTTCGTAAAATGGCCAAGTTACGGCGCGCAAACCTCGAGGGGTGAGGCGTACTGATATACGCCGCAGCGACTTCGAGATGCGGCGCAACGCGGAAATTGGCCATTTTACGGGACTGTCACGACTTGAAAGGTGACGGGTTGTCTTCAAAGCCCCCAAAGCGCCGGGGGCTTCGATTCAGGTTTTGGCGCGCGTTGTGCGGCGCTTAACGCGCCGATTTTCACTAGGTTAAATGTCCGTCCGGGGTTTGTCAATGATGTCCGCTCGCTGTGCGGTCGCGGCCAGGAAGGCGGCGATCTGCGGGTAAAGTTGCGGC
>JAWOJK010000259.1:0-5671 GCA_046481705.1 Desulfobacterales bacterium | reverse complement strand
TTTTCGCATCTACCCCCGGGGAATTCCAAATCTGTAATTTTAAAGGCCTAAAAGCTACATTTTTGTAGTTGTCGTGTTGGCCGGGAAAAAAACATAATATTATATCCTTCCAATATTACAGCCTCTTTTGCGCTTTTGGCGTGATGGCACGTCAATTGCTGATCCTCCAGTCCACAGGCTCCGGCCGGGTTATTGCCCGGCCGGGAAAACCGCCCCGCAGGCGCACGCTTGTTGCCGTCGCCCTGGAGGACCCTTGACCAACGCCACCACCAAAAACGGAAGCGCAGATCCCGCCGCTCGGCTGGCGCAAAGCCGCAGCGAGCTGCTGGCGCGCTTTCTGGAGGGCAAGGCCCCCGACTTTCTGCGGGAGCACGCCCGCCTGCTGGATGATTACTTGCGCGAATGCTTTGAAAGAAGCCGCATCGGCCCCCGCATGGGCATCGACAAGAAGCCATACGCCATCGTGGCCCTGGGGGGCTACGGGCGCCAGGAGCAGTGCGCCTGTTCGGACGTCGATCTGCTGCTGCTCTTCAGCAAAAAAGTTCCAATCGAAGCCGAGGAGCTGATTCGCGAAATCGTCTATCCGCTGTGGGACATGGGCATCGAAGTGGGGCACGCCACCCGGTCGCTGAAAGAATCCACCGGTCTTGCCCTCAGCGACTATGAGGTCCTTACCGCACTGCTCGACGCCCGTTTCATCTGCGGCGTGTCGCCGCTTTATTCGGAAATGATGGACCAGGTGCGCAAAAAAATCCTCCAGCGGCGTTCGGAGCAGGTGGTCACCTGGCTGATCACGCGCAACCGTGAACGCCATCGGCGCTTTGGTGATTCCGCCTACCTGCTGGAGCCCAACCTCAAAGAGGGCCAGGGGGGGCTGCGGGACTATCACACCATGCTGTGGATCGCGCGCATCAAATTCGACCTGCAACAGCCCAGGGACCTGGAGTATCACGGCTGTCTGTCAAACGCCGAATACCGGGCCCTTCGGCAGAGCCTGGCCTTCATCTGGGGCGTTCGCAACCGTCTGCACCATCTCGCCGGCCGCAAGTGCGACCAGCTGTTATTCGAGCACCAGATCAAGCTGGCCGAGGTCCTGGGCTACACCCGGCGCAACGGCCAGCAGCCCGTCGAGCTTTTCATGGGGGATCTGCACGGGCGGATGGAATTCCTCAAACAGCAGCATCGCATGTTTCTCTATGAACAGGGCTATGAGGGCCTGCTCAAGCCCCGGGGCTGGCTGACGCGTCAGAAGAAACCGACCCAGAAAACCCGTTTCCAGGGGCTCGATATTCACCGCGGCATGTTGCGCTTTGTCTCGCCCGAGGAGGTGTTGCGAAACCCGGATCTGTTGATGAACATTTTCGAGGAAAGCGCCCGCCTCAAGATCCCCCTGAGTGCCGAAGCCAAACGGCTGGTGACGGATTTCGCGCATCTGGTGGATGCCGCCTTCCGCAGCCGCAGCGCGGTGGTGAAATCCTTTGAAAAAATTCTCGTCACCCAGGCGCCGATCTTCAACGTGCTCAACGAGATGTTGGCTACCGGTTTTCTGGTGCGCTTCATCCCGGAGTTCAAATCCATCGAAAACCGGATTCAGTATGACCAGTATCACCTCTACCCCGTGGACCGTCACCTGCTGAGAAGCGTGCGCACCCTGAAGCAGTTCGGCACCCCCGAAGACCCCACCCGTGACGACCTCTGCGGGGAGCTTTACGGCGAACTGAAAAACAAGCGGCCCCTGCTGTGGGCCACCCTGCTGCATGACGTCGGCAAAGGGCAGCCCGGTCACGGCCATTCGGAGCGCGGGGCGCAGATGATCCGCCGCCTGCTCGCCGAGAAGAGCCTCAAACCGGCGGATATCGATACCGCCGAGTTTCTGGTGCGCGACCATCTGCTGCTGATCAAGACCGCCACCCGCAGGGACATCAACGACGAAGAGACCGCCATCACCCTGGCGCGCGCCATCCGCAGGGTCGACCGCCTGAAAATGCTCTTCCTGCTGACCGTCGCGGATTCCATCGCCACCGGGCCGAATGCCTGGAACGACTGGTCCTTCACCCTGCTGCGCAGCCTGTTTTTGACCGTTTTAGGGATCCTGGAAAAAGGCGAACTGGCCTCTTCGCGGGCCGTCAAGGCGGTCAGGCAGAAAAAGGAGGTCCTGCTGGCCTCGGCGGCGGACGCCGCGGGGGTCGAGGCCCTGGAAACCCTTTTCCAGTTCATGTCGCCCCGTTATCTGCTCTTCGTTCGAGCCCGTGACCTGCAGGAGCATGTCCGGCTCTACGATACGCTCGGCCAGGCGCCCTTTGTCTGGCAGGTCACCCAGACCGCCGTTTCCGGGACCCGCAAGGTCACCATCTGCGCCAAGGACCGGCCGGGTCTCTTCGCCAGCATCGCCGGGGTGTTCACCCTGAACGGGATCGATATCCTCGATGCCCAGATCTTCACCTGGAAGAACACCATCGCTTTGGACATCTTCGAGGTCAAACCGCCGCCGGACCAGCTATTTGAGGCCGAGCGCTGGGAGCGTGCCGCGGGCCACCTGAACGCCGCACTCAGCGGGAGACTGGACCTGCAGGCGGCGCTGAAGGAGAAAATGGCGGCCTACCGCCACGCCAGCCAACGGATTACCGATCGGCCGGTGCAGGTGCGGGTGGACAACCAGAGCTCCAGTTTTTTCACCATCCTCGAGATCTATGCCTACGACTTTCCGGGGCTGCTCTTCAGCATCACCAACTGCCTGGTAAAGTGCGGGCTGGACATCTGGGTGGCCAAAATCGCGACCCATGTGGACCAGGTGGTGGACGTTTTCTATGTGCGCGACTTTGACGGCCAGAAGGTGGACGACCCCGAGCAGTTGGCGGAGATCCACAAGAACATTATCCAGGTGCTGGCGGGCAGCGATCAGGGCGGAGGTTGCGGGTTGACCGCGGCTGCTGCCGCTGAAAATGAGGCCGGCGCATTCAAAGAGGAGAGAAATTCATGAAGATCCGACTTTTGGGGGGTGCGCTGGCGATGACCCTGTGGCCGTTTGCCACGGCCGTGGCGGCGGAGGACGTCCTCAGCCCGGGCGACACCGCCTGGGTGATCGTCGCCACCGCCCTGGTGATGATGATGACGCCAGCTGGACTGGCGCTCTTTTACGGCGGAATGTCGCGCTACAAGAACCTTTTGAACACCTTTGCCATGACCCTGGTGGCCTATTGCATCGCCAGCGTGGCCTGGGTGGTCTGGGGCTACAGCCTGGCCTTCGGGCCGGATGTCGGCGGGCTGATCGGCGGTCTGGATCACCTGTTTCTCAGGGGGATCGACGTCAACAGCCTTTCCGGGACCATTCCGACTTACGTTTTTGTCCTTTTTCAAATGACCTTTGCCGCGATCACCGTGGCGCTGGTGCTGGGCGCGATTGTCGATCGGATGAAATTCTCCTCCTGGGTGGTGTTTACCCTGCTCTGGGTCACGCTGGTCTACGCGCCCATCGCCCACTGGGTCTGGGGCGGCGGTTGGATGGGCGAAATGGGCGCCCTGGATTTTGCCGGCGGCAACGTGGTGCACATCAACGCCGGCGTGGCCGGGTTGGTGCTGGCGCTGGTGCTAGGCAAGCGCATCGGATACGGCAAGGAGGCGATGTTTCCCTCTAGCATCACCCTGACCGCCCTGGGGGCCGCCCTGCTGTGGTTCGGCTGGTTCGGTTTCAATGCCGGCAGTCAGCTGGCGGCCGACGGGGTGGCGGGTTCGGCCTTTCTAGTCACCAACACCTCTGCGGCCATGGGGGCCCTGGCGTGGATGTTCGCCGAGTGGTGGTCCACCCGCAGGCCGACGGTGCTGGGGATTGCCTCGGGAGTCGTGGCCGGCCTGGTGGCCATCACCCCCGCGGCCGGGTTCGTGGACCTGTCCGCCTCGCTGGTCATCGGGCTGGTGGCCGGTCTGCTCGGCTTTGTGTGTGTCGCCAAGCTCAAGCCCCGCCTGGGGTATGATGATTCCCTGGACGCCTTTGGGGTTCACGGCATGTGCGGGCTGTGGGGTGCGCTGGCCACCGGCATTTTTGCCAATCCGGCGGTCAACGCCGCCGGCCGCGGCCTGCTGTACGGCAACCCCGGGCAACTGTGGATCCAGCTGGTCTCGATTGCCGCCACGGCAGCCTACACGGCGCTGGCGACCCTCATCGTCGTTTACCTGACCAAGCTGCTGACCGGCGGGCTGCGGGTGGCGCCGGAGACTGAAGTTACGGGGCTGGACAATTCCCTCCATGGGGAAAGGGCGTTTGAAATTCAGATGTAAAGAGGTGCGGCGGCTGTTGCGGCGGCCGGTATGAAGCCAGCCTGGTTTCGGCCAAAGCGATAGTCTTTCAAAAAAGAGGTGGAAAGGAGAGCACACAATGAAAAAGATCGAGGCCATTATCAAGCCCTTCAAGCTCGATGATGTCAAGGAGGCGCTCAATGAGATCGGCATTCAGGGAATGACCATTTCGGAGGTCAAAGGCTACGGCCGCCAAAAAGGCCACAAGGAAATCTACCGGGGCGCCGAGTACGTGGTGGATTTCATCCCCAAGATCAAGATCGAGGTCGTGGTGGAAGCCGCCCGCGTGGAAGAGGTGGTCGAGGCCATCCGCAAGTCCGCCAACACCGGCAAGCTGGGCGACGGCAAGATCTTCATTCTGCCGATCGAAGGAGCCGTGCGGGTCCGGACCGGTGAAAAGGGCACCGATGCGATTTAGCCCCTGCCACGGCCGGCGACGGGCGGCTGCGGGATGATCGGTTTTTAACCCCCGTTTTTTCAGTGAACCGGCATCATCATCATTTTAATCCCACGATAAACCAATGGAGGAAAAGAGACATGACCCCGAAACAGGTTTTGGAAATGGCAAAGGAGAAGAGCGTCAAGGTGGTCGACATCCGCTTCATGGACTTCCCCGGCGTCTGGCAGCACTTCAGCGTGCCCCTGCACGAACTGGAGGAGTCCTCTTTTGAAGACGGCTTCGGCTTCGACGGCTCCAGCATCCGCGGCTGGCAGCCCATCAACGCCAGCGACATGCTGGTGGTGCCCGACCCGGCGACCGCCAAGATGGACCCTTTTTTCGACGCGCCCACGCTGGTCATGATCGGCAATATCGTCGACCCCCTGACCAAGGAACCCTACTCCCGCGATCCCCGTTACATCGCCCAGAAGGCAGAGGCCTTTCTGAAAAACTCAGGCATCGGTGCCTTCGATGGATTCAATCAAGGCGGTTTCTTCGCCACACACATAAGCTCCGGCCCCGGAGTGAACATGAATTGTGAAGTTGAAATCGGTGCCGAAAATGTTTTCGCCCAAGAAGCCAAATTGATGGGCTTGTTCGATGGCAAGGATCAAGCGTTCTTGAGCCAGGGCATACTCACCACGCACATAGACATACCCCTCACTGGCGCCAATGGCGTAAGCAGCGATGGTCATGGCTTCTATGATGCTGTGCGGGTCGCCTTCAATGATCACTCGGTCTTTGAATGTGCCAGGCTCAGACTCGTCGGCGTTGCAGATGACATATTTTGGGGTACCCGGGGCCTTAGCCACGAAGCTCCACTTTAAGCCGGTGGGAAAGCCAGCACCGCCGCGCCCTTTAAGGCCGGAGGCTTGAAGTTCGGCAATCACATCTGCAGGGGTCATTTCAGTGAGCACTTTTCCGAGGGCTGAATAACCA
>JAWOJK010000378.1:0-3309 GCA_046481705.1 Desulfobacterales bacterium | reverse complement strand
GGGGACCTGGCGGTGGGGGTCGGAGAGTTCCGCATCGCCCCCAACGAAATCGCCGATCTCCTGCCCCAGCAGCTGCTGATGCTCAAGGCCGCCGCCGGCGCCATGCAGGCCGCCGGCTTCGACGGCCGGCCGGAGCGGCCGCGCATGGGCGCCGTGATCGGGATCGACTTCGATTACGCGGCCACCGATTTTCACCTGCGCTGGCACCTCCTGCAGGCCGCGGCCGTGTGGAACGACCGCTACCGCCTCGGCCTCGACCCCCAGGCCTTGGCACGCTGGCAGGCCGCTTTGGCCGACGCCTGCGGCCCGCCGCTGACCGCGGTGCGCACCCTGGGGGCCCTGGGGGGCATCGTCGCCAGCCGGGTCGCCCGTGAGTTCCGCCTGGGAGGCCCGACCTTCACCGTTTCAGCCGAAGCCGCGGCCGGCATGCGGGCGCTTGAAATCGGCGTGCGCGCCCTGCAGCAGGGCGAACTCGACGCCGTCCTGGTGGGGGCCGTGGACATCGGCGCCGATGTCCGCAGGCTGGTCGAACGCCACGGCATCCGTCCCTTGGGTGCGGGCGGCGCCGTGCGTCCCTTCGACCGCCGCGCCGACGGGACCCTGCCCGGCGAGGGCGCCGTGGCGCTGGTGCTCAAGCCTTTGGACCAGGCCGTGGCCGACGGGGATCGCGTCTATGCGGTGGTCGGCGGCATCGGGGCCGCCGACGGGGGCGCCGATGCCGCCGGTTTGCCCAGCGCAGCGGCCTACTGCCGGTCCCTGCAACGCGCCCTGGGCGACGGCGGCACATCGCCCGCCGCCGTCAGCTACCTTGAAGCCCACGGCAGCGGCGACCCGGCCGAAGACGCGCTGGAGTCTGCGGCGCTGCAGCGCTGCTTCCAGCAACCCGGGCACGCGGCCGCCCCCGCTGCCTGCGCCGTCGGCAGCCTGAAAGCGATCGTCGGCCACACCGGAGCGGCCGCAGGCCTCGCCGGGGTCGTCAAGGCCGCCCTTTGCCTCTACCACGACATGATCCCGCCCCTGCCCGGTTTCAGCGAACCGGCCGATGAGCGCTGGCATGCCGGTCCGTTTCATTTCCCGGCCTTGCCCCAGTACTGGGTGCGCGACCGCCGCGACGGCCCGCGCCGCGCCCTGGTCGCGGCCATGACCGCCGAGGGCGGCTGCATGCACGTCCTGCTGGAGGCGCTCGACCCATCGCCGGCCGCGACTACGCCCGAAAAGCCGCACGCAGGGCGCCGGCAGCCGGCCGGCGAGCTGCCCTTTGGGCTTTTCGGCGTCAGCGGCAGCGATCGCGAGGGGCTCGCCGCCGCTCTGGAGAACCTCGAAACCCATGTCCGAGACCAGGGGCCGGCTGCCACGATCGAATCCCTGGCCCGCAGCTGGCACCAGGCCGCGCCGCCGGACAGCGCCGCAACCCTGGGGGTGGCGATCATCGCCGGGGGCGCCGACCGGCTGCGGCACTGGATCGCCGAGGCCCGCAGGGCCGTCCGGGACGCTGCGGCCGTGCGCTGCAACGGCCCCGAAGGCGTCTGCTTCACCCCGGCCCCGCTGGGTTCCGGGGGCGCGGTGGCCTTTGTCTACCCCGGCAGCGGCAACCATTTTCTGGGCATGGGGCGGGCCATCGGCGTGCGCTGGCCCGGGGTGCTGCGGCACATGGACGCCGCCACGGCGCAACTGAAATCCCAGATGCTGCCCGACTGCATCCTGCCCCGCCGCACCACCTGGGGGCCCGGCTGGGAGGAGGCGGCCCGGGCGCGGCTCACGGCCGACCCGCTGCAGATGATTTTCGGGCAGGTCGTGCACGCCGGACTGATGACCACCCTCGTGCGCGAATTCATTGCCGCCCCGGATGCCGCCATCGGCTACAGTCTCGGCGAATCGGCGGGCCTCTTCGCCCTGGGGGCATGGCCGGACCGGGGGCAGATGCTTGCGCGCATGGCCGCCACCGATCTTTTCAGCACCCAACTGGCCGGTCCCTGCCGTGCCGCGCGAAGCGCCTGGCAGGTCCCCGCCGACCAGCCCTTCGCGTGGACCGTGGCCGTCGTGGACCGCGCCGCGGAGGCCGTTCGGCCGGCGGTCGCCCGCCAGCCCCACGCCCGCCTGTTGATCGTCAACACGCCCGAGGAGTGCGTCATCGGCGGCGACAGCGGACCGATCCAGGCCGTCATTGCCGAACTGGGCTGCAACGCCTTTTTTCTCGACGGGGTGGTCACGGTCCACTGCGATGCGGCCGAGCCGGTGCGGCGGGCCTACCGCGACCTGCACCTTTTCCCCACCAGCGCGCCGCCCGGCATCCGGTTTTACAGCTGCGCATCGGGGAGAGTCTACGCGCTGAATGCCGGGAGCGCCGCCGATGCGATCCTCGCCCAGGCCTTGCACGGTTTCGATTTCACGGCCACCGTCGAGCAGGCCTACGCCGACGGCCTGCGCATCTTCCTGGAGATGGGCCCCCAGGCGTCGTGCACCCGCATGATCGGCCGGATCCTGGCCGACCGGCCGCACCTGGCCGTCTCGGCCTCGGTGCGCGGGGAGGACGAAACGCTCACGGTGCTGAAGCTGCTGGGGCACCTGTGGGCCCACCGGGTGCCCTTGGACCTGGATTTCCTGTATGGCTCCGGGGACTCTGCGGCGGCGGTTGCGACGGCGCCGGGGCCGGGATTTGCGCGGGTGGTCACGGTCACCCTCGGCGGGACGGCCCCCCAGCCACCGGCACCGCCGGCCGCTGCCGCACCACCGGCGCCGGCCACGGATCCGCCCCACCCCGCGGGCAGCGATGCGGGGGCCTTCAGCGATCTATTGAGTACCGTCGGCGCGGCCGCCGTCGCCACGGCCGAGGCCCACCGGCGCTTTCTGGATTTCGCCGACCAGGCGCAGCAGGGCTTTGCCCGCGCCTTCGATCTCCAGACCCGCCTTCTGGCGGGAATGGCCGCCGACGGCACGCGCGCACGCCTGCCGGGGAAGGCCGCCGGAGGAAGGGTGATCCCGCCCGCGGCCGTCCAACGCCTGCCGCCCCCGGCACCGCCGGCCTACTCCCGCGAGATGTGCATGGAGTTTGCGGTGGGCACCGTGGCCCGCGTGCTGGGGCCCGAATTTGCCGAAGTCGACGGCTACCGGGTGCGGGTGCGTCTGCCCGATGCGCCGTTGATGCTGGTGGACCGGATCGTTTCGGTGAGCGGCACCAAGGGCTCCCTGGGGTCCGGCCGCGTGGTGACCGAGCACGATGTCCTGCCGGGTGCCTGGTATCTGGACGGCGGCCGCGCGCCGGTGTGCATCGCGGTGGAGGCGGGCCAGGCCGACCTGTTTCTGTGCGCC
>JAWOJK010000370.1:0-8286 GCA_046481705.1 Desulfobacterales bacterium | reverse complement strand
GGCAGCATGGGCCGGGACAACCGATGCGACCCCTTCCGTCAGCTCTGCGGTGTCAGTCGGGTGGCTTTCAGACCGACAAGAAGCTCCACAGGATACCGGCGCAGATGGCGGAGCCGATGACCCCGGAGGAGTTGCAGGCCATGGCGTCCATCAACAGGTAATTGGTCGGGTCCTCGCGCTGGCCCATGAGGTGAACCTCGCGGGCGGAACCCGGAACGGCCGACACTCCGGAGGCCCCCAGGAGGGGGTTGATCTTTTCCTTCAGTGCGAGATTCATAATCTTCGCGAAGATGATGCCCGAGGCCGTGGCGATGCTGAAGGCGATCGAGCCCAGAAGGAAGATGCCCACGGATTTGGTCGTCAGAAAAACATCCCCCTGGGTGCTGCAGCCCACGGTGAGCCCCAGCAGAATGGTGGCCGTATCGATGATGGCGGTGCGCGCGGTGTGCGCCAGGCGGTCGGTGACCCCGCACTCCTTCAGGAAATTGCCGAAAAACAGCATGCCGAGCAGCGGCAGCGCGGTGGGCGCCAGAAAACAGCAGAGCAGCACGCCGACCACCGGAAAAATCAGTTTTTCGCGCTTGGAAACCTCGCGCAGCTCGGGCATGCGGATCCGGCGCTCCTCACGGGTGGTCAACAGCCGCATGATGGGCGGCTGGATCACCGGGATGAGGGCCATGTAGGAATAGGCGGCGATGGCGATCGGCCCGATCAGATGCGGTGCCAGCTTGGCGGTCAGAAAGATCGAGGTCGGGCCGTCCGCGCCCCCGATGATGGCGATCGAGGCCGCCTCATGAGGCAAAAACCCCAGGGCCAGGGCGCTCAGCAGGGTGAAAAAAATCCCCATCTGGGCGGCCGCCCCGAGCAGCATCAGGACGGGCCTGGCCAGCAGGCTGCTGAAATCGGTCATGGCGCCCAGGCCTAAAAAAACGATCGAAGGGTAAAGCCCGGTGGTGACGCCGAAGTACAGGTAGTGAAGCACGCTGTTGTCTTCGTAGATGCCGATGCCGAAGCCCTTGAAGAAGGGCACGTTGCCCACCAGGATGCCGAACCCAATGGGCACCAGCAGCAGGGGCTCATATTTTTTGGCGACCCCGAGGTAAACGAAGATGCAGCCTACCAAGATCATGATGAGGTGGCGGTAGTCGGCGAGCAGATATCCCGTGTTGGATAAGAATGAAAGAAACAGGTCCATGGTTATCCTTTAAACCGAATCTATTGGTTCTCCTGAGGTTCATGCCAAGTGAAATAGCCGTCGCCCTGGGGCATCAAGAAATTGGCCTGGCGAAAGCAGCTGAGGGTCAGATGGGGGTGCGGAAAATCCCGGTCCTGGGCCAGGGCGTAGAGATCCATGAGCTGAAAGGGGGTTTCGAGGCTTTCCACCAGGGGGCGGTAGAGGATTGCCAGGGACGGGAGGTTGGCAGGACACAGGATCGGTCCGAGCGGGGACTTTTTCTCGGTGATTTCGGGGGGCGGGGCTTTTTTCTGGGAGCCGTTGTTGAAGTATTTATCTTTGGTGTCCCAAAAGGTCAGCAGCTTGTGGATTTGGGAGATCACAAGGGCGAGAATCGCCAGTCCCGAAAACACGATCGCGGCGCCGACCACCGCCATGGCCCAGCCGTTGTGGGCCGATATTGCTTTCAAGCCGAACAATAGACACCTCCTTGGGGGCTGTGGAAAGGGGTTGACCGAAATTCGCCGTTGGGTGGCCAAAAACAGCCGACTTTGGCTTATAGCACTCCTCACCCCTGCGGATCAAGTCATGAAGTCTCTGAAAAATGGCCCGCCGGGCGGGCTTTGGGAAAAAAACGCATCTCGCCGAAGGGTCTTTGAGTTCAGCCCGCATGGCGAACCGCTGACTTGTTTCAAAGGGGTGGCGGTTTTACAGCTTGGAAGTCGGAGCGGGTGCCGATTCAGCCGAGACCCGGGCCGGAAACATTCGCGAGCACGGCCCTGCGTTTGGCAAGAACCGCCTGGATGGAATGGAAGATTCGGCCCCCTGCCCGCCCCTCGGCGCCTATCAGCGCCCGCAGGCGGGGGGCTGAGATCCGCAGCAGCTCGCCGTCGGTCAAGGCCACGGCCGTGGCGGCATAACGAAATGGCGGGACCACCGAACCGCATCCCAGCAGGTCCCCCTTGCGAGCCAGGACAAGGGCCCGGCCCTCCTGGTAGCAAACCATGACCTGGCCGGCGAACAGCACGTAAAACACCTCGGCCGTTTCCCCGCGGCGGATCAAGACTTCTCCGCCGGTGGTGCGCAGGGTTTCGAAATGGGGGGCGATTTTTTTGCGCGTCTGGGGATCCAGCTCGGCGAAGAGGTCAATGGTTTCCAGGAATGCGTGGTCGGTCGGTATGGTCGAGCCTTTTCTTTGGGAACTTCCGGGGGGGAATCCTTATTACAGGCCGTTCAGGATTTGGGGGGCAGACGTGAAATGCGAACCGTATTATGCCGGTAATTCAGCAATTTTTGTGCCCAGTCCGGGCGTTGCAGGAAAATTGTTTCCCCGGCCGACCGGGGTTTGCAGGGGCCGTGGAAAGGGCGCGTTAAGGGGCCGCCGCCGGCGCGGTTTCGACCGCCGGCTGGATGCCGGCCATCAGCAGGCCGATCTGCGCCAGGCGGGGGCCGTCCGATGGTGCAAAGATATCCATGATGCGGCCGTCGAACATGACGGCGATCCGGTCTGAAAGGGCCAGGGCTTCGGCCAGATCGCCGGTGACCAGCAGCACCCCGGCTTTTTTGCGGGCCCGCAGGAGCAGCTGCCAGACGTCCTCGATGGCGGCGATATCCAGCCCCTGGGTGGGCTGTTCGGCGATGATCAGGCGCGGCCTGCGAAAAAATTCCCGGGCCAAAACCAGTTTCTGCAGGTTGCCGCCGGACAGCTGCCGGGCCAGGGCTTTGACGTTGGGCGGCTGGATGCCGAAATCCTGCGCCAGCCCGGCTATTTTGCGCTCTGCGCGGTTTTTCTGCAGCCACGGCCCCCGGGTAAACCCGTTGCGGGTGGTCAGCAGGAAGTTGTCCACTAGATTCAGGTTGCGGCAGGTGGCCAGCCCCTGGCGATCCTCGGGGATGTAGCTCAGGGCGCCGGCCCAATGGTCGCGTGCAAAGAAGTCTTTCCAGGGCTGGCCGAGAATCCGTACCGTCCCCTGCTCGGGTCGCGAAAGCCCGCAGAGGGTTTCCACCAGCGGTTTCTGGCCGTTTCCGGCCACCCCCACGATGCCCAGGATCTCCCCCTGCCGCAGCGTGAAATCGACGTTTTTCAGGTTCCGTCCGGAAAGCCCCGCCACCCGGAGCACCACCTGGCGGTGCGCCACTTCGGTGCGTGAGACCTCCAGCAGCACCTCCCGGCCCACCATCCGGGTGGCGAGTTCGGAACGCGACGAAACCGTTTCGGCGGCGATTTCATCGACGATCCGCCCCTTGCGCAGGATGGCGATTTCATCGGCGACCGCCATCACCTCGTTGAGCTTGTGGCTGATGAAAACGATGGCCTTGTTCTGCCGGGCCATCTGGCGCAGGGCCGTGAAGAGCTGGTTGGTTTCACGAGGGGTCAAGACGGCGGTCGGTTCGTCAAAAATCAGGACCCGGCTCTCCCGCTGCAGGAGCTTCAGGATTTCCACCCGCTGCTTCTCGCCCATGGAGAGTTCCGATACCCGGGCGGCCGGGTCGATTTCAAGGCCGAAGCGCTCTGCCAACGCCTGCACGCGCGCCTCCAGGGCGCGGGGGGCGTGCCAGAATCCCCGGGCCTGGCCCAGGAAGACGTTTTCCGCAACGCTCATGGCCGCTACCAGCATAAAATGCTGGTAAACCATTCCGATCCCCGCGCGGATGGCGTCTTTGGCGCCGCTGAAGCGCACCGCCCGGCCGTCCACCCGGATGAGACCCCTGTCGGGCTGGTAGCGCCCGGCGAGGATGCTCATCAGCGTGCTTTTGCCGGCACCGTTTTCGCCCAGCAGGGCCTTGATGCGACCGCCGCGGATGTCCAGCGAGATGTCGCGGTTGGCCTGCACGCTGCCGAAAGATTTGGAAATCCCTTCCAGGCGGATCACGGGGGGCGCGCTGGCCGGCATCAGGTCACCTGCCGCCGCCCGGCGATGGGTTGCACGAACTGGGATTCGGAATCCCAGGGAAAAAGAATCCAGGTGTCCTGGCTGACCTCGGTGACGAAGGTATCCACCAGCGGCCGGCCGGCCGGTTTGGCGTAAACCGTTGCAAAGTGCGCCCTGGGCAGCATGTCCCGAACGATTTTGGCGGTGCGGCCGGTGTCCACGAGATCATCGACGATCAGCATGCCCTCACCGTCGCCGGCCACCCCTTTGAGCATTTCGATTTCGCCCTGCTGCTCCTGCCAGGCGTAGCTGGCCACGCAGACGGTGTCCACCAGCCGGATGTCCAGTTCACGGGCGATGATGGCCGCCGGCACCAGCCCGCCGCGGGTGACGGCGATGATGCCGTTGAAGAAATCCATGTCCAGCAGCCGCCAGGCCAGGGCCCTGGAATCCCGGTGCAGCTGTTCCCAGGAAATGGGAAAGGTTCGCCGGTAGCGTGCGTTTTCAGACATGCGTGCGCCTCCTGAAAACCGGGGCCCCGCTGGGGGCTATTCCCGGGGTTCGATGTTGATTCCCAGCGCAGCGGGCGCTTCGGAGCCCCGACCGCGCCATGAGGAAAATACCAGGACCGCGATGGTCAGGCTGTAGGGCAGCATCAGCAGCAGGGAAGAGGGCAGGGTCGTGCCCATGGCCTGAAGCCGCAGCTGAAAGGCCATCACCCCGCCGAAGAGATAGGCCCCCAGGATTGCCCGGCCAGGGCGCCAGAAGGTGAATATCACCAGGGCGACCGCAATCCAGCCCCTTCCGGCCGACAGCCCGTTGGTCCACAGGTGGGTGTAGGCCAGCGAGAGGTACGCCCCGCCAAACCCCATCAGCACTCCGCCCACCAGCACCCCGGCCCAGCGATAGGCCAGAACCTGCAGCCCTGCCGCGGCGGCGGCATCGGGGTGTTCGCCCACCGCGCGCAAGCCAAGCCCCCAGCGGGTGTAGCGCAGAAAGGCCCACATCAGGGGCGCCAGAAGGTATGAGAGGTAGATCAAGGGGTCATGATTGAAAAAAATGTCGCCCAGCAGCGGGATTTCGGACAACAGCGGCAGCGGGAGCCTTTCAAAGCCCATGGTGCGTTGGCCGATGAACGGGGTACCCCAGAAGCTGGAAAGCCCGGTTCCCAAAATGGTGAGCGCCAGCCCGGAGACCACCTGGTTGCCCTGGAAGACGAGGCAGACCATCCCGTGCACGGCCGCCAGCAGCGCCCCGCACAGGCCACCGGCCAAAAGGCCGTAAACCGGTACCCCGGTCGCCTTGGCCACGATGAACCCGGCCAGGGCCCCGATCAGCATGATGCCCTCAACCCCTAAGTTGAGGACCCCCGAGCGCTCGGTGAAAATCTCCCCCAGGGTGGCATAGAGAATCGGCGTACCGGATTGCACTGCCGCCGCCAGCAGGGCGATGGTGAGCTCAGGCGTCATCCGGCCCCCTCCACCGCAGGCGGTAGTCCTTGAAGAAGTTGCCGGCCAGGACCGTCAGAAGAATCAACCCCTCCATGATCTGCCCGAAAGCGGCCGGGACTTGAAGGTCCAATTGCAGGTTTTCGACCCCGACGCGCAGCCCGGCCAGCAGCAGGGCTGCGATGCCGATGTTCAGGGGGTTTAGCCGCGCCAGCCAGGCCACGACGATGGCCGTGTAGCCATAGCCGGCCATGATCGTCGGTTGCAGCCGGTGCAGGGAGCCCGAGGCTTCCAGGCAGCCGGCCCATCCGGCCAGGGCGCCGCTGAGCGCCATCACCAGGAGAACCAGGCGGCCGTATGGCAGGCGCGCATAGCGGGCCGCACGGATATTCTCGCCGCTGGCTTTCAACTCGTACCCCAGCCGGGTGTAGCCCAGGAAAAGGGCGATTGCCGCACCGGACGCCAGGCACACCAACAGGCCCCAGTTGAGCCGCGTCGTGCCGATGCTCCCCACGATGGCGCCGGCCGAGAATTCGCGCGTCATGGGGAAGCCGAAACTGTCCGGGTCTTTCCAGGCGCCGTAAACCTTGAACTCCAGGAACAGGATCCCGATGTAGTTGAGCATCAAGGTCACGATGATCTCGTTGACCCGCAGCCCCAGCTTGAGGACCGCCGGAACAAGTCCCCAGAGCCCCCCCGCCAGCGCGGCCGCCAGAAACATCAACGGCAGAAGGTAGCCGCCGGGAAGCGCCGGGAACGCCAGGGCCGCCCAGCTGGCGCCGATGGCGCCCAGCGCAAACTGGCCTTCGGCCCCCAGGTTCCAGATCTGAAGGCGAAAGGCCACCGCCACGCCCAGGGCGCAGAGAAAAATCGGCACGGCTTTCAGAAGACAATCCTCGAGGGCCCAGCGCGAACCAAAGGCGCCCTCGAACAGCAGGCGGATCCCGATAACCGGCGGTTTGCCCTGGAGACCCAGCAGGGCCGCGCTGACGGCCAGGGAAAAGGCCAGCGCGCCCAAAAAAATAAAGCAGGAGCCCCAGCCCAGGGGCTCCTGCCGTTTGGTTACCCGCAACCTCATCGTGGGTTATCTCGCATGCACGCTGCTTCTGTTGGCCGCCTGCCGGTGTTTCCGGGAATAAAGCGACCGGTCGGCGATCGCTATTCGGTGGTGCCGACAACCCCCTGGACAAACCAGTTCATGCCCAGCAGGGCTTCATCCGAGGCGCTTTCGCCGGCAGCGATGCGCAGCGTGCCGGTCTGGTCGCTGATCGGCCCCGTAAACAGCGTGGCCGTTCCGGCCATGATTTCGGCCTTCTTGCCGAGTACCATGTCCTGAACCGCCCGGGGAACCAAATCGGTCATGGGCGAGAGGGCCACGATGCCCTTTTCCATGCCGTACCAGTGAGACTGGCTTGTCCAGCTCCCGTCGCGGACCGCGGTGACAATTTCCTCGTAGAAAGGGCCCCAGTTCCAGACCGGCGCCACCAGGTGGGCTTTGGGGGCAAACGCGCTCATGTCGGAATTGTACCCGATGGCGTAGGCCCCCGCTTCCTGGGCCGCTTCCTGGGGGCCGGGGGAATCCTGGTGCTGGGCGATGACGTCGGCGCCCACGTCCAGCAGGCTTTTGGCGGCCTCTTTCTCGGTGGCCGGGTCATACCAGGTCTTGGTCCACACCACCCGCACCTGGACGTCGGGGCTGACCGCCTGGGCGCCCAGGGTAAAGGCGTTGATCCCGCGGATGACCTCCGGAATCGGGAAGGCGGCCACGTAGCCGAGGATCTTCTTCTGGGTCATGGCACCGGCCACCATCCCCGAGAGATAGCGGGCCTGGTACATGCGGCCGAAATAGTTGCCCATGTTCGGATGCTGTTTGAACCCCGAGCAGTGCATGAAAACCGTGTCGGGAAACTGTTTGGCGACCTTCAGCATGGGGTCCATGTAGCCGAAGCTGGTGGCGAAGATGATATCGAAATTTTTGCGGGCCATGTTGAGGATCACGCGCTCGGCGTCGGCCCCCTCGGGCACCGCTTCCACGTAGGAGGTCTGAATCCCCGGCAGGGCGGCGATGTGCTGCCGGCCGAGATCATGGGCATACGACCAGCCCGCATCCCCGATAGGGGAGACATACACAAACCCCACCTTGAGCTCTTTTTCCGCGGCCGGCAGGGTGCCGGCCGTCATGAGCGCGATGATCAGCAAAATAGGAAGCCACCTGCGCATTTTTCATCCTCCGTCCGCGTGTTGTAAAAGGTTGCTGAAAATATCGGGTTGAGACCTATCGGAAAAAAGGGGCCGGTGTCAATCAAAAACCCCGATCCGCGGTGCCTCGGCGTGACAAGACGCTCGCCAGGGATTATTAAATAAGCTGTTGCAGGCATCTTTTTGAGGCAATGCCCGCTGTTAGAATTTATGGGTTGTGACTGAATGGGGGATAGATGACCGCCAGTGCTTCAACGCCATACACCATCCGGTGGGTCGAGCGGATATCCGCTATCGACCGCGAGGCCTGGAACCGCTTGGCGCAGCCGCTCGCGGCGCCGATTCTGGAATGGGAATGGCTTCGGCGGATGGAGCAATCCGGCAGCATTGCACCCGCCAGCGGCTGGCAGCCCCGGCATTTGACGGTCTGGTCCGACAATCGGCTGGTGGCCGCCGCGCCCCTTTACCTCAAAACCCACAGCGAGGGGGAGTTTGTTTTTGACCACCCCTGGGTTCAGGTGGCGGCGCGCATCGGGGCGGCCTATTACCCCAAGCTGGTGGGCATGAGCCCGGTGACCCCGGTCGAGGGGTA
>JAWOJK010000329.1:0-4288 GCA_046481705.1 Desulfobacterales bacterium | reverse complement strand
GGCCAGGTTCAACCCAGTTCCGTGGGTTACGGTCCTTTTGGTAATTGAAAAGGGCGGTCTTTTTGCTTTGCGCCACTACATGGTCCGCCTCTTCCTCTGGCTCTTCGGCCTCGCCCCGCTCCGCAGAGCAAACTTCTAAACGGGATCTATGTCACCAAGGATATTGCCGCGAACCGACCAACCAAGCTTTTTAACGGGCACTCGGGCAACAAAGCCATAACGGCTTCATTTGCCAATGCGTCTGGTAATGAAATAACAGAACTTAGCGCCAGAGCAAAGTTCCTTTCGGATATGTGGCCCTGCAGGGCCTGAAAAGCTTTTTAGCGGTTCATCATACATGCATGTTGACGTCGGACAACATGATCGTGAAGAACACGGGATATGTCAAGGCATTTGCAGGCAAACGCGCAAGACGGGGTGGGATCCCGGCAGGACCGGGTCACAAGTCAAACGCCGAACGCAGTGACGGGTTCCTCTGGTACTCCCCAGGGCCGACGGTCTTGCCGCACGAAAGCCCAATTTCCGGGACGGGTGTCATTGACAACCGGAAGCCAGCCTCTTAGAGTTTTTACAATGGGTTCATCGAAGAACCTCAGTACCCCTAATGGATTAGGACCATAATAAGGAGACGCCACCATGGAAGGGAAACACGAGCACAGCCATTTGCACGGCCATGAACACTGCCACACCCACAACCACGAACACGCCCACGATGGGCAGGCTCACAGCCATGAACACACCCATTGCCACGAACACGAGCATCTGCACGAGCACCTGCACGAACATGTCCACAGCAGCGCGCCGCATGTTCACGATCATGACCATACCGGCGACCATGGCGAACACCATCATGACCATCCCGGGCACGATGCTCAAAAACATGACCACACCCATTGATCGGGCGTCGGGGGGATGCGCCAGGCCTTGCGGGGTCCGGGGCTGATGTGGTTCAGCGATTCTGTCCTGACGGCGCAAGCGGTTGAAGTTCCCTGTAGCCCGGCACTCAGCGGCTGCAGTTTTTGGATGCCAAAGAGCCGTCACCGCCCATAGCGGTTGAGGCCCAAAACAAGAGGCGATGGGCCTCTCCAAAACCGCACCCGGCCAAGCCGCCTGGCCACCCAAAAACCATCGAAAGCCACGAAGACGCCTGGTTTCCAAGCATTCATGCTGGAGACGGGGGGCTTTTCGTGGCTTTTTGTTTGAGGCGGATATCATCGGCGCCGAAACTTCGGCGCCCTTCCCCCATTTCTTTCCGCCTCCGCGTCCCCGGTTGCTGCAACGGCCGAATTGCCGGGCCAATGCCCCGTGTGAATGGCTGTGGCCACGAGTCCCGAGGTGACCCCGCCGCGCCCCATCCTGCCTCGCAAAAAAAAATTTCTTGACAAATCATACAAAAATAGTAGGAAAAAATCCGACCGGTAAAGGAGGGTAAGGCGGCTCCCTGAAACCAGCCCCCTACCCGGACCATCATCGGCCACCCCGGCGGGTGACCCGAAATGGACCCAGGTTGCGAGAAGTTCGACCCAAGAGCCGCGATGCTGCCCCCTGAAGGTCTCCCCCGATGACCGTCGCTGCTGTTTTTCAAACCCTCTGAGGAATCAGATCATGCGCAGATGGGCCGTTCGCCGATCATGGATTTTAGGGGGGCTTGGCGCCTGCCTCGTCCTTTTGCTTTTTTGCCTTGCCCTCGGCGGTGACCGCAAGCCCGCTGATGCAGGCCGACCGGATTGGCTGACCCTATCCATCTCCACGGAATTGACCGCCGACGAGATGCCGGCCGTTGCGTTTGCCCACGATCTGCACACCGAGGCGCTGACGGGGCAGGATTGCACGGTCTGCCATCTAAAAGATGGAGAGCGCATCCGATTTACGTTCAAGCAGGCGGCGGGCAAAGACTATGCGGCGGACATGACGGCTTTCCATGACAACTGTATCGGCTGTCACGTCGAGACGGCCCAAAAAGGGGCGCCCGCAGGCCCCACGACCGGCGAATGCCGATTGTGTCACAGGTCGACCGCCCCGGATGATTCGGCCTGGACGGCAATCAAATTCGACCGATCCCTTCATTACCGCCATCAATCGAGCGCGCGCATCGCCGCGACATCGGCCAAGGACGAGGCCAATTGCAGCGCCTGCCACCACGAATACAACGCCGATACCCAAACCCTGTTCTATCAAAAGGGCGCCGAGGGGTCCTGCCGGTATTGCCACGCTGCGGACGACGTCCCGAACGAAACCGCAAACGGTGAAACCCGGTCCATGCGCCGGGCCTCCCACGACGGATGTGTCGCCTGTCACCTGGCCGACAGGGCGCAACACAAAGACATGGAAAATGCCAAGTTCGGCCCGATCACCTGCGCCGGGTGCCACGAAAAAGAGTTGCAGGCACAGGTGGCAAGGGTCGAAGCGATCCCCCGCCTCAAACGCAATCAGCCCGACGCCGTTCTGCTGGCAACGCGGTTTACCAACCAACTGGCCGCGTCCCCTGACGCCAAACCCGCCGTCGCGGCGGTGGCCTTTGATCACAAACACCATGAGGACACGGTTGAAAGCTGTCGCACCTGCCACCACGCATCCTTGCAGAAATGCGGCGACTGTCACACACCCGACGGCGCCAAGGAAGGCGATTTCATCCGCCTGGAGCAGGCCATGCATGCGGTTGCCGCCGATCAAAGCTGTATCGGATGTCATCGTTCGGCCAAGACAGCGGCTTCATGTGCGGGCTGCCATGCGATGCTGCCGCCGCAGGATTTCGCCGCACGAGACTGCAAGACCTGCCACGGAATCTCGGAGGTTGATCAGACGCCCCACGTCATCAAGGATCCTGATGCCCGCAGCGCCATGGCGTCGGCTGCCGTGAGCCGGCGAACGCCGGGGATTGCGATGCCGCCGGATGTCGATATACCGGAAATCGTCACCATCGCTGCGATCAGCGACAAGTACGAAGCGGTGCGCATGCCCCACCGAAAAATCGTCAAGGCATTGGCCGAACGAGTCGGCGACAATGCGCTGGCCAAGGCATTTCATAATGAACCCGAAACATTATGTCGGGGATGCCACCACAATGCGGCCGTTCTACCCAAGCCACCGGCATGCGCCAGTTGCCACGGCCCGATGACGCTGGCGTCCATGGGCGCGCGGCCGTCCCTCATAGGAGCTTATCACGTCCAGTGCATTTCGTGCCATGAGCGCATGGGAATTGAAAAACCGGCGGCAACGGCCTGTATCGCGTGCCACCCGCTGCGCGAATCGAAACAAAACGTAAACTGACACAGGCCAACCGAGGAGAAGCCATGGGGATCACCCGTCGTCGATTTTTAACCTGGATGGGCGCCGCGGCCGGCACCCAGGTTGCGGTCGTGGACCGGTCGCACGCTGCGGGCAATCGGCAATTTCCCGGGCATCCGGAAAGCTTCGGCGTTTTGCATGATGTGACCCGCTGCATCGGGTGCCGCCGGTGCGAAGCGGCCTGCCAAGAGGTCAATGAACTCCCGCAGCCGGAGCGCCCATTTGACGATCTTTCCGTGTTGGAGGAGCAGCGCCGCACGGCGGCCGGCACCTACACCGTGGTCAACCGTTTCGAGGGCGCCACGGGGCCGGTGTTCGTCAAGGTCCAGTGCAACCACTGTCTGGAGCCGGCCTGCGCCTCCGCCTGTTTCGTAAAGGCCTTCCACAAGGAAAAAAGCGGCGCGGTATCCTATAACGCCGATGTGTGCGTGGGGTGCCGCTACTGCATGATCGCCTGCCCGTTCAATATCCCGACATACGAGTACGACAACGCCTTTTCACCCAGTGTGCAAAAGTGCACGCTCTGCCAGCCCCGCATCGAAAACGGCCTGCTGCCCGGGTGTGTCCTGTCGTGCCCCAAGGAGGCCCTGACCTTCGGCCTGCGCAAGCAGCTGCTGCACATCGCCCGCAACCGCATCGCCAGAAACCCGGCGCGGTATGTCGACCACATTTATGGCGAGCACGAAATGGGGGGGACCAGTTGGCTGTACATATCCGGGACCGCCTTCAAGGAGACCGGGATGCGCGAGGACTTGGGTACGACGGCCGCCGGAGAACTGACCGCCGGGCCGCTGGGGGCTGTTCCGATCGTCGTGGGCTTGTGGCCGGTTCTGTTGACCGGCATCTGGGCCATCGGAAAGCGAAAGGAGCAGATCGCCGATAGCGAGCGCCGCCGGGCCGTGACCGAGGCCGAGCAAAAAGCCCGTCAGGCTGCCGAGGCGCAGCTGGCTCAGCTCAAACAGCAGATGAACAAGGAAAAGGAAACGGCCGCGGTCTATCG
>JAWOJK010000129.1:0-3580 GCA_046481705.1 Desulfobacterales bacterium | reverse complement strand
AAGATTCCGCCAATAGCAATATGGCAATCTGGAAGGTCAGGTTCTCGAGCAGCGGCGGGTCGCCAAAACCCCAGCACACGTCGCGCATGCCGATCAGCGCCATGGGCTTACCTTCTCACGGGTTCGGGTCATCTTCATCGGTTGCATCTCCTGGGTTTTGGCCGGTGTGGGGCCTTTTGTTTTTCGGGCGGTCCTGTTGATCGCGGCAACTGAACGGAGCTTGTAGATTGGGCGCTTGCCAAATTCGCCGCAGCCAAGAGAAATAGGACAACCCGCTGCGGTCGGCCAGGCGACGATGCCGAACGGTGGCCGGCGCTCGGTCCCTGTGCGCCGCGGCGCCGGTGATAACGTGGGTATCATATCAATTTATCCGCCAAAGCGCAAAACAAAGGAGCCGAGCCGATCCGGTCCGCGGGAGGGAAAAAGTTCGGTCCGAGGGCGCCCGTTCGACTTCGGATGCGCGCGTGAGGGCGCGCTTTTTGTTGTTTTGGGCGATGTCTGAAGACCCGATTGGCCCCCAGTGTCGTTTGACAATTGAGTAAGGGTTTTGATAATTCAATCTAAATTGGCTGGCAAACCCGACCGTCGCGTTGCACGCACTGTCCGAGCGGTGCGGTCTCGCGTCCATGCGGTGTCCCGCGCAGCAGCGTTGGCGCGGCGCTGAAGCTGTCGTTTCCCCGGTGGCCGCCGCAGCACTTCACCCGCCTTTGACGGTTCCGCAAAAAGTCCGATTTCGGCGTTGCGCTGCATCTCGAAGTTGCTGCGGCGTAACTTAAGTACGCCTCACTGAGATTTGCGCGCCGTAACTTGGCGCTTTTTTCGAAACCGTCTGGTATTGGATCTTTTACCGGTCCATCACCTTTTGGACTTTCACCCCCACCGCCTGACGGAGACTCCATGCAGCCCGATGTTCCCAAACCGGCGGCCACGGTTTCCGCCGATGCCCTGCTCGACATCATCCGGTTGCTGGCCGCCGAGTTGAGCGCCCAGCCGCTGTCGCTGCCGGCCGTGGCTCTGGACGTTTCGCTGGAGCGTGATCTGGGGCTGGGGAGTCTCGCCCGCATGGAACTGCTGACCCGCGTGGAGCGCCATTTCGGGCTCACCTTCCCCGCCCAGGCCTTTACCGAGGCTGAAACCCCGCGGGACCTGCTGCGCGCGCTTACGGCGGCCCAGCCGGCCGCGGCCCACGAGGCCGCGCCCGAGACCGCCGATCCCGGGCCCCGGGAGATGGCGGAGGCCCCCCGGCGCGCCCGCACCCTGATCGAAGCCCTCCAGTGGCATGCCGCCAACCATCCCGACCGGCCCCACATCCGGCTGTGCACCGACGCCCAGGGCGCGGAGCAAACCGTCACCTACCAGGACCTCTACGCCGGCGCGGCAGCGATTGCCGGCGGCCTGCAGCACCTCGGGTTGAAATGCGGCCAGCCGGTGGCCATCATGCTGCCCACCGGCGCGGACTATTTCTTCACCTTTTTCGGCGTCATGCTGGCCGGCGGCATCCCGGTACCGCTCTATCCGCCGGTCCGCAAAAGCCAACTGGCGGAGCATTTGCAGCGGCACCAGGCCATCCTGAGAAACTGCGAGGCCCCCATTCTGGTCACCATCGCCGAGGCGAGGGGGCTGGCCCGCCTGCTAAAAGGCCGGGCGACAACCCTCCGCCATCTGACCACGGCCGCCGAGCTGCGCGCAAATTCACCGTCTTTTCAGCCGCCGGTCGTCAAGGCCGCGGACACGGCCTTCTTGCAGTACACATCCGGCAGCACCGGCACCCCCAAAGGGGTCATCCTGTCGCACGCCAACCTGCTGGTCAACATCCGCAGCATGGGGCGTGCCGTCGCGGTGAGTTCCGATGACGTCTTCGTCAGCTGGCTGCCCCTTTACCACGACATGGGGTTGATCGGCGCCTGGCTGGGCAGCCTCTATTTCGGCCCCCTGCTGGTGTCGCTCTCGCCCATGGACTTCCTGGCCCGGCCCGGCCGCTGGCTGCGCGCCATCCAGCGCTTTGGCGGGACCGTTTCGGCGGCTCCCAATTTCGGCTACGAAATCTGCCTGAAACGGCTTGTCGCGCAGGACCTCGCAGGTCTGGATCTCAGTTCCTGGCGCTGCGCCTTCAACGGCGCCGAGCCGGTCAGCCCCGCGACCCTGGAACGGTTTTATGAACGCTTCAAAGGCTACGGCCTGCGCCGGGAAGCCCTGATGCCGGTTTACGGCCTGGCGGAATCCACGGTCGGGCTGGCATTCCCGCCGCTGGGGCGCGCCTGGCGGGTCGACCGCGTCTGCCGCGAGACCCTGATGAACTCCGGGGATGCCCGCGCGGTTGCGGCCGACGCGCCGCAGCCGCTGCGGTTTGTGAGCTGCGGCCGCCCGTTGGCCGGGCACGAGATCCGAATCGTGGATGATGCCGGGCGCGAGTTGCCCGAACGGCGCCAGGGTCGGCTGCAGTTCCGCGGACCGTCGGCCTGCAGCGGCTACTACCACAACCCCCGCCAGACCCAGCGGCTCTTCCAGGGCAGCTGGCTTGAATCCGGTGATCTGGCCTACCTGGTGGACGGTGAAATCTTCATCACCGGGCGCACCAAGGACATCATCATCTGTGGCGGGCGCAACATCTACCCGGAGGAGTTGGAGGAGGCGGTGGGCAACCTGGCCGGGGTTCGCAAGGGCAACGTGGCGGTTTTCGGCACCCCCGATCCCCGGACGGGCACCGAGCGGCTGGTGGTCATGGCCGAAACCCGTGAAACCGGAGCGGCAGTCATGGAGCGCATGCGGGCGGAAGTCCAGGCGGTTGCCGTGGATCTGGTCGGCAGCCCGCCGGATGAGGTCGCCCTGGTGCCGCCGGGAAGCGTTTTGAAGACCTCCAGCGGCAAGATCCGGCGCGCCGCCAGCCGTGAGCGCTTCGAAAAAGGCCGTATCGGGGCCAAGCCGCCGCCGCTCGCCTGGCAGCTGTTTCGCCTGTGGCTGGCGGGGGCCGCCTCGATGCTGCGCCGCGCGCTGGGTCGATCCGTCGCCCTGGTATACGGGGCTTACGTTTGGGGCCTGTTTCTGCTGATGCTGCCGCCGCTCGGCCTGCTGGCGGCGCTGCTGCCGCGCCTGAGCTGGCGCTGGGCGGCCATGCGCTGGGGGGCGCGGCTGCTTTTTCAGGCCGCCGGGATGCCGATCGCCGTCAAAGGCCTGGCGCACCTGCCGGTCGGCGCGGCCCACGTTGTGGCCGCCAACCACGCCAGCTATCTCGACGGGTTTGTGCTCACGGCAGTGCTCCCCGGTGTTTCCTGTTTTGTGGCCAAGGTGGAGTTGACCGGGGTGCCTGTCGCGGGTTTTGTGCTGCGCCGCCTGGGGACCCGCTTCGTGGCGCGTTTCGACGCGCGCAAGGGGGTCGAAGATGCCCGGCGGATCCAGACGCTGCTGCGTCCCGGTCTGCGCCTGGTCTATTTCCCGGAAGGGACCTTCACCCGTGTTGCGGGCCTCAGGCCCTTTGAAATGGGGGCGTTTGTCGCTGCGGTGGAAACCGGCGCGTTGATCGTGCCCGTGGCCATTCGCGGCACGCGCTTCGTGCTGCATCCCGATACGCTCCTGCCGCGCC
>JAWOJK010000099.1:0-4530 GCA_046481705.1 Desulfobacterales bacterium | reverse complement strand
TGGGCATCGTTCTGGCGTATTTCCAGGCCTCGGAAGGCTTCGATCACCTGAAAACCTTTTCCATGCGGGGCCTGCCAAGGCCCGCGGACGACAAATACGCCCTGCAGCTGCTCTACTCGGACCCGGTTTACGCGGTGTGGGGCCAGCGCCGCCAGGATTCGGGCAGAAAATAACGGGATCCGGGGCCCTTGCAGCCCGCAAGGGCCTTAACCCCTGCACGCGGCAAAGCGCCATGCACCTTTACCGCCTCACCCGGTCCCAGCACCTGCCCGTCGACATCGAGCACGCCTGGGCCTTTTTCGCCGATCCGCGCAACCTGCCCCGGATCACCCCGGGCTGGCTGCGCTTCCGCTTGACCGCCCCACCTGGTGGGCCGATGCATCCCGGCATGATCCTTACCTACCGCCTGACCCCGTTCTGGCGCCTGCCCTGCCGGTGGGTGTCTGAAATCACGCACGTCTGCGCGCCCCGGCTGTTCGTGGATGAACAGCGCTTGGGGCCCTACCGCCTCTGGCACCACCTGCACCGCTTTGAGGCCTCAGACGGCGGGATCCAGATGCACGACGTGGTGCACTACGCCCTGCCCTACGGCCGAATAGGGCGGCTGCTGCACAAAACCGTGGTGCGAAAACGGCTGCAGGCGATCTTCGACTTCCGGCAAGACCGGCTGGCGGCGATTTTCGCCCGCCCTCTCGCCTAGACGCGCGTTCCCAAGGCTTGACGCGCGCGTGCGGGGGGCGCCCAGCCCGCTCCGAAAAACACCTGGCGCGCTGAGTGCTCCCCGCGGCGAAGGCCCAACGGTATTCAGGCCGCAGGCGGGTCCGTCACTCTTTGATTTTGATGTTGCCCGAGTAGCGCTTGACGGTGGCGTCGTCCACGCAATTGTCGAGCTCCGCATCGGTGGCCTGGCTGGTCTTTTTGAGGGCGTCCAGGGGGCAGATGAAATCGTTTCCGGCGGCGTCTTTGACGCGCACATAGACGCGGTCCTGGGATTCAGCGGCCATAATAAACCTCCTTGGCATGATAAGATATGGGGTGTAGGTCAGATGCCGGGAAAAACGGGACGCCGGCATGCGGTTAGCTTGGACAATATAAGCCCCGCTGCCTGCTTCGCAAGCCGCAGCCCGCCGCGCCGGTTAATGGCGCAGCGTTTGGGGTTTGAATTTTGGGCCGGATCCGGCTACAGTGATCGAACTGGTGAGCCGCCGACCGCACCCGAAAAAAAAGGAGCCTGCCCCGCCCATGAACCACGCCCGTTTAGAACGCCAGATCGGCTTCATCGTCGAAATCGACCGCCTCAAGCGCGTCATGCGCCAGACCCTTCTGACCGACCGCTGCCGCCACGAAAATTCTGCCGAACACTCCTGGCACATCGCCCTGGCGGCCCTGGTGCTGGCCGAGTATGCCGCGGCCCCGGATCTCGACCTGCCGCGGGTCGTCAAGATGCTGTTGGTTCATGATCTGGTGGAAATCGACGCCGGCGACACCTACTGCTACGACCCGGTGGCCCGTCAGGGGCAGCTGACACGCGAGCGGCAGGCCGCAGACCGGGTTTTCGGCCAGCTGCCGGCCGATCAGGCCGCGGAACTGCAGGCGGCGTGGGAGGAGTTCGAGGCCCGCGAAAGCCCCGAGGCCCTTTTTGCCGCCGCGCTGGACCGGCTTCAGCCGGTGCTCAACAACTTCTACAGCGGCGGGGCGATGTGGCGCAAGCACGGCATCCGGCGGCAACAGGTTGAGCGGCGCATCGCCCCCCTGCAGACCGGCGCCCCGGTGCTCTGGCACTACGCCTCCGGGCTGCTCGCGGAAGCGGTCGCCCGGGGAATTCTGGCGGACGAAGACCCCGATGCGCCCGCTTCGTCCTGAACCCTGAGGAGGCCGCATGCTGCCAGATGGTATCCAGCCAACCCGAGTTCAGGCCCCTGACGCGGAAACCTCCCGGGCCGGGGGGCGCTATGTTCTCTATTGGATGCAGCAGGCCCAGCGGGCCGCGGAAAACCACGCCCTGGAATACGCGATCTTCCGCGCCAACCAACTGAAGCTGCCCGTGGTGGTGGGCTTCGGTCTGACCGACGCCTACCCCGAGGCCAATCTGCGACACTACAGCTTCATGCTCGCGGGGCTGCTGGAAACCGCCGAGGCCCTCGCCAAACGCGGCATCCGCCTGGTATGCCGCCGCGGCGAGCCGCCGCAGGTGGCCCTGGCGCTGGCCCGGGAGGCGGCCCTGCTGGTGTGCGACGTGGGCTACTGCCGGCATCAGAAAGCCTGGCGGGCGCAGGTGGGTCGGCAAGCGCCCTGCCCGGTAGTCCAGGTGGAGAGCGACGTGGTGGTGCCCGTCGCCGCGGCCTCCCCCAAGGCCGAATACGCCGCCCGCACCCTGCGCCCCAAGCTCCAACGCCTGCTGCCCGACTACCTGGTGCCCCCGCCGCAGCTGACGGCCGAGCACAGCGCGCTGGGGCTTGCCCTGGAGGGGCTGGCAATCGATGGGGGGCTGGCGGCGCTGCTGGCCGATCTGAAAATCGACCGGGGCGTCGCGGCGGTGAGCCGTTTTTTCCCAGGGGGGACGGCGGCCGCCAAGGAACGCTTCGGGCGCTTTCTAACCGACCGGCTCGGCCGCTACGACCGCAACAGCAACCAGCCCCAGACCGACGACGTGTCGGGGATGAGCCCCTACCTGCACTTCGGTCAGGTATCGCCGCTTTACCTGGCCCTCACCCTCCACAAGCATGCCGCCGCCAGCCCCGACGACCGCGACGCCTACCTGGAGGAGCTGATCGTGCGGCGCGAACTGGCCGTCAATTTCGTGCACTACACCCCGGCCTACGACCGCTTTGCCTGCCTGCCGGACTGGGCCCGCCGGACCCTGGCGGACCACGCCGCAGACCCGCGGCCTCATCTTTACGACCGCGCGGGGCTCGAGGCGGCCGAAACGCATGACGACCATTGGAACGCCGCCATGCGGGAAATGCGCTGCACCGGCTTCATGCACAACTATATGCGCATGTACTGGGGCAAGAAGGTCCTGGAGTGGTCGCCAAGCCCCGCAGCGGCCTTCGAAACCCTGATAGGACTCAACAATCGGTATTTTCTGGACGGCCGAGACCCCAACTCCTTTGCCGGGGTGGCCTGGATCTTCGGGCTGCACGATCGCGCCTGGCCGGAACGAGCGGTCTTCGGCAAAGTCCGCTCGATGACCGCCGCCGGCCTGGAACGCAAGTGCGACATCCGGGCCTACGCCGCCAAGGTCAGCCGCCTCGTCGCGGCAGACGCCCCCGTGCCGTGAGGGGGCTGTCCGAAATTTGACAGTTTCGTAAAAAAGCCAATTTCCGCGTTGCGCCGCATCTCGAAATCGCTGCGGCGTAATAAAGTACGCCTCACTCCTCGAGATTTGCGCGCCTTGAACTTGGCTTTTTTACGAAACTGTCTGGTTTTTGACTTTTTCCCGGTTCATCAAGATTGGTATAACGTTTATGCTGTCGTCCCGCCTGGTGTGATGGTTGGGCTGTTTTGCACGCCGCGAATATAGGAATATCCCCCCGCGCAAGTCAAGGGATTTCCCGTTGGGCGGCCGCGGCCGGCCCTAATTCGGGGATGGACAAGGGCCCGGCGCTGTGCCAGACTGAAAACCGCCCGCATACGGCGATTTCTGCGATTTTATCCGTCGCAAGATCGAGGCGTTTTGACCATGACTTCCTTTTCCACCGATGGCGACCCCGGGGTCGCGCTGGAAATTCTGGACCGCTTCTGCGAGCAGGTGGACCGCGGCCGGCTCTTCCAAGGCCCCGGCAGCCGGGGTTTGGCCGAGCTTCGCGGCCGGCTCTGGGAGGCGCTCTACCTGCTGCTGGTCTGGCAGCGCCCGTGGCTGGAGGCCGCGCGCGGGCTTGCCTGGCCCTACGCCGCGCTGGAGCGGCGGCGGGCCTGGTTCGAGAGGCAAGCCGCGGGCGATCCGGCCGGGGCCGTGGGTCGTGAAGCGCGCCTGTTTCTGGCCCTGCTGCCCTTTCGCGGGCAGTGGCGCTGGCTCTTCGAAGCCCAGCGCGAGATGCCGGCGCACCCCGAGATCCGCGCCCTGGCGGCCCGCGAAGCCCGCCGGGCGGCGGCCAAGCTGGCCAAAAAAGCCCAGAAGCGCTACAAGCTGCGGCACTTCCTGCAGGTCCTCAAAAAACCCGAACTGCCGGCGGCCAAGGGCATCCTGCGGGTCTTTTCGCTGCCCTACCTTTTCCTGCACCCGGGATTGCTGGAAAAACTTTCCAGGGCATACTTCCTCTATGTCGAGCTGCCCTGGGGGGTTGTCTTCCGGCACACCTGGCTCAGGGTGTTTGCCGCCGCCGCGGCGCCGTGCCTGTTCGGTCTCGGGGGTCCTGAAGACCGCGCCTTTCTGGACGGCCAAGAAGGCATTCTGACCACCCCGCTGTGCCACGGGGACTTCCTGGAAGACTGGCCGCCGGACCCGGCGCCCGCGGCCCCCGCTTACGACCTGGTCTTCAACGCGAGCTTCGATGAGATGCCCCGCAAGCGCCATGCCTTTCTTTTGAG
>JAWOJK010000078.1:0-8949 GCA_046481705.1 Desulfobacterales bacterium | reverse complement strand
TCTCCGCGGCCGTCGCGGCGGCCGAAAACGCCGGGGCCGGGGAGGCCCAACTGCGAGACCTGCTGGGTCGCGGGCGGGCCAAAAAAGGGATGTTCGAAGGTCAATTGGACGAAGGCGAGCTTGAAATCGGCCAGGTGGCGGCCCAGATCGACCAGGTGCTGCCGGCCGCGCGGATCGTCGCCGAGATTCTGGCGGAGTTCCGGGAAGCCCTTGAAAGTATGCGAAATCCAGGGTTTGATCAATTTTTGGCTTGACCCCGTTGCTTTGCGCTCGTAGTCTCGTTCGGCAGCCCGTGACGGATCGGCGCCGGCCGTCGAAGCCTCGCACCACGCCAAGGATAGCGCGATGATGCCGCCTGTGAGCGTTCTGATCAGCACCCCCGAAATCGAACTCGGCCGCCGCCTGGAGGGGTATCTAAGCGCCGAGGGTCTGGCCGCCGCCGCTCTCAGCGACCAAGCGGCGCTTCTGCGGCGGGTGGAATCCGAGGACGGCGAGCTGGCGGTGATCGACGCCCCAAGCGGCGACGGCGGCGCCGCGCTGGCCCTGATCGCCGCCCTGCGCCGACGCCGGCCGACCCTGCCCGTTATCCTGATCGCCCGCCGCAGCTCCGAGGCCCTGGCCATCGCCGCCCTGCGACTCGGCGTAAACGACTATTTCAAAATCCCCTTCGACTACCCGGATCTGCTGACCAGCATCCGCCGTCACCTGCCCTCCCCGATTGCCTCCCAACCGGCGGCCGGCGCCACCGCGCCCACCGCCGAGCTGATCGGGGCAAGCCCCGCCATGGGGGCCCTCAAAGCCTTCCTGAGCAAGGTCGCGGCCACCGACAGCACCGTTCTGGTGACCGGCGAAACCGGCACCGGCAAGGAACTGGCAGCGGCCCTGATCCATCACCAGAGCCGGCGCCGGCGGCGGCCGCTGGTCAGCGTCAACTGCGCGGCGCTGCCCGAAGGGCTGGTGGAAAGCGAGCTCTTCGGGCACACCCGCGGCGCCTTCACCGGCGCCGTGGCCGACCGCGCCGGAAAATTCGAACTGGCCGGCGGGGGCACCCTCTTTCTGGACGAAATCGGCGACATCAGCCTCCTCGCCCAGGCCAAGCTGCTGCGCACCATCGAGTTCAAGGAGGTCTTTCCGGTCGGGGGCCGGCGCCCCGTTTCGCTGGACGTGCGCATCATCGCCGCCACCAACCAGGAACCCGAAGAGCTGGTGGCAGCCGGCCGATTCCGCAAAGACCTCTACTACCGGATCAACGTCGCCCGGGTCCACATCCCGCCCCTGCGCCAGCGCCGGGAAGACATCCCGACCCTGGTGGATCATTTCATCGCCGGCTTCAACCCGCGCTTCGGCCGCCGGGTGCAGGGTCTGACCAGCGAAGCCCTCGCCTGCCTGATGGTCTACGACTGGCCGGGCAACGTGCGCGAGCTGCGCAACCTGATCGAAGCCACCTTCATCAACCTGCCCCCGGACCGGATTGCCTTCATGAACCTGCCGGCGCCCTTTCGCCGTCAGATGGACGCCCTGCAGGCCCAGTCTGCCGCCACCCCCGATGAGCGCCGCCAGGTGGTGTCCGCCCTGATCGCCACCGACTGGAACAAGAGCCGCGCCGCGCAGCGCCTGAAATGGTCCCGCATGACGCTCTACCGCAAAATCGAAAAGTACCGCATCGTTCAGGACCGAAGGCCAAAACACTGACCTGGCCGATTGTCACACTGTCACATCGGCCTGCACCCCCCGCCGCGGCATGCCATCCCCCGCAGCCAGTGCAGCCTTGGCGCTGCATTCCGTGTTCAGGCGTGCGCGCCGGATCGCCGCCACCGTCACACCCCCTCGGGTTACAACCCGCACTCCGAGAGGGGGCCCTAGCCCCCCAAATTTGTGGTAAAGTTATCATAATATCGGAATGTTAACCATAACGATGGCCCACCCTTGGCGGAGTGGCACTGCCTTTGCTGGGATCAGGCCGAGAAATGTCACGGGTGTTCACCCCCCCTCTTTCCAGCCGCCCCCGGGTCAGGGAGACGACAGCATGGCCAGAGCCCCAGCGCCGCGTATCGACGGGCGCTATGCCAATTACCTCTGCATCGGCCACAACGCTTACGAATTCGTGCTGGATTTCGGTCAGCTCTTCCCGGAAAGCGAGGATTTCGAGCCCCATACGCGTATCATCACCGGGCCGGCCTACGCCAAGGGCTTCCTGGCGACCCTGCGGGATGCCATTCAAGGCTATGAGCAGCGCCACGGGCCGATTCCGGACGAGGCCGCGGACCCCGACGCCAGCACCTGAAGCGGACGGCAGCCCCAACCCAGCGGTTTTTGACCGCGGCAGGATCCCGACCAATGGCAGCCATCAACGCAGAAGCTCTCGAAGATCTCTCCGTCTCCCTTCAGGTTCTCCTGCCGGAGCCGCCCAGCGGTGTAACCACCGCTTTCAGTGTGCACCCGCGGCGGATCACCCCCACCGGTGTGGGGGGATACGTCGGGCACGACCCGAACCGCAGCGGCGACATCACCGGCCGGCGCATCGAGGCCGGCGTGCGGGTCAGTGCCAGCAGCAGCAACCGCGACAATCTGCGGGCGGCGATGGCGGCCGTCACCCTGGCCGTGCTGGGAGCCGAGCGCCAGACCCTGGCGGCCCTCGGGTTCCTCACCATTTCCCAGGAGGAGACCGCCGTCGCCCCCGGCGCCGGCAACACCGAGACGGCGGAAATGACGTTCACCGTTCTCTACGAATATCTCAAACGCCCCGAGGCCGCCGAGGAGGTCATCAGCGAGATTCCCATCCATCTCGATCTGGACTGACCGGCCCGGCGGCTGCCGGCCGCGACCATTTTGACATCCTGCAGACGTCAGCAGATGGGGACCTTATTATCGGCAAGCACCACATACGAGGAGGAAAGGAAAATGGCAGAAGACCAATTCGGGGAACAGATCATACCGGGCACCTATATCCGGGTGCAAGCCGAAGCCCTGATCAGCGCGGGCGGGATCTCCTCCGGCAACATCGGCATTGTGGGCACGGCGAGCCAGGCAACGGGCAGCACCCGGACCCTCGCGGACTATGCGTCGGCCCAGGACGTCTTCGGCGCCTACGACGCCTATTCCGGCGGCACGGGGACCCTCAACCTGCTGCGCGGGCTGGAGGTGCTCTTCCGCAACGGGGCGCGCAGCGTGTATGCCTACGGCCTGCCGGTGGGGGCCACCACCCCCGACTACACCACGGCCTTCAACGAACTGCTCAAGGACACCGTCAATCTCCTGGTGGCCCCGGAATTGTCCACCGACAACGCCAAGAGCGTCCTCGGCCTGGTGGACAGCGCCGAGAGCACCGGCAAGGACGTCATCGCCGTGATCGGCTCGGACCAGACAACGGCCGCCAAGGTGATCGACCAGGTGACCGAAAACAAGCGCTTCATCCTGTGCACCCCCGGCATCCGGGCCTATGACGCCGCCGCCGGGGCCGAGGTGACCCTCAGCGGGACCTACACGGCCGCGGCCGTGGCGGGGTTGATCAGCAGCCTGGCGGTTCAGACCAGCCCCACCAACAAGGTGCTTGCAGGGGTCACCCAGCTGGCCCAGCGCTTTTCGTACACCGACGCCGCCGCCCTGGTATCCGGCGGCGTCCTGGCCCTGGAGGACCGCCGGGGGATTCGCGTGATCCGCGGCATCACCACGGACCCCGCCGCCTTCGGCCAGATCACCACCCGTCGGATCACCGATTTTGCCAAGGCCGGCATCCGCCAGGTCAGCAACCCCTTCATCGGCCGGCTCAACAACGAGCGGGTGCGCAAGGCCATGCAGGGCGCCATTGACGGCTTCCTGGCGACCATGCTGCAGGACGAGGCGCTGACCTACTACCAACTGGAGGTCACGGCCACCCGCCAGGACGAAATCGCCGGTCGTGCCATCGTCAACGTGGTGATGCAGCCCACGTTCAGCATTGACTACATCCGCGTAACGCTTTCGCTGCAGTAGGAGGAAACAAGATGGCAAACACGAGTGTGTTCACCGGAGCGGACGGATCCATCACCCTGTCCACCCCCGAAGGTCTGGAAGGCGAGAAGGCCCAGGAAGTGCTCACGGCCTATGACATGATTTCCGTGGGCCGCGTGCAGGACGTCAAAGTCCTGGTCAGCTCGGAGGTCAAGCCGTTTCACGAAATCGGCCAACGTTACGCCACCGAACTGCGGCCGGGCAACGTGTCGATCGCCGGCACCATCGGCCGCGCCTACGTCAACGGCGCCATGCTGAAACTGCTCTTGGGCGAGGCCGCCGGCGGGCGCCCGGCCGCCAGCTGGGCCCAGCCGGCGTTCAACATCACCCTCATGCTCGAAAACGCGGCCACCCCCGGCACGCGCAACAGCGTGACCCTGCACGGGGTCAAAATCGACAGCTGGGAATACCACATGCCCGAAGACGATTTCGTCATGGAGTCGGTCGATTTCCAGGCCCTCTACATGACGGTCGGGGATGAGCCGTGATGCTGACGGCCGACGAACTGCTGGCCGGCAGCCGCCTGACCTTCGACATCGCGGTGCCCGCGGCGCTCCTCTCCCCGGGCGGCGACGACCCCGCCCAGGCCGATCCGCAGCGGGTGCGCCTGCGCCCCCTGACCGTGCAGGACCTGCAGCTGGTCTCGCGCGCGGCGCGCGAAAACGACCAGCTGCTGGGGGCCCTGATGGTCCAGCGCAGCCTGGTGGAACCCGCCATCGGGGTTGCCGAGGCGGTTGCCATGCATGTCGGCCTGATGCAGTTCCTGCTGGAGCAGGTCAACCGCATCAGCGGCATCGCCCCCGCCTCCGAGGAACTCGATGCGGCCGCGGCCAGCCCGCTGGCCCGTGCGGCCTTCATCCTCGCCCGGGAATTCGGCTGGACCCCCCAGGAGGTCAACGCCCTGACTCTCGGCCAGGTGCTGCTGCACCTGGAAATGCTGAAAGAAAGGCAGTCGGCATAATGGCCGAAGACCCTCGCAAGCACCTGAGGCCGCGCGACGTCCAGGCGGCCCGCAGCGTGGCCGCGGCCCTGGCCAACCCGGCTGCAGGGCTTCCGGGGCTTTTGGCCGGAGCGCAGACCGCGTTGGCGCAACTGGCCGCCCACCCGCCGCTGCTGGCGGCCGCGCCCTTCGGCAGCCTGCCCGCAACGCCCCTGCCCGGCGCGCAGCCGCCGTCGGCCGCGGCACCGGTGCAGCGATCGACCCCCGGATACCCTTCCCCGGCCGCGGATCACGGTCGGCCGGCGACACCCCCCCAGCAAAACGTGGGCGCGCCGGTCGCCTCCGGCCGGCGCCCGGCAGCCCCCGGGCCCCCACGGGGGCAATCCGCGGGCATCAAGCGTCCCGACCCCGAGCCCACTTTCCCGGGGGGCCGCCGCGCCGCAGCCGGGCAGCCCGGCGAAAAGCGGCCGCGCGCGGAGACGGCCGCGTCTTTGCCGAAATCAGCGGCCGGCCTGCAGCTGCCGGTCTTCGGCGGGCCGCACCGGAGGGCAGCCGGCAGCGGCGGCGTAGCCCCGGAAAGCACCTTCACGCAAACCGCGGTCATCCCGGCGGCCGGGCCGTTGTCGATGGTGACGGACGCCCTTTGCAGCCCACCGGATGGGGCTGACGCCCCCCAGGACCGCGCAGCCCCCGTCGGGCGCGGCGCCCCCCCCGCGGCGGCCGCCGCGCCGCTTCCAGACCGCCAGCGCGACGGGGACCGCCATTTCCGCCCGGCGCGCCCAGCCCATGCGCCCACGGCCGCCGAATCCGCCCGAAACCCGCTCTCCGGCGCCCCGGTGGGCACCGCCCACGCGCCAACGGCCATGGCACGCATCGCCACCTTGGTCGACGTGCTCCTGGCCCCGTCCGGCAAAGCGCCGCCGCGCGGCGCGGCCGATCCTGTCCTGCGGGTCGCAGCGCCGCCCGCCGCACCGGCGGCCCTCGAAGCCGGCACTGCGGCCGCCATGGGGCCGCCCGGACAACGCGCCCCGACCGGCCCAGCGTCCAGCGCGGCGCCGAAAGTATTGCCGGACACCCGCCGGTGGCCGGAGGTCACCGAACCTGAAGACCTGGCCGAGCTGATCAACGACGTTCTGGTGGACCAGGCCCGGCGACACGGAGTAAACCTGTCATGAACGTCAAACCCGTTTTGGGGGACTGGGAAATCCCCCGCATCGAAGCCATCGAAGCCTTCGAGCAGCGCCGCTTGGTGGAGCTCGAGGTGCCCGGCCGCGCGGGCAGCCTCTACCAGGACCTCAATCTTCGGCCCGCCTGGATCGGTCTGCGGGGCAGCCTCTTCGGCGACGAAACGCGCAACGATTTTCTGGAGGCCCTGCGCGAAAAGTTCCGCGCCGGCGAGCCGGTCACCTTCGTGGCGGACATTCTGACCGCCACCGAGGTCCAGTACGTCGTCATCGAGACCCTGGCCGTGGCCCAAAGCGGCAGCCACCCCGACCAGATGGACTACCGCATCGTCCTGCGGGAAAGCCCGCCGCCCCCGCCGCCGCCGGACCCTTTTGGCGGGATCGACGCCGGGCTGCTGGGCGATGCCGCGAGCCTGCTGGACAGCGTCACGGGCGCCCTGGATGCCCTGGAAATGCTGGGCGCCATTCCAGACATCAGCGACCCCACCCCGCCCCTGCGCGAGACCCTTTCAGGGGTCGGCTCGGCGCTGGCGGGGCTTGCCGGCGTTGCGGGGAGTCTCAGCAATCTTTTTGGAGAGAGCGACTAGTCATGCCGACCTTGTTTGAAAATCTGGACCTGTCCCTCGACGCCACGGATCTGGCCAGCCTGCTTCCCGCGCAGGCGGCCAATCTGGCCTCGGTGGCCGGCACGGTCGCCGGGCTGATCGCCGAGCCCCCCGAAAGCATCGGGGACTTCGGCCAGGCGCTCAACGAACTGGCCCTGCCGGACGTCGTGGGGGGCGACTTCGGCGCCTTCCTGCAGCGCCTGACGGCGGCCCTTCCCGGGGACCTCGGGGAGCTGACCGGGGATCTCAGCACCGGGCTCTCCCAGCTGCAGTCCAGCGTCAGCGGCCAGCTTGGGGGGGTCCTTGAAAATGCACTGGGAGTCTTGCTGGCGCTGTCCCGCCTGACCCAGATGGATTTTGGCTGCATGACAAGCGCCGGGCAAGAAACCACAGCCGGCGCCGTTGGATCCGGTGAAAGCCCCCCGGCGGGCGGCGCCGGGGGCGGAGAGCCGGCCGAGCCCGGCGGCATCGCCCAGGCCAACCAGCAGCTTGCAGCCGTCAACACCGCGCTCGGCAATTTTCCCACCCCGTTCACGGTGGCCAACCTTCTCGACTGGCTGCGCCGCATCGCGGCGATTCGGCACGAGGTGGCGATCCTGGCCGGCACGATCCCGGTGGTAGACGACATCATCGACCCCCTCAACACCCTGACCGCCTGGCACGCAGCCGACAGCCACCAGATCCGCGATGACCTGGCCCAGTCGGTCCAGGACCTCACCGCCTTCACGGCGGGTACCGCAGCCGGGCGTCTGAACGCCCTGCAGACCGATGTCGCAGCAGCCGTTGAAGCCCTCGACAGCGGCGCTCTGGCGTCGATTGCAGACGGTCTCAGCTCGCGCCTGAACGAGCTTGCGGCCGCCGTCACGACCGGCGAGATCGGCGCCACCGGCGCGGCCGTTTCCCAGATCCAGGCCAACCTGGACAGCTACGACAGCCTGCGGTCCGCCATGGCCGGCAGCCTGCTGGCGGACCTGGCGGATCTCAGCACCCGCCTGGAAAACCTGGGCGGCGACCTGGCCGATGAAATGGGCCACCTGATATCGGTCCTGCGGCCCAACCCTGCCATCGGCGGCCTGGCCGCTGCCGTTCCGGCAACCGCCGGCGGATCGGAGCTGAGCGCCGCCGTCGAAGCCCAGTTTCAGCCGCTTTCCGACTGGCTCGACGCCCTCTTGTCGGCCCTGGACCTGCAGGCCATCCAGGCGCCCATCCAGACCGCGGCCGACACGGTTCGCGAGGGGGTCGACGGTCTGGAGCAGAGCCTCACTCAGGTCACCGTGCAGGTGCGCGCCGTCTTCGGTCAGGTGGAAAACCTGCTGGATGGCTTCGACACGGCCGCCATGGTGCAAAGCGTGGAGGACGCCATCGACCGCTTTGAAACCGAGCTGACCGGCCGCATCACCGCCCTGTTCGAGCCGGTGCGAGCGGCCGTCGCCGGCCTGGTGGATCTGATCAGCGAACAGGCGGGCAATGTGCTGTCCGAGGAAACACTCGCGCCCCTGCGGGCCGCCCTGGAAGATGCCGTCAGTGCGGTGGCCGGCGTGCTCGACGGGGCGGCGGGCGCCGTGCAGGCCATCCGCGACGCCCTGGAAAACGTCCAGGTCCAGATCGAGCAGCTTTCCTTCGCCCCCCTGACCGACGGCGTGGTGACCGGATTGGAGTCCATCGCGGACGCCCTCGCCGCTATTGACCACTCCCTGCTCAACGCAGCCCTGGAAGCCGCCCTGCAGACCGCCCTGGCCGTGCTGCCCGAAGACCTGCAGCCCCTCACCGACCCGTTGATCGACGAGTTCGGCGCGTTGGTGGAAAGCGGCCCCGTGCCCCTGGTGGCAAAGGTCACGGCGCAGCCCGAAAAACTGCTGAAAAAAGTCCAGGCCTTCGAGCCCGCCGCGCTGGTGGGCGAGGTCCTCTCGGAGCCGTTAAACGACCTGATTGCACGGATGGCGGCGTTTCAGCCGGGCAGCCTGCTGGCGCCCGTCAGCGCCGAGATCGCCAAACTCAAGGTGCGCCTCAAAGCCCAGGCCAGCCCCGGCCAGTTGCTGGGCGTGCTGGAGCCCCCCTTTGATGCCCTGCTCGCCCAGTTCGACCGTTTCAGCCCCGCCGCCCTGGTCCAGCCCCTGGAGAATGCGGTTTCCCAGACCATAGACCGCATGGTGGCCGTCCTGCCGGTGGACGAAGTCCTGGACCAGGTGGATGCCGCGCTGAAGGCCGTCGGGGACGTTTCCGGTTTCGG
>JAWOJK010000024.1:0-24546 GCA_046481705.1 Desulfobacterales bacterium | reverse complement strand
GCGAGGGCAGCCGCGTCGACCAGCACCTCGTCGAGTGCGGGGCGGTGATCGACGCCACCGCCATCGGCGACGGTGAGACCCAGCGGCGGAGCTACCCGGGGGTGCGGGGCCAGTTCGGCACCCGCGGCTGGGAGCTCGTGCGCGAGCTCGATCTCGTGGGGAACGCGCCCCGCATCGCGGAGGAGGCGCGGGCGCTGCTCAGCGCGCCTCAGTGCCCCGAGAAGACCACCACGCTGATCCTCGGCAGCGAGCAGATGGCGTTGCAGATCCACGAGTCCGTGGGACATGCCATCGAGCTCGACCGAATCCTCGGCGGGGAGGCGGCCTTCGCCGGCACCTCGTGGCTCGACCCGGCCCAGCTCGGCTCGATGCGCTACGGGTCCGACCTCATGAACATCACCGCCGACGCCACGCTGCCTGGCGCCCTCGGGAGCTTCGGCTACGACGACGAGGGCGTGCCCGCCCAGGCGGTGGACATCGTGCGGGACGGCACCTGGGTCGGGGTGCTGTCCGGACGCGACTCGGCACCCCTCGTTGGCCTCACCTCGGGGGGAATGGTGCGCGCCGACGGTGCCGCTCGCCTGCCGATGGTGCGGATGAACAACGTCGGCCTGCTGCCCGGCGACAGCAGCCTCGAGGAGATGATCGCGCCCACCGACGACGGCATGCCGACATCCACGAGGATGGCGGCCGCTTCCCGGCGGTGTAGCCCGGCGAAGAGAATCCCGGCGATCAGGTCTCCCCCGAAGTAGCTTCCGATATTGGGAAAAACCAGAACCCGCGCGGCGGGGTTGACTAGCAGCCCCAGGGCGGCGGCCGACAGCACGCCGGGCCGGTTGACCGCCGGGGTGTAGGGCTCGCGGATGATCCAGCGCGCCGGCAGCCCCATGAAGAGATGCGTCATGGCGGTATTGCCGGCCACCGCCGCCAGGTAGACGTCTTCGGCGGTCAGGCCGCAGGCGCGCGACAAATCGCTTAGGTGGGCGTTGAGCCCGTCGACGATCAGGGCCCTGAGGGTTTCCCGGCCGCCGTCGCTTTCGGCGTGCTGGATGCGCACCAAAATATCCGGCCCGACGGCGATCTGGGGGTTGTCGAAGGCACTCTCGCCCAGCGTCCGCCCGGTCTCGAGGTCCACCAGGCGCAGCACCACCCGGGTGGTGCCCAGGTCCACCGCCAGCCCTGCCAGGGGCGCGGAGTCGTCCGGCGCCGTGAGGGCGACCAGTTGCCCCCCGGGGCCGTCCTGAAAAAGCAGACAGCGCGCACGGTAATGCCACTGCCGCAGCCGATCGGGAATCGCCTGCAACAGGGCCAGGCCGATCTCCAGGCTGGGGGTCCCGCACAGCCCCTTCAGGACGGCCGCCAGACGGTCGGCATCGGCGGTGTTGTCTTTGAGAGTCGGGGGGGCCAGGGTCACGGTCTGGACCCAGCGCCGGGGGGTGCTCGGTTCGGAAGCCTCCACAGCAGCGGGCATATCGGTCATTTCCTGGGGTCGCTTCCGGTTGAAGCGCTCATGTGCGGTGGCAAAGGCGGTCTGGCGGCGGCCAGCGGCTCCAGAATGCGGTTCATGATATCGCCGGCAGCGCCCAAAATGGTGTAATCACTGATGCGACCGGAAAGCGGCGTCGGCTCGGCGTTGATCTCGATGACCGTGGCGCCGGCCTCTTTGGCGAAGACCGGAACGTAGGCCGCCGGATGAACTGTGGCGGAAGTGCCGAGCACCAGCATGACGTCGCATTCCCGGGCGCTTGCGCGCGAACGCCAGAGCATTTCGGCGGGAATGTCCTCGCCGAAGAAAACGCACTCCGGCCGCAAGATGCCCCCGCAGGCGCAGCGCGGCGGCAACCGGTCCAGTCGAATCTCGGCATTGGTTTTGCGGCCGCCACAGGCCAGGCACCGGTGACGGGCGAAACTGCCGTGGAATTCGACCACATCGCGATTGCCGGCCTTCTGATGCAGGCCGTCGACGTTCTGGGTGATGACCGTCCGCAGCAGCCCCATTTCCTCCAGCCGCACCAGCGCGTGGTGGGCGTCGTTGGGCAGCGCCGCGTCGATGATGACCTTCATCCCGCGCAGCAACACCTCCCAGACCTTGGCCGGGTCCGCCATAAAAGCCTCGATGGTGGCATACTCCATGGGGTCGATTTTCTCCCACAGGCCTCCCGGACCGCGAAAGGGGGGGATACCGCTTGCCACCGAGACGCCTGCGCCGGTCAAAGCGGTCACCCGCCGTGCGCGTTTCAGGTCGGCCACCGCACGTTGAATCAGCTCCTGCATACGACACCTCGCTTCAGGTGAGGGTCACGGTAATAAAAAATGCCGCAAGACTGCGCCGGAGTTTGGTTCGTCTGCAAGGCGCCAGACGGGCAAAAAGAGAGGCAAGGTGTGGAGTTGTTATTTGCCGGGCCCTCAGACTTCCAAGTGCATTCCGGCGGCAACGGCGAAACACTCCAGCGATTTGCCGGCGGCCGCCACCCGCTGGCGGCAGTCGGCCACGATGGCATCGATTTGCGCATCGGTGCGCTCCTGATTGTGATGAAACAGCCCAAAGCGCCGCACCCCGGCCTGCAGCGCGAGTTCCAGTGCGTCGGTGTAGGCCGAATGGCCCCACTCCATCTTCTGCAGATGCTCTGCGGGCGTGTACTCCGCATCGTGCAGCAGAAGATCGGCATCCCGAACGAACTCAAGGTAGGCGCTGTAGGGCAGCCCCTTGGGGTGTTTAAACTTGAGTTCGTTGTCGGTCAGAAACACAAACGTTTTGCCGTTTTCGGAGAACTTGTAGCCAAAACCGGAGTTGGGGTGGTTGAGGGCGATCGGGGTGATCGCGACCGAGCCGGCGTCAAACCGCCCCGGGCAGGCGTCCAGGTAGATGATTTGGGCCTTCAGATCGGAAAAGCGCAGGGGAAAATGCGGCGGCGCCATGACGCTCGAGATCATCTTGGTGACGTAGCGATCGGGAAACGGGCACTTGAACATCAGCAGTTCCACATTTTCGCGGTAAAGCGGTTTGAAAAAGGGAAACCCGATGAGGTGATCCCAGTGCGCATGGGTGAAAAGGAAGTTGAAGCGATGACGGTTTTCGGTAAAAAGCGCGTTTCCCAGAAGGCGGATCCCGGTACCGGCGTCGACAATCAGGATGTCGTCGTCTGCGCTGCGGATTTCCAGACAGGTGGTGTCGCCGCCGTAGCGGTTGAAATCCGGGCCCGAAACGGGGATGGAGCCCCGGGATCCCCAGCAGGTGATGCGCATGGTGTCCCCTACAGGTGCGTTATCGGTGCGGGCTGCCCGCCGATGGTCAGCCGATGCGGCCGAAAAAGGTCGACCAGACCCCGTCGTGGTGCCACTTTTCGATGATCTCGACCGGTTTGGCGGCCAGCAGCTCCAGCACCCGGCGGGCCTCGCTGCGCATCAGCCCGGACAGCACAAACCAGCGTTTGCGGTAAAAGCCTTCGGACCCCAGCAGCACCTGCATCACGTCGAAATGGATGTTGGCGACCACCACGTCGGCCGGCAGGCCGACGAACGCTTCGGCACGCCCACGCACCACCAGCACGCGCTCCGCGAGGCCGTTGAGGCGCACGTTGTGGGCCGCGGTCCGGGCGCAGAGCGGGTTGAGGTCGACTGCCAGGCTTCGCCGGGCGCCCAGGCGCGCGGCGGCCAGGGCCAGAAGGCCGGTGCCGGTGCCCAGATCCAGGACGGTGTCGGGAACCTCCCGGGCAAACAACCGTTCCAGGGCGTGCAGGCAGTCGCGCGTGGTGGGGTGCGCGCCGGTTCCAAAGACCACGCCGGGGTCAAGCACGATCCTTCGCCGGCCGCCCGGCGGGGGGGCCTGCCAGGGGGGAAACACCTGCAAACGCTGGGTCTGCAGGGTGACATCGTGCGCACCCTGCCAGTCGGCATAGGGCATCTGGTAACTGTCGACGAGTTCCAGCCCGGGCTGGCGCCGCAGCAGTTCGGTGATCGCATCCACCGCCGGCCGGGAAAAAAAGAGAAACGAGAAGCCGTCCTCTTCCCAGTTGCCGATGAACCCCTCGCCGAAGACCTCGTTTTCGGGCCGCAGGCAACCCTGGAGATAGTAGATGAACAGTTCGTCGTAAGGGCTCGGGGCGCATGCTGCCGATGAAAAAGATGCCGGGTCGGTCATTTCGGAGGCAGTTTGTCCATGTACCAATCCATGGGGTCCAGCAGGGTAAAGCCCATGGCCGCCAGCTTCTTTTTGACCTGGACGACGTTGTTGGTCAGAAGATAGGCGAACACCGCGCGCTTGCCCGCCTCCCAGTAGCGGGCCACGAGCACGCTGCCGAAAGAGATGTTCTCCTCGGTGATGGCGTCAACGATACGCTTGAGTTGCCCGATCTTTTCGTCCGCCAGAATACCCACCAGGGTGCCGGGCTCGCCGATGCCGAGCACGTTGATAAACGCCCGCAGCAGGTCCCGCACCGAAATGATGCCCCTCAGGCGATGGGCTTCGTCCACCACCGGCAGCGCCCCGACCTTGTGCTGCTGGACGATCAGAAGGGCGTCCTGGATGGTGTCGGTGGGGGAAATGGTGACCAGCTTGCGGGTCATGATCTCACCGACGGTGAGACTCGCCAGCCGCTCGCGTTCCTCGGGCGGCAGGGCCTGCTGGATGAAACCCAGCGGCAGGGCGCTGCGGATGTCGTGGTCGGTGATCATCCCCACTAGATGATCGTCTTTTTCCACCACCGGCAGATGGCGGATTTGCTTGTCAACCATCATCTTCTGGGCGTCTAGAACTAGCGCTTGGGGGGAGATGGTGACGACTTTCCCGGTCATTGATCTGCTGACAAACATGGTCTCCTCCAGTCTGGTGTAGGGGTCACGGCAACGAATCGCGCCCCGCATTGGCGCCGGATTTTGGTGGATCTGCAAGGCCCTTTCGCCAGCGCATATCGCGATATGGGTCGGTGGATAAAGCCTATCAGACGGGCCAAAAGACATGCACGGTGTGGCATTTATTTAGCCGGGACCCCGAGTAAAGCGCCTTGCGAGGAGCCGATCCGCAGGGGCGTGATCAGCCGATGCCGAGCAGGATCCGGACGTGCCCGGCGATCAGTTCCGGCAGGCGTTTGAGGTTGTATCCACCTTCGAGGATGGAAACCAGCCTGCCGCCGCAGTGGCGTTCGGCCAAGTCCACGATGGTCTGCATGATCCAGGCAAACCCCTCGGTGGACACCCGCATATCGGCCATTTCATCATCGACGTGGGCGTCGAAGCCGCTGGAGACCAGGATCACCTCCGGCGCGAATTTTTCAAAAGCCGGCAGCAGATCGCGGGTGATCAAACGCTTGTACTCCTCATCGCCCTGGCCGGGCAGGACCGGCGTGTTTTTGGTGAAGCCGAAGCCCTCCCCGGAGCCCTGCTCGAACTCACGGCCGGTGCCGGGAAAGGCAAACGAAGGGTGCTGGTGGATGGAGTAGTAGAAGACGGTCGGATCGCTTTCGAAGATATGCTGGGTGCCGTTGCCGTGGTGGACGTCAAAGTCGACGATGCCCACCCGCTGGATCTCCCATTCGTGCTGCAGGTAGCGGGCGGCGATGGCGATGTTGTTGAAATAACAGAAGCCCAGGCTCTTGGCGTGTTCCGCATGGTGGCCGGGGGGCCGCACGGCGCAGAAGGCGTTGTCGATCCCGCCGCGCATCATGACTGCGACGGTGTCCAGGACCCCGCCCACGGCCAGCGACGCCGTATCGAAACTGTCGCAGCACATCTGATTGTCGGGATGCTGAAATTCCTTGCGGCCGGCAACGCAGGCATCCTTGAAGCTGTCGATGTAGGCGGGGTCGTGGACCATCTCGATCCAGCGCCGCTCGGCCGGGCTGGCCTTGATCAGCAGCAACTTGTCGAGCAGATCGCCCTCCTTAAGGCCTTTAAAGACCGCCACCAAGCGGTCGGCCATCTCGGGGTGATAGGGCCCGGTTTCGTGAAGCATGTAGCGTTGGTCGAACAGCAGACCCGTTTTCCTCATCGCACACACCGCCCTTTCTTTGGGGCCGGCCCCCCGCTTTCACGGGATAAACCGCCTGAAGAGATCAAAAGCCGCCCGCACCGAGGGGCTGTCTTCGGGCATCTCGATGGTCGCCCGGCCGTTCAGGTCATATTCGTAGATGGTCTCGTCTTCGGGAATCGTTCCCAGCAGTTCGGGCCCTTGCGCGGCGGCAATGATGTCCAAAACGGCCTGGGTGGGGGCCGCCTTGGCCTGGTTGAGCACCAGGTAGCTCTTGGCGACCCCGATGTTCAGATCCCGCGCCAGCTTGTCGATCCGCAGGGCGGCCTGCAGGCCGCGGCGCGAGGTGTCCGACACGATCAGCAGCACGTCGACGTTTTTGGTGGTCAGCCGGCTGATGTGCTCCATGCCGGCCTCGTTGTCCATCACGATAAAGGGGTAGTTGTCCGTCAGCCGTTCGAGAAAATTGGTCAGCAGCGAATTGGCGGCACAGTAGCAGCCCGCGCCTTCCGGCTGCCCCATGACGATCAGGTCAAACCCGTCGCGCTCGACGATGGCTTCCTCCATGCGCATGGATATGAATATATCTTTGGTCATCCCATCGGGGACCTTGCCTTTTTTCATGTCTTCGCGGGCGTTGCCGAGGGTGTCGGCGACCGCAACGCCGAGCACCTCGTTCAGGTTGGCGTTGCAGTCCGCATCCACCGCCAGGACCGGGGTTTTTCCGCGCCGCACCATATATTTGACCAGCATGCCGGCCAGGGTTGTTTTCCCCGTACCGCCTTTTCCGGCCAGGGCAATTGTAAAGGCCATGTCGTGTCCGTTCCTTTCCAGAGGGTCGCATCGAGGCACAAGTGAAAATGTAAGTTAGGGCAAACGGTTTTATCCGTCAAGTGGGATTTGGGCCCTGCGTCGCGTGCGCGCTGGCGGTGGGAGCAATCTCCTTGCAATCACCGGGTGTATATGGTAACTGTTTTTTCTCGGAAACCCGCGGCCTGCCGCGGGGTATTCGGCACAGACAGTTCCAGACTTATCCTGATCTCTTAACCGTGACGTAAGGGGGCCTCCATGGATTTTGAGTTAACCAAGGAACAACAGCAGATCCAGAAAGCGGTGCGGGATTTCGTTAAGGGCGAGTTCAAGAAAGACATCATCCTCGAGTTGGAGGAAAAGCACGAGTACCCGGTAAAAATGTGGAAAAAGGCCGCCGACCTGGGATTTATCGGCATCCATTTCCCGGAACAATATTCGGGCCAGGGGATGGGCGTGATGGAAAACATCCTCGTTGCGGAAGAGCTCTGCCGGGGCGACTCCTCGGTGGGCGCCTGCCTGATGCTGGCCGACTTCGCCTCGGAAATCGTTCTGCACTTCGGCAGTGAATCACAGAAGAAGACCTGGCTGCCCAGGGTGGCCGAGGGGGAAGTGCTCTCCTGCGGCGCCTTTACCGAACCCGACCACGGCTCCGACATCACCTTCATGGACACCAGTGCCGTGCGCGACGGAGACGACTGGGTCATCAACGGCAGCAAGATTTTCATCACCAACGGGGGGCCGCTGGCCGGCTTTTACTCGGTCCTGTGCCAGACCAACCCCGAAGCCCAGCCCAGCCACCGGGGCATGAGCCTGATCCTGGTGGAGGCCGACCGCCCGGGGGTTTCGACCGCCAGCGTGGGGGTCAAGATGGGCATCCGGATGATGCATACCGCCGAGGTCACCTTCAAAGACGTGCGGGTACCGGCGGAAAACCTCATCGGAGAGGAAAACCGCGGTTTTTATCAGGTGCTGGAATTTTTCGATGAAAGCCGGATCCTGATCGCCTCCCAGGGGCTCGGGACCGCCCAGGGGGCGTTTGACCGGGCGCTGGATTACGTCAAATCCCGCGAGCAGTTCGGCCGCAAGATCGCCCAGTTCCAGATCACCCAGCACAAGCTGGCCGACATGGCCACCAAGATTGAAATGGCGCGCCTGCTGACCTACAAGGCGGCCTGGAATTTCGACCAGGGCCACATCGACCCCAAGCTGACCTCCATGGCCAAAATGGTGGCCGGCCGCACCGCGGTGGAGGTCGCCGACGAGGCCATCCAGCTCATGGGCGGCTATGGCTATATGCTGGAGTACGAGGTGGAGCGCTTTTACCGCGACGCCAAGATCTGCGAACTCTACGAAGGCACCAAGGAAATTCAGAAAAACACCATCGCCAGCGCGCTGCTGGGCAAACTCAAATAATTCCTCCGCGGGGGCGCCGACCGGCGCTGCGGTGCCCCCCGCGGTCCCGCTGCGCCGGCCACCCGATCCTGCCAGACCTGTTTGAAACGGACCCTGCCCCCAGGGCAAAACCGCCTGCAGCGGCCCCGCCCCGCACCCGCTGGTCATGGGCACCCTTGCGACTATGCTGAGCATCCGCAAAATCGGCGTCATCGGGCGGACCTACCGCCACCTCAACCGCTACCGCCAGATCATCTCGATCCTCTTTAAATACGGCTTCGGCGACCTGGTCGAATCGCTCAAAATCGACCAGTACATCGAGATCGGGTTGCAGATGATCTCCCGCCGGCAGCGCCCGCGCGACGACAAGCTGACGCGTGCGGAGCGAATCCGGATGGCCCTCGAGGAACTGGGGCCGACCTATGTCAAGCTCGGCCAGGCGCTCTCCACCCGCCCGGATCTGATACCGGCCGAGTTCACCGAGGAGTTGGCCAAACTCCAGGACGATGTGCCGCCCTGCGCCTTCGAGGAGATCCGCGCGATCCTCGAGTGCGAGCTCAAGCGCCCCACGGCCGAGGTCTTCACGCGCTTCGACCCCGCGCCGCTGGCCTCGGCCTCCATCGGCCAGGTCCACCGCGCCCGGCGCCACGACGGCGACGAGGTGGCTGTCAAGGTCCAACGGCCGGGGATCCGCAAGGTCATCGAGGTAGACCTCGAGATCATGCTGCACATGGCCACCCTGATGGAGCGCCATATCGAGGAGATCGCCCTGCACCGGCCCGTCAAAATCGTCGAGGAGTTCGCCCGCACCATCGAGAACGAACTCGACTACACCCTCGAGGCGACCCACATGGAGCGCATCGCCCAGCAGTTCTTGGACGACCCCAGCGTCTACATCCCGGCGGTCTACCGCGACACCACCACCGAGCGGGTGCTGACGATGGAGTATGTTTCCGGCATCAAGGTCTCGGAGGTCGCGCAGCTGGAGGCCGCCGGGCTGGACCCCAAGCGCATCACCGACCGCGGTGCCGACCTTTTTCTGCGCCAGGTTTTCGACTTTGGTTTTTTTCACGCCGACCCTCACCCCGGCAACATCCAGGTGCTGGCCGAGAACGTGATCTGCCTGCTGGATTTCGGTATGGTGGGCAGCGTCGACCGCGCCACCCGGGAGCTGTTCGTCGACCTGATCGATGCGGTCGTCCACCGCAACGAAACCCTCGCCACCCAGGCGCTGCTGCGCCTCACCGAGTGGCACGATGAGCCCGACGCGCGCGAACTGGAACGGGACGTAGCCGATTTCATGGGCCGCAACCTCTACCGGCCGCTCAAGGAGGTTAAAATCAGCCGAATCGTCCAGCAGCTGCTGGAGATGGTGTCGGCCCACAGGCTGCGGATTCCGCCGAACATTTTTCTGATGATGAAGGCTTTCAGCACGGTGGAGAGCGTCGCGGTCCGCCTGGACCCGGATTTCGACATGATTGCCAAAAGCGTCCCGTTTCTGGAAAAAGTCAAACTGGCGCGCTTCTCCCCCCAGCGCATCACCCAGGACAGCCTGCAGATGGGGGCCGACCTGCTGCGCTTTGCCCAGCAGTTCCCCCGGGACCTGCTGGAGGTGACACGGCTGCTCAAACAGCGCAAAATTGCCCTTCAGATCGATATTGTCGGGTATCAAGGCATGCGCGCCACCCAGGACCAGACCAGCAACCGGCTCGCCTTTGCGATCATCATCGCGGCGCTGCTGATCGGCTCGGCCCTGATCGTCATCTCGGAAACCCCGCCGCTGGTGTACGGTATTTCGCTGATCGGCATTCTGCTCTTTTCCGCCGGTGCGCTGATGGGCATCTGGCTGCTGATCGCCATTTTACGCAAGGGCAGCCTTTAGGCAATGCGCCCGCCGGGCCGCCAAAACATTTAGGAGTCTCCTTTGAAATTCACCCCGATTCGACTGCTGCGCGGGTGCCGGACGATGCTGATGGTGGCGCTCTTTCTGATCGGTTTTATCTTCGAGTTCCTGGTGGAGCTGCCCTTCCGGGTGATGCTGGCCCTGGGCGCCTGGCGCCGCCCCGGGGCCTGAACCCGTCGGCGACGCAGCGCGCGGGTCCACCGCCAGGCGTCCTGACCCGGCAACCCGAACGGGAGGCAAACCATGAACACCCCGTCTGAGAATCAGTGGCGTAAGCGGATCGTGCCGCCCGACGCGGTCCTGGAGCGCATCGAACCCGGGATGAGCATCTTTCTGGGCACCGGCGTGGCCGAGCCGCGCACCCTGGTCAAACACCTCACCACCTCGGAGGCCCCCAACCTTCAGGACCTGGAGTTGATCCAGCTCGTCAGCCTGGGGGACGCCGTTGCGCTGCAGCAACAGCGGTCCCACAAGTACCGCCTGAAGACGTTTTTTTCAGGCTGGATCGCCAGCGAGGCCATCACCTCGGGGCGGGTGGACCTGATCCCCTGCCGCTTCTGCCGCATCCCCCACCTGATCGCGTCCGGCTGGCTTGCCATCGACGTCGCCTTTGTACAGATCACCCCCCCCAACGAAGCCGGCTATTGCAGCCTGGGGGTGGCGCTGGACGTGGCCCAGCAGGCCATGGAACAGGCCTCGCTGGTGGTCGGGGAAATCAACCCCGACATCCCGGTCACGATGGGGGACACCTTCGTGCCGGTCTCGGATTTCGATCTGCTGGTGGAGGCCACCGAACCGCCCATCTACTTTGACCGCTGGGCGGTGGACGAGGTCTACGACCGCCTGGCGGCCAACATCGCCTCGGTGATCGACAACGGCAGCTGCCTGGCCTTTTCTCTCGGCCGGCTCTACGATGCCCTCGCCCGCCACCTGACGGGCAAACGCCACTTGGGGATCCACTCCTCCTTTTTTACCGACGCCCTGATGGATCTCGTCAAAAGCGGCGCGGTGACCAACCGCCACAAGGAGATCTTCCGCGGCAAGTCAGTGGTATCCTACGCTTTCGGCACGCCCGAACTGCTGGCCTGGCTGGACCGCAACCCGCTGGTGGAGTTCCAGAGCATCGAAAAGGTCTTCGACCCCCTCCAGATCGGCCGCAACCCGCGCTTTATGGCCATCCTGCCGGCCCGCAAGGTCGACCTCTCGGGCCACATCGCGCTGCACTTCGGCAAGGGCAACATCGCCGGCCCCGCCGAGGCCATCAACTTCACCAATGGTGCGGACCTGTCGGTGGGCGGACGCACGATTTTCGCCCTGCCCAGCCGCAACCGCATGGGAAGCCCGAACATCAAGGTCTCGGTGGCGGACTTGCCCAACCAGTTCGGGCTGCCGGAATCGGTGGCCATGCTGATCACCGAGTACGGGGTCGCGCACCTCACCGGCCGAACCGTGCGCGAGCGCGCCCAGGCGCTGATCGACATCGCCCACCCGGATGACCGCGCCAGGCTGGTGGCGCAGGCCAAAGCCGCCCACATCCTCTACCCCGACCAGATTTTCCTGGCGCAAAGCGCCCATCTCTATCCGTCGGAGATCGAGACCACCCATACGTTCAAAAACGGCGTCCAGATCCGCTTTCGCGCGATCCGCCCCTCGGACGAGGAGGAGATGCGCCGCCTGTTTTACCGCTTCTCGGACAAAGCCGTCTACTACCGCTATTTCACCCCCCTCAAGACCATGCCGCATGCCAAGATGCAGGCCTATGTCAACGTGGACTACAGCGACACGCTGTCCATCGTCGGGGTAACCGGAGAAGCCGGCGAGGGCCGCATCATCGCCGAGGCCCGCTTCGCCCGGGACCTCCAGAAGGCCAAGGCCGACGTGGCCTTTGTGGTCGACGAAGCCTACCAGGGCCTGGGGATTGGCACCTACCTCTACCGCATGTTGATCCGCCTGGCCCGCCAGCGGGGAATCCAGGGGTTTCACGCCGATGTGCTCTCCTCCAACCGTAATATGCTCAAGGTCTTCGAAAAGGGGGGGCTGCCGGTCAAGGCCAGTCTGGAAGACGGGGTCTACGCCCTGTGGATGCCCTTCGAGCGCATCGCCGAAAGCGACGCGCTCAATCGCCCTTAAGGGGCATCAGCAGGGTCCGCAGCCACTTGCCGAGGGTGTTGTGCGCCAGGTTGGCGCGCTCCAGAATTTCAAAATCCCGCGCCAGGCGCGCCGGATTGGCGTACCAGTCGGCGCGAGTGGTCAGCGCCGCAGCGGGATCCAGCATTTTCACCACCCGGGCGGGATTGCCGGCGGCGATGGCATTGGCCGGAATGTCACCGACCACCACCGAACCGGCCCCGATGATGCTGTTGGCGCCGATGGCGACCCCCTTGCAGATGATGGCGCTGTCGCCCACCCAGACGTTTTCCGCCAGGCTCACCGGCTGCGAGCGTCCGATCGAAATCCGGTCGTAGATGCCGTGCCAGTCCCCGTCGGTAATATAGACCCCGCTGGCCAGCATGCAGCTGGAACCGATGCGGACAGCGGCCGCCGAGCTGACCCTGACCCCCGGGCACAGCAGGCTGCAGTCCCCCACCCGGATGGCACCGCGCTCGGGCCGGTCCGACCAGACCGCCAGTCGGACCTTGCGGTCCGCAGTGGCAATGATCGTGACGTGGTCACCGAGCACCACCGGGCCGCCGAAAACCTCCACGTGCCAGGGCTTGATGAAAAAGGCGCCCTTTCCCACCCGGGCAAACTGAGGTTTCAGGAAGTGGCGGGCATACAACTTCTGGAAGCGCAGGTAGGCTTTTTTAACGGCGTAGGGCCGATGGTCTTTTCTCAAGCTCCCCCCTCCGGCGGCATCGGTCCGGCCTGCCGGCCGCCCCCCAGTGGTCGTGGGGCCAAATACGGTTACATTCGGCGGCCGGCGCATCCCGGTGCGGCTGCGTTGCTCGGCGCTCCCCTGCGACGGGCCCAGAATCGATGGTCAAAAAGGCGGCCGGCGGGCGTCAGATCAAAGAGCGCGTCGGCCGCCAGCAAGACGGCCGCATGGGTCCAGGTATTCTTCTCCGTGGGCCAGACCACCATCTCCGGGAATGTGAAACCGCACCAGAACGCTCCGTCAGGATAGCGCTTGCTGCTGATCCAGCCGAAAATCGTCTCGGCCAGGTCGCGCCGGCCGATGGCGGCCAGCGCCAGCACAAACTCGCAGGTCTCGGCGATGGTGACCCAGGGCTGGTCGGAAACGCAGCGCACCCCCTGGCCCTCGACGACGAATTTCTTCCAGGAACGCCGAATACGGGCTTCGGCGGCCGCAGCGGTCACCGCCCCGGCCAGGACCGGATAAAACCAGTCCATCGAAAAACGCGCCTTGGCCATGTTGAAGCGGTGGGGGCGCCGCCGGATGGCCTCCCCCAGGCGCCCCAGGGCGGCGCGCCAGTCGGGCCGGGATCGCCCCAGCACGCGCGCGACTGCCAGGGCGCACTTGAGGCTCATGAAAATCGAGCTGCAACCGGTCAAAAGCGCCATGGGGTCCACCTTGCCGGCGGGGCTGACGGCCCAGTGGACTTCGCCGTCGGGGGCCTGCAGGCCCAGGGCAAATTCGACCCCGCCGCAGAGGGTGGGCCACATCTGGCGCAGAAAAGCCGAATCCCCGGTTACAAGGTAGTGGTGGTAAAGCCCCACGGCGATGTAGGCGGCATGATGGGCCTCACGGGCCCGCTCGGCGGGCCGTCCGCCGCGGTAGGACTGGTACCAGCTGCCGTCGGGAAGCTGCTCGCGCGCCAGCCAGCGGAAGGCTTGGCGGGCTTCCGCCAGGCAGCCGCCCACCTGCAGGCCCATCGCGGCCTCGATGTGATCCCAGGGATCGGTCTTGTCGCCCGGGCTCCAGGGAATTTCACCGCTGACTTTCTGGGTAGCGGCGATCAGCCCCGCAAGGCCGTCGACGGAAAGGACCGGGGGGTCTTTTTTGAGTGAATTGTGCAGTTCAATGGGCATCAGCGCCTGCCTTGACGGGGGATCATCCGACAATCAGAGATTCTGCGCGCCGCCGGCGGTTTCGGCTGCCGTCACCCTGCAGCGGCCGGCGGCCGTTTTCGCCACGGGTATTCGGCCGCCACCGGCGGCGAAAACGGGCGCCGGCGATCGCCGGGGCAAAAAGCGCCGATGACACCCCCCCGAAAAATTCAAACCGGTTTTTTGACGCGCCCACCCGCCCGCAGATACCAGATCAGCGCGAGGACCTGCAGCCCGAGCATCACGCCGAAACCGGCCTGGTAACCCGCGGCGGCATACCCGCCGGCAGGACCGGCCGGCCACAGGGTGATCACGGCGCCGATCCCCCACTGGGCGGCGAAGGCCGCAACGAACACCAGCAGGTTGAGCCCGGTGTTGACCCGGCCGGCGAGGGTGTCCGGAAACTGCTGGGTCAGATCGGCATAGCACAGGATGCCGCTGGTGCCGAAGAGCCCGAAAGCGCCCCACAGAACCAGCGGCCAGAGCGGCACCTCCAGGATCACCAGAACCTGGACCGCCATGAAGACGCCCATCCCCGCGGCAGCCACGGTGCGCACTGAAGTGCCGCGCTGGCCGAGCCACTGGGTGAAGCGCCCCATGCCGATGAAACCGGCCACCATCGCCAGCGCCACCCAGAACAGCACTTGGGCTACGGCGGCCCGCTGCAGCCCGGCCACGTCCCGCAGCCAGGGGCCCGCCCACAAACCCTGAATGGCGAGAAAGGTTGCCTGCGAGAAGGTGCACCAGGGGGCGATGCGCCAGAAGACCGGACTGGTGAACACCGTTACGATGCCCCTGACCTGCGACCGCAGCCCGGCGCCGCCGTCGGGCGGGCGCCCCTCGGGCACCACCAGGTAAACGCCGGCGGCGGTGGCCAGGGTCAGCCCCCCCAAAATCAGAAAGACGCCGCGCCAGTCGGTCACCTGCAGCGCGGCCTGCACGGGAGCCGTGGCGGTCAGCGCCCCCAATCCGCCGGCGGCCAATTGGAGCCCGTTAATGCCCGGCAGGTGATGACGGGGGAACCAGTGCACGAAAGCGGTGAAGGCGGCCATCAGGCAGGCCGAGACCCCCAGCCCGATCAGCGCCCGCCCGACCAGGAGCCCGGCAGTGGTTTGGGCGGTGGCAAAAACGACGGCGCCGCTGCCGGCGAAAATCAGCAGCGCAGCCTCCACCCGCCGCGGCCCAAATCGGTCCAGCAGCACCCCCAGCGGCAGCTGGAAGGCGGCGAAGGTCAGAAAATAGACCGCCGTAAGCAGTCCCAGCCCGGCCGAACCGACTCCCGTGTCCGCGGCCAGGTCCGGCGCGATGACGGCATTGACGACGCGGTAGATATAGGAGAGAAAATAGCCCAGGGCAAAGGGGATAAAAACCCGCAATTTTTGGCTGCGTGAGGCGCTGGTGTTCACAGCCGTGGGTCTCCCTTCAGGTGGTGATGCGGATATACGCCGTCTCCATTTCCCGGCGCAATTTTCCGACGTTCTCCAGGCACCGGCGGACCTCGCTGAGGCGTTTGCGGTCGAGCAGGGTCGTCTGGAGCGGGCAGAGGTACCAGGTGCACACCCACGGCCGCAGGCGCCGGGGCAGCCGACAGCCCGCAGCACCCAGATACCGGCAGGGGGCATGCAGGTCCTGCCGCAGCTGATGCGGCGGCAGCGGTTGCGCGGTGAGGTGCAGGCCCAGCAGATCGCGGAAATCAAACCAGACCCGCGCCCGTTCGCAGCAGGATGACAGGCAGCGGCCGCAGGTCACACTGCCCAGTGCCGTCATGACGGGCGCCAGTTCCGCCAGCAGCGCCGACACCTCCCCGGCAATGGCAACGGCCGGTGCCAGCCGCGCTCGATGGCGACCAACAACCCGCGCCAGGCTGCGGTTGGCGTCCTGCCAGGCCGGCAAGCTGTTCCACGGGGGAAGCGGCGGGCCGGCGTCGAACGGGGGATCGGGCGCGCGACACATGGCCTGAAATCCTTTTTCTCCCGACGCGTCTGTGCCCGCACGGGGCGCTGCGGGCCCCACGGCCGCGCCGGCGACTCTCCCCGCATACCACAGGCCGTTCCTGCAAGCCAGCGGCAGATTGCAATTGACAGGCGGCGCACCGGGGAATAGAGCTATCGAAACCCGCCCGATACGGCGGTTCGTCAACCGCCAGCCCTTCAGCCGAAGGGGGAAAGGACGACAGCATGTCCGAGATTCGAATGACAGCGGAACTGCGCACGGATTATGATGCGGAGGTAACCGGCCTGCCCGCCGAACGGTGGGGAGAGGCCACCTTCAAAGTGGGGCAGGAGGAAATCGTTCTGGAGGTCAGCGTGGAAAAAAACGTGATCGTGGCCATCATGGCCGGGGAGGATGCGGTCTGGAAAGGCACCCTGGCGGGTCTCAAAATGCTGTTGCGGGGCGAAATCGGCGGTCGCTGAGCGCCGCCGCGCGTCAGAGGGCGTCCGCGAGCGCGGTTTCCAGGTGCGAAATGGTGCCGTTATAAAAGTGATCGGCCCGGGGAATCACAGCCACCCGTGCCGCCGGGTTGAGGCGTTTTGCCAGGGCGCTGACCCTGTCGGGCGGCGCGATCGCGTCGCAGGCCCCGGTCACCACCAACTGCAGCCCGGGCAGAACCGCCAGAGCGCCAAAGTCCATCACCGCCACCGGCGGCGACACCATGATCTGGCTTGCGTCCACCCCGGTCTCGACGGCGGCGCGGGCGTTGACCCAGCTGCCGAAGGAGTAGCCGGCAATGAGGTCGGCCGCAAAGCCCGCCGTGCGCAGGTAGCCCAGCGCGGCCAGCAGATCCTGCTGCTCCCCGACGCCGTCGGTGTAGACCCCCTGGCTGTCGCCCACCCCTCTGAAGTTAAAGCGCAGGACGGTTACGCCTTTTTTGCGGCCGGCCGCGGCAAGCGCCAGCACCACGGGGTTGTGCATATCCCCGCCGTAGAGGGGGTGGGGATGGGTGATCACCATCGCGCGCCGCGCGCCGTTGTCCTCAAGGACCCCTTGCAGCCACAGATTTTCCGACAGAAAACGGATCGGACGCGCCATCTTTGACCCCTCTGGTTTGCAGAAGCCCGCCGGGCAGAGCCCGTCAAGACCCGCGCCGGCTGTTCTCAGGGTTTTTTCCTGAGAACCTGCAGGATCTCATCTCCGAAAACCTGCTTCTGCCAGTTCTTCAAATCCGGCAGGCTGTCGAGCTCCCCCGGGCTGCGGGGCTTGCGGACCGCAAGCGCCATGATGAGGGTGTTGTTGCACAGCAGCCCCGGTGAAAGGCCGAGGGCGCTGCCCCGCTTTTCGCGCCAGCGCTTGAGGGCGTCGGCCCGGAGGGTCACCTCGGGGCCGACCCCCGCGGCCCGGGTGCGGGGGTAGCGCGGCAGGCGGTTTTCGGGTAGCGCCGAGGCCTCGGCGACTGCCGCCAGCACCGCTTTGGCCAGCATCTTGACCTGTTTGGGGCTCAAGGCCCCCGCGGCTTTGAGCGCCTCCAGGTTGCGCGGCCGGACCTGGGCCAGCTTCATGACCGCCGCATTGGACAGGACCTTGAACGGCGGCCGGTCTTTCTGGGCGGCCAGGGTCTGCCGCAGCTGCAGCAGCGCTTCGAGCACCGCCAGCGTGCCGCGCTCCAGCCGCCCGGCCCCCTTGAAGCGCAGGAACAGCGGCTGCGCGTTATCCTCGGGCGCACGCACCTGGGTGAGCAGGGCGCACTCCTCCTCGACCCACGACAGGCGCCCCGCCGCCTTCAGCTCGGCGGTAAGGGCCGCGGACAGGGGCAACAGCAGGCTGACATCCGCCGCGGCGTAGGCCAGCATCTCCGGCGGCAGCGGGCGCTGGGACCAGTCGCGCTTCTGGTATTTCTTTTCCAGCGCAACCCCGAAGCGCGCCTGCAGCACGGAGTTGAGCCCCGACTGCTGCTCACCTAAAAACCGGCAGGCCAGTTCGGTATCGAAGAGGGTGTGGATTTCAATCCCAAAATCCCGGTACAAGGAGCGGACATCATAGTCCGCACCATGAAAGACCTTTTGAATCGAGGGATCCCCGAAAAAGCGCTTGAGCGGATCCAGATCCGTGACGGCCAACGGGTCGACCACATATTTCTGCCGGCCGTCCGTCAGCTGCACAAGACAGACTTTCTCGCGGAAGTGAAACATCGAGTCGGCTTCGAGGTCAACCGCCAGGGCCGGGGCCCCCTCCAGGCGGCGCGCCAGTTCGAACAGCTGCACGGGGGTGGTGATCAGGTTGACCGGGACGGCGTCAGCGGGGTCGGGTCGGGTGAACGCGGACGGGCCAGCGTTCAGAGAAGCGGCGGGTACGGTCATGTCAAAAATAATTTTTTTCCTTGACCCACGGGAGCATTTCCCATAAGGGTTCTTTTTTACTGATGATATCAAACTTTGCTGCCGATCGCGCACTGTTGCGCGGCGGCGCTTGAAACATGCCACGGCTTTCGGCAGCCTGTCGCCAGGCACTCAGCCACCGACGGCTGGGCGGATCACGGGATGTTGCCACACCCCCTCCCTGAAAGGGATATTATGATACATATCACACTTCCCGATGGAACCATAAAGGAATTTGAAGCCCCCCCCACGGGCCTTGCAGTCGCCCAGGCAATCTCCGAAGGCCTCGCCCGCAGCTGCGTTGCCATGGAGCTCGACGGCCAGATGGTCGATCTGGCCAGCGACATCCCGCACGACGCCCGGTTGCGCCTGATCACGACCCAGGACCCCGAGGCGGTCGATATTTTGCGGCACTCGGCGGCCCACGTAATGGCCCAGGCGATCCTGCACCTTTACCCGGAGGCCAAGCTGACCATCGGCCCCGCTGTGGAAAACGGCTTCTACTACGACATTGACATGGCGCCGGTCTCCGAAGAGGACTTCCCGGCCATCGAGGCCGAAATCCAGAAGATCATCAAGGCCAAGCTGCCCTTCAAACGCCGGTTGGTGCCCAAAGAGGAGGCGCTGGCCTTTTACCGCGACGAACCCTACAAGCTGGAGATGATCAACGCGCTCGAAGACGGCCAGATCTCCTTCTACGCGCAGGGCGATTTCACGGATCTCTGCCGCGGGCCGCACCTGCCCCACACCGGTTTCGTCAAGGCCATCAAGCTCATGAAGGTTTCAGGCGCCTACTGGCGCGCCGATCAGAACAACGCCCAGCTGCAGCGGATTTACGGTACGGCTTTTTTCGACAAAAAGCAGCTCAAAGAATATCTCACCTTCATCGAGGAGGCCAAGAACCGCAACCATCGCAAAATCGGCGAGGCCATGGCGCTCTTCAGCTTCCACGAGGAGGCCCCCGGCATGCCGTTTTTCCATGCCAAGGGCATGGTGCTCTGGAACTGTCTGCTGGACTACTGGCGTCAGGAGCACCGGGCGGCCGGATACGTCGAAACCAAGACCCCGCTGCTGCTCAACCGGGCCTTGTGGGAGCGCAGCGGCCACTGGGAAAATTACCGCGAAAACATGTACACCACGGTCGTCGACGAAGAGCAATACGCCATCAAACCGATGAACTGCCCCGGCGGCATGCTGATCTACAAAAACCGCCCGCACTCTTACAAGGATTTTCCGATTCGGGCGGCGGAGGTCGGTCTGGTACATCGCCACGAACTCAGCGGGGTGCTCTCCGGGCTTTTCCGGGTGCGCGCCTTCCACCAGGACGACGCCCACATCTTTATGACCCCGGACCAGATCCAGGATGAAATCCTGGGCGTTCTGCGTCTGGTGGAGCGCATTTACAGCACCTTCGGTCTCGGGTTTCACCTGGAGCTGTCCACCCGGCCGGAGAAATCCATCGGCACCGACGCGCAGTGGGCGATGGCCACCCAGGGGCTGGAGTCGGCCCTCAAACGCTACGGCCGGGACTACAAGATCAACGCCGGCGACGGCGCTTTCTACGGGCCCAAGATCGACATCCACATCAAGGACGCGTTGGGGCGCACCTGGCAATGCGGGACCGTGCAACTGGACATGGCCCTGCCCGAGCGCTTCGACCTGTCGTACGTGGCCAGCGACAACGAAAAACACCGGCCGATCATGATCCACCGGGTCATCTACGGTTCCATCGAGCGGTTTTTCGGGATCCTGATCGAACACTTCGCCGGCAAGTTCCCCCTCTGGATGGCACCTGTGCAGGCGACCCTGCTGCCCATCAACGACGATCTGGCGGCCTATGCCCGGGAAGTGTGCCTGGAGATGGAAGCCGCCGGCATCCGCACCGAAGTGGACGAGCGCACCGAGAGCCTCAACAAAAAAATCCGCGAAGCCCAGCTCAACCGGGTGCCGCTGATCCTGACGGTGGGCGCCAAGGAAAAGGCTGCCGGCACCTTCGCCGTCCGGACCCTTGACGGCCAGGTGCACTACGGGCTGACCCGCGCGGCCTTCTTCGAAAAAGTTCTCGACCACATCCGCAAGCGTCGGCTGGATCTGGACATCTTCGGCCCGCCGTCTGCCCAACAGCCCTGACCACCCGCCGGGGCCGCCGCCCACGGGGTTGCGGCCCCGACCTTTTTCGAAAACCCGTGACCCCAAGGTGAAACCCCGCATCCCACAACTGCTGAGCGCCTGGCTGCCCCCGGGGGTTCACTGCCTGCTGATTTTCATCGCCTCCTCGCGCGCATCGCTGCCCGGCATGAACGGTTTTGCCCATCAGGACAAACTGTTCCACGGCTTGGCTTACGCGCTGATGGGGGCGCTCTTCTACCGCGCCCTGAAAATCACCTTGCCCGCGCGGTTTTCCGGCATGGCGGTGGCCCTCAGCATCGGGATGGCGACCCTTTACGGGCTCAGCGACGAGTTGCACCAGCTGTTCGTCCCCGGCCGGACGGCCGACGCCGGCGACCTGGCCGCGGATTTCCTGGGCAGCCTGGTCGGCGTGCTGCTCTACCGCCGCTACGAACTCAGCCGCCGTTCGGGAAACACTGCGATTCCCGGATTGACAAAAGGCCGCCGTTCCGATAAGGAAACGAGCTGACGGAAATCGCCCCGGAAGTCCACTTGTGCCGTTTTGCGCGGCTCCTTGACCCCTTTAAGGAGAAGTTGCTGTTATGAGCGAACCCAACACGATTACGATCAATGGGAATGCGTTCACCTTCGAACCTGGCGAGACCATTCTGGACGTCGCCAAACGCCAGAGCATCGACATTCCGACCCTCTGCCACCTCAAAGGGGCGACACCCACCGGGGTCTGCCGAATCTGCGTGGTGGAGGTCAGGGGCGCCGACAAACTCCTGGCGGCCTGCGCGACCCCCGCCACCGCCGGCATGCTGGTGCAGACCGAGTCCCCCCCGGTAGTCGCCGCCCGGCGCCTGATCCTGCAGATGATGCTGGCCTCCGGCAATCACAACTGCGCCGTGAGGGGCTCCGACGGCCGGGACTGGACCCGCTTCCAGATGGGCGTTCACCAGGATGACCAGAGCGGCGAGCTTTGCCCGGTATGGGGCGACTGCCGTCTGCAGGACCTCGCCTACCGCTACCAGGTCGACGGTCAGGCCTTCCCCCGAAGCCCTTCCCCCTACCCGATGGAAACCGTCAACCCCTTCATCGTCCGCGATTTCGCGCGCTGCATCCAGTGCGGCCGCTGCGTTCAGGCCTGCAACGAAATACAGGTCAACAACGCCATCAATTTCGGGTACAAAGGCGCGTACACCAAAATCGTGGCAGCCGGCGACCGGCCCCTGAGGGATTCCGATTGCGTCTTCTGCGGTGAGTGCGTCCGGGTCTGCCCGGTGGGCGCCCTGGTGGAGAAGGATGTGCGCTACCGGGTACGCCAGTGGGAAACCGAGACGGTGCGCACCACCTGCAGCTACTGCGGCGTCGGCTGCCAGCTTTACCTGCATGTCAAGGACAACCGCGTGGTCACGGTCAGTGGCGTCGAGGGGGTCGCCCCGAACTATGGCAGCCTGTGCGTCAAGGGCCGCTTCGGATACGACTTCGTCAGTTCCCCTGAACGCCTCAAGACCCCGCTGATCAAGGAAAACGGCGAGTTCCGCGAGGCCTCCTGGGACGAGGCCCTGGATCTGGTGGCCGCCCGTCTGGGGAAGATCAAAACCGACCACGGCCCCGACAGCATCGGTGTCCTGACCTCCGCGCGGGTCACCAACGAGGAGAATTACCTGGCCAACAAGTTTACCCGGGCGGTGCTCAAAACGAACAACATCGATCACTGCGCCCGCCTCTGACACTCCTCCACCGTGGCCGGTCTGGCCGCAGCTTTCGGAAGTGGCGCAATGACCAACACCATCGGCTGCATCGAAAAAGCCGATGTCATCCTGATCACCGGTTCCAATACCACCGAAAATCACCCGGTGATCTCGGCCTACGTCAAACGCGCAGTGTCTTTTAAAGGCACCAAGCTGATCGTGGTGGACCCCCGCCGCATCAAAATCGCCGGTTTCGCCCATCAGTGGCTGCGGCCCAACCTGGGCACGGATGTCGCCTGGATCAACGGCATGATGAACGTCATCATCCGCGAGGAGCGCTACGCCAGGGAATACGTCGAAAGCCGCACGGTGGGATTCGAGGAACTCAAAAAGGCCGTCGCCGACTACACCCCCGAGCGCGTCGCGGAAATCACCGGCATCCCGGCCAAACAGCTGGTGGACGCCGCGCGGATGTATGCCGAGGCCAAGGCCGGCAGCATCGTCTACTGCATGGGCATCACCCAGCACACCACCGGCACCGACAACGTCAAATCCCTGGCCAACCTGGCCATGCTGTGCGGCAACGTGGGCATCGCCGGCGGCGGGGTCAACCCCCTGCGCGGCCAGAACAACGTCCAGGGCGCCTGCGACATGGGCGGTCTGCCCGACGTTTTCAGCGGCTACCAGAAAGTCGCCGACCCCCAGGTGCGGGCGCGCATGGCGGCCGCCTGGGGGGTGACCAGCCTGCCGGACAAGCCCGGGTTGCAAGTCACCGCCATGATCCCCAAGGCCCACAGCGGGGAGGTGAAGGCCCTTTATGTGATCGGCGAAAACCCGCTGGTCTCGGACCCGGACCTCAACCATGCCCAGAAGAGCTTCGAACATCTGGAGCTTCTCGTGGTCCAGGACATCTTCCTGACCGAAACCGCCCGCATCGCCGACGTGGTGCTGCCGGCGGCCTGCTTCGCCGAAAAGGACGGCACTTTTTCCAACACCGAGCGGCGCGTGCAGCGCGTGCGCAAGGCCGTGGATGCGCCGGGCCAGGCGCGCCAGGACTGGCAGATCATCTGTGATCTGGCAAGCCGCATGGGATACCCCATGGCCTACGAGAGCAGCGAGGCCATCATGGCCGAAATTGCCACCGTGACGCCCTCCTACGCGGGCATCAGCTACCCGCGCATCGAGCGCGAAGGCCTCCACTGGCCCTGCCCGAACCCCGAGCACCCGGGCACCCCGATCCTGCACATCGGCCAGTTTACCTCGGGCAAAGGGGTTTTCCACGGCATCGCATTCATCCCGCCGGCCGAGCCGGTGGACGCCGAGTACCCCCTCTACCTGACCACCGGCCGGGTTCTCTACCATTACCACACCGGCACCATGACGATGAAATCCGAAGGCCTGATGGACCGCGCGCCGGAGAGCTTCGTTGAAATCGCCCGGCAGGATGCCATCACCCACGGACTCGAGGAGGGAGCGATGGTCACCGTCGCCTCGCGCCGGGGCAGCATCGAGGCGCGGGTCAAGATCTCGGCCAAGGCGGTGCCCGGAACGATTTTTATCCCCTTCCATTATGCCCAGGCGGCGGCCAACAAGCTCACCAACGCCGCCCTGGACCCCATCTCCGGGATACCCGAGTTCAAGGTCTGCGCGGTCAGACTCTCAAAAGCCGCGTAGCGGCGGCACCCCAAGCAGGCAGCGGCGCGGGCGGGGCAAGCGACCCCGCCCGCGCTTTTTTTCGCCCGTTTGCGCCTGCCGCCCCAAGCCCCGCAAGACCGCGACGGCGCACGGTCTTTCCAGCAAAAAAAACCCGGCCGATGCGTCAGCACATCGGCCGGGGATGGTTCAGGTCCTGCGTTCGGCCGCCCAAGGGCGCCCGGCGAAATAGGCGCTAGGCGGCGGATTCGGGGTGAAACACGTTGACCTCCTTGAGGTCCTCGCCAAGGTACTCGCGCTCGTTGGGACCCAGGATGCCCAGCGACAGGCAGATCAGCGTCCACAGGTGCACCGTGTGATAGTCGGCCTCGAAGTGCTCGCTGAGGTCATGGACCTGGGCGTGGCAGTTGTGGCACGGCGTGATGCAGTAGGCCGCACCGGTCGCCATGATCTGGTTGTACTTGAGCTTGCCGTATTCCCGGCGCGCCTCGGGCATCCCCGACTGCAGAAACCCGCCGCCGCCGCCGCAGCAAAAGTTGTTGGAGCGGTTGGGGGTCATGTCAATGAAGTTCTCCTCCCCGACCACCGCCTTGACCACAAAGCGCAGGTCCTCGGCCACCGGGTCGCCGAAGCTCTTGCGCACCAGCTGGCAGGGGTCCTGCACGGTGAATTTCACCTTGAGGTCCTTGTTCC
>JAWOJK010000018.1:0-2798 GCA_046481705.1 Desulfobacterales bacterium | reverse complement strand
CCCGGGAGACCATCCAGCAGGCGCCGCTCTTCGGCCGCGGCCGCGGCGCCCAGGGTGGAGGCCATCCCGACGCATTCGAAACCATCGTCCTCGGCCCGGACGCCGATGAAGTGGGAGCCCACGGCAACCTCGGAGATCACCGCCGCCGGATGCTGCATGCTTTCGATGAGTTCGTTGATCAGCCTCAACTCACGGCCTTCGACGGGTCGGGGGGAGGGAAGAATCGGGTGGTCGGCGTGGGCGCATGTTTTTATCATGGTTGGTCCAATTGAGTTGTGAATGTTTCAATTACCTTCTTCCCTCGTCATCCCGAGCGAAGCGAGGGATCCGTATTTGGAAATTCGGCGGGAATCGGTGGCAAATGCGAAGAGATCCCTCGTCGCTGCGCTCGTATATTGAAAGTTGAGGTAAGCAGCCACGAACAGTCAGGCTGTGGATCTTGACACAGACTATCGGTAAAACCAATCATCTTGGGCAGGGGAGAAGGATCGCTAGCCCAAGTTCGCCAAAATTTTTCGTAGATACCGGTGTTTCGGGCTGTTCGCTCCGATTGTGGTCACTACTCATTTTACGGTTGCAATTCTCCTTGGCAGCGGCGTCTCGTTGAGGTTCAGCCGCTGATAGATCAGCCGGTGTTCGGGTTCGGCGCTGCTGCACAGGCGAAGGTGGCTGCGCACCACCTGGTCCTGCTCTTTGACATTGTATTCCACCGTCAGCCGCTGGTGGGTTGACAAGACATCGCGGATGGTGGCCCACGAGCGGTGATCGCCGCTAAGGCGCAGCTTGTGCTCGACGGTATGCAGGATGTGGTAGGCGATCACCGAGATGAACAGATGGGCGTCGGCACGCTCCTCGTTCTGGTGGAAGTTTGGCCTCAGGCCCAGCGAGGATTTGAGTGAGCGAAAGGCGCTTTCCACCCGGGTGAGCATCACGTAGGTCTGCCATATCTGCGTATCGTCGAGTTCCGTGCGGTCGGTGCGCAGCACATAGCAACCCTCAAAGCGGCGCTCGATGTCGTAGCCGTCGCGCTTGGTCCAAACGATCGCCTTGGCCAGCGCCTTGGCTCCGGGGTTCTCGTCGGTGAGCACCTGCACATCGTAGAGCTTCGAGGCCCGCGGATACTTTTCGCGCAAACGGCCGATCATCTCCAAGACTTTCGGATACAGCTTGGTGCGGCCCTTTTTGCCCAGACCGTCGTGGTAGTATTGCAGCCGCTCGACAAACAGCCGCTCCTGGCGGCCGCGGATCCCCTGGTCTTTTTCCACCCGCCCGCTGCTGCGGCATAGCAGCAGCGCTTCGCCGTCTTTGTCGCTGCGCTTGACTTCAAGCTTGCAGCCTTCCGTGTCACGGATCACCTGCATCGCCTCGGTGTCATCGGCGGTAAAATCCGCCTTGCCCCGCTGCACCACGATGTAATGAAAACCGTTGGCCTTGAGCCAGGCCACGTTCTCTTCGGTGGCAATGCCCGCGTCGATGACCACCGTGCGGTCCCTGGCCAGGTTGGGCCTCAGGGCCACCAGCGACTCGATGATCTCCGCCAGGCTGCGGCACTCGACTTGATTGCCCGGATAAAGGCGGCTGTATTTGGCAAAGCCCAGCTCATCGACCACCAGCGCCAGGGTCAACAGCTTGCAATCGGTGCGCTTCTCCTTGCTGTGACCCCGCTTGGCCTTGCCGTTGGCCGTCGCCTGGCCCTCGAAATAGGTGTTGGTCAAATCAAAGAGGCAAATGCGCTCCGGCAAATCGAACAGATCCCTCTCGCGGGCCGCCAGATGCGCCTCCAGCACCTCCTTGCACTCAAGGAGCCGGTCGCCGGCGCGGTAAAGCGAGTTCAAGGACGGGCGCAGCGGCTGTCCGGTGAGCTCGTAGAGCGCCGAGCGATGCACCGCCCAGTCCCAAGTGTGCACCTCGCTGCCGGGATCAACCAAGCGCCCGACCACCAGGGCCTCCATCAGCGGCAGCACATGCGCCGAGACCCCCCGACCGATGAGCAGCTCTCCGATCTGAAGCTCTCTCCAGATGCTGTGGCACACGTACTCGGCCCCCAGCGAGCGCACTTGGCCGGCCTCGATCGAGGCGACATCCACGCTCTGGTAGATAGGCTCGGCGGCCTCGGCCATCTGCTCGCCGGCCTGCTTGGCGCGGATCTTGTCAGCGGCGCCGCGGGCAAGCTTCTCGAGGCCGCGGTCGGAACTGAAGAGCTGCTGCTGGCCGGTGAGCATGGCCTCGATGCAGTTGGCCAGCTCCTTGTATTGCTCCGGCGGCACATCGACGGTGCCCAGGTTCAAGATCAGCCGCTGGCGGGGGCCGTTTTCGGTGCGCACGTTTTCCACCAGGTGCAGATACTGGTAAGTCTTCTTGGATCCGCGGTGGGCTTTTTGGACGCGTTTGATGTACATGCCGCCGGGCATATCACGGAAAAAGAGGGGCCGCAAGCATTATTTTAATTTGTGGGTCACTACATTGATCAAGCCAGAATCGTGATCGAATGATATCAAGTACTTGGATAATCAAATGGGCTAATTTCAACCGAAAATCGGCCTGGCAACGAAAATTTTGGCGAACTTGGGTTAAGAGCGCCGGCGGCGCCGTTCAAAGTTCAAAGTTTCCGGTTTCCCTTCAGTTCACCGCCTCGATCTGCCGGATGGCCTCCAGGGCCGCCTTTTTCTGCTGCGAAAATTGGCTCGCCCGGCGAAAGGCCTGGCGGCTGGTCTCCAGGTCGTTGACCTGCCAGGCGGCGTAGCCGGCCATGAGCCAGGCCTGTCCGGCCGCCTCCTTGTTTTCGAGGGCCGCCTGGC
>JAWOJK010000275.1:0-25357 GCA_046481705.1 Desulfobacterales bacterium | reverse complement strand
CGGGAGCGTTTGTTGAGAATCAGACACGGCTCGGCCCCATCGCCGGCCAACAGGAAAAGCACCGCGGAGGACTTGCTGCCCGCATCCGGGTTGTCTAAACAGGCGCCGGTCTGGCGGCACTGTCGCGTCAGCACCCGGCTGATCCGGGCCTGGAGGGCCGGGATGTCTGTCAGTAAATGGGTCACAACGGGTTCGACTCCCAGAAGGATTGCAGCCCCCCGGCCAGCTGACCGGCGCGCACGGCCGCCATCGGCCGCCACGCCGGGGGCAGCAGCGTGGCATAGCGGGCGGTGCTAAACCGCTGATCCATCAAGACCACCACCCCGCGGTCGTGCTCGGAGCGGATCACCCGCCCGGCCGCCTGCAGCACCCGGTTGATGCCCGGGTAGAGGTAGGCGTTTTCAAACCCCCGATCGCCACGCGCCTCAAAATAGGCCCGAATCAGCTCCCGCTCCAGTGAAACCCCCGGAAGCCCCACGCCCACCACCGCCACTCCGCAGAGGCGCTCGCCCACCAGGTCGATGCCTTCGCCAAAGACCCCGCCCAGCACCGCCAGCCCCACCAGGGTGACAGGATTGTCGAGATCGAAGCGGTCCAGGAAGGTCTCGCGCTCGGACTCGGACATCTCGGGGCGCTGACAGATGACCTCGATCCCCGGCAGGACCGGATCGAAGACCTCCTGGACCAACTGCAGATAGGCATAGGAGGGGAAAAAAACCAGGTAGTTGCCTTTGCGCTGGGTCACCAGGGTTTCGATGCTGCGCGCCACCGCCGGCGCCGTCCGGGAGCGCTGGCGGTAGTAGGTGGCCGCGGCCGTCACGAAAACCCCCAGATGCTGCGGCGGAAAAGGCGACGGCAGGATCAGGCGGCGGGCGTTCGGGCGACAGCCGAAGATTTTTTCGAAATACCCCGCAGGCGTCAGCGTGGCCGAAAAGAAGACCACCGCCCGGCAGCGCTGAAGGGCCGCGGCCAGCTGCGGGGCGGGGTCCAGGCAGAAGAGCCGGACCTTCAGGTCTGTTCCCAGGCGCTCATAGCAGGTGGCATAGCTGGCGTCAAACTGGTCCGCCACCCGCAGAAAGCCGCTGACGCTGAAAAAGGCCTGCAGCAAATCTTCCCGGAAGGGCGCCGGGGTGTTTTGGGTCAGCCAGGTTTCCGCGGTGCGCGCAAAGCGCTGCAGCCGGGGCAGCAGACCCACCGGCGGGGCCGCTTCCGAGCGCGGGTTGGCAGCCCCGTCGCAGCTTCTGCGGGTCTGCAGCAGCCAGCCGTTGATCCCGTTCAGGGCCCGGAAAACGGCCGGCAGCTGGCCGTTTAAGCTGCGGCGCAGCGCCAGCAGCGGCGCTTTGTGGAGGTCGGCGGAAAACATTTCCCGGGAGCGCTCCACCAGGTTGTGGGCCTCGTCCACCAGGAAGCTGTAGACCCCGTTTTCCTCACCGAAAAAGCGCCGCAGGTAAACCCGCGGGTCAAAGGCATAGTTGTAGTCGCAGATGATGCAGTCCGCAAACCGGGAAAGATCCAGGGAGAACTCGAACGGGCAGATGCTTTCGGCCATCGCAACGGCCTGCAGAAACTCGCGGGTGAAGGCGTCCTGGCGAAAGGCGGCTTCGACCGCCGCGTTCAGGCGATCGTAGTACCCCCTGGCAAATGGGCACTCCTCCGGGCTGCAGGTCCTGCCGGGGTTGAAACAGATTTTGTCCTTGGCCGTGATGGTCAGCGATTTGATGCTGGCCCCGCGGCCACGCAACTCCGCGAGGGCCTTTTCGGCCACACCGCGACCGGTGGTGCGCGCCGTGAGGTAGAAAATTTTTTCGGTCAGCCCCGCGGCCAGGGCTTTGAGCGCCGGGAAGAGGGCCGCCATGGTCTTGCCGATGCCGGTGGGTGCTTCCACCAGCAGCTGGTCGCCGTTTTGGATGGCGCGGTAGACCGCCACAGCCATGTCGCGCTGCCCCGGGCGATACTCCGCGTAAGGAAAGCCAAGCCCTGCCAGACTGGCGTCACGGCGGGCCTGCCAGTCGACCAGGGTTCGCGCCCACTGAAGGTAGCGACCCACCAGGTCATCGAAAAAGACCCGCAGGTCAGAGACCGCCGCCAGCCGGGGAATGCTGCGAACCTCCCCGCTACCCAGCTGGCAGTAGGTCAGCTGGGTGACCACTTCACTCAACTCGTGGGCCAGGGCGTAAAGAAACGCGTAAACTTTGACCTGCCCCCAGTGCAGGGGGTCTTCGCGCCCGATCAGGGCATCGAGGTCCCGGGTGGAGGTCTTGATCTCCTCCACCACGGTCTGGCCGTCCTCCTGGTAAACCCCGTCGATCCGACCGGTGACCTGCAGGCGAAACCCGCTGGCATCGACCCGCTGGCTGACCGCCACCTCAGGGGCATAACCGGCGGGCCGCGAACGCTGAATCTGCTGATGGGCCCGGATGCCCTCCAGCGGCCGGACGCTGCCCAGGAATCCGGATTCCAGGTCGCCCGCACGCAGCGCATGCGCCACCAAGGCCCGCACGCCGATGGTGATCTGCTGCGGCGCCGCTGCCGGCGCCGCGATCGCTTCACGGGAGGCCGGCACAACGGTCACCTGCGCCGCCGGCGGCATGCCCGTCGCAACAGGCTGACCCCCGCCCACAGCGCCAGGGCCCAGACCAGGCTGTTGACCAGGACCGGGACAGCGATCCAGCCGCCCGGAAACCAGGCCCGCGGAAAAAGCGACAGGCTGACCACCGGAAAATAGAGGATCTTGGCCGCGGCCACCAGCAGCCGGGTGGCCGCCGGCAGCTGGGGCTCAAAGACGTGCTGGGCGGTCTGGTGCAGAATCAGGGCGCCCACCGCCCGGGTGACAGCCCAATGCGCCAGGGCGATGGCCGCAAGAATGAGAATCTGCTTTTGGCGAGTCACGCTTTGTCTTTTCACTCCGCCCGCTCGGCCAAGGCCGAAACGGGTCACATCCCGGGTGGTGAACCGCGCGCATGCCGTCCGGTGCTTTATAACCGGTTTAAACCGCGCAGGCAAGCACCCGCAGGCTTAATCGGCTGCCGGCCGCTTGCCGAGCGCGATGGTCTGCCGGCAACCGTCAGTTGCGGTCCAAAAGAGGCTTTTAGCGCCGCAGAATTTCTGGTATAGGTCACCTTGTTCAATCTGCGGCCCGTTTTAGCGTTTCCCGTGCGGTATTCTTTCGCCTTTCAGCCCAAAACCAGCCCCCAATTGACTGCCGTGGGCGCCCCTCCCCAGGGCGGAGCAAAAACCGGCGCAACCCGGGCCCATTTCCGAAAACCGATACCCCCCCAAGAGGAGCACCGAACCCATGAGCACCTACGGTCCGTTTGCGCTGTTGAGCGCTGCAGAGGCCATCACCCACATCAAAGACGGCGACACGGTCGCCTTCAGCGGGTTCAGCCCCGCCGGTGCGGCCAAGGCGGTGCCCACCGCCCTGGCCGCTTTGGGCCGCGAGGAGCACCGCCAGGGACGCAGTTTTCGGATCAAGGTGCTGACCGGCGCCTCCAGCGGCCACTGCATCGATGAGCTCCTGGCCGAAGCCGAGGTCATCGCCTGGCGCACCCCCTATCAGTCCGGCGAGGCCCTGCGGCGCCAGATCAATCGCCAGGAGGTGGAATATGTCGACATGCACCTGTCCCACCTGCCCCAGACCGTGGCCCAGGGATTTTTCGGGCGGGTCGACCTGGCCGTCATCGAGGCCACCGAAGTCGCGCCGGACGGGCGGGTTTATCTCACCACCTCAATCGGGGCGTCCCCGACCTACCTGCAACACGCCGACAAGGTCATCATCGAAATCAACCGACACCAGTCGCCGCGCCTGCGCGAGATGAGCGATGTCTTCATCATGCCGCCGCCGCCTCATCGCTACCCCATACCGATCTTTGACCCCCTCACCCGGATCGGCTGCCCATACGCCACCGTGGACCCCCGCAAGGTGGTCGGCATCGTCGAAAGCGACGATCCGGACAAAATCGGCGCTTTCGCGCCGCCTGACGCGGTCAGCAATCAAATCGCGGGCCATGTGGTGGCTTTTTTGCTGGCGGAAAAGCGCGCGGGCCGGATTCCCCCCGACCTTCTGCCGCTGCAGGCCGGCGTGGGCAACGTCGCCAACGCGGTTTTGGCGGCGCTGGGCGAACACCCCGACATCCCGCCTTTCAAGATGTACTCCGAGGTCCTTCAGGATGCCATGGTGGACCTGCTGGCCGACGGCAAGCTGATCGGCGCCAGTGCCACCGGGCTGACCATCTCCAGCGGCAAGCTAAAGCAGATCGTGGACGACATCGACTTCTTCGCCCCGCGCATCGTGCTGCGCCCCCAGGAAATCTCCAACCACCCCGGCATCATCCGGCGGCTTGGGGTGGTGGCGATGAACACCGCCCTGGAGGCCGACATCTACGGCAACGTCAATTCCTCGCACGTTTACGGCATGGATGTGATCAACGGCATCGGCGGCAGCGGCGAGTTCGCCCGCAACAGCTACATCTCCATTTTCATGACCCCTTCGGTCGCCAAGAACGGCAAAATTTCCGCCATCGTCCCCATGTGCCCGCACGTGGACAGCAATGAGCACTCCGTGCAGATTCTGGTCACCGAACAGGGGCTGGCGGACCTGCGCGGTCTGGGACCGATGCAGCGCGCCCGGACGATCATCGACCGCTGCGCCCATCCCGCTTACCGGGACTACCTCAAGCGCTATGTCCGCGAGGCCCGCAGCGGCCATATCCGGCACGATCTGCAGCGCTGCTTCGAACTGCACCGCAACCTGCTGGCCAGCGGCACGATGCTGCCGAGCGAAAACGAGTGAGCCGCGCGCAGCAAACCCGTTCCGCAATCGATTTGACCCCCGCCAGAGAGGGCCGCATGGGCACATTCCGGGTTACCGTCGTTTTTATCTGGCTGCTGGTGGCAGGCCTGGTCGAGGCCTCGCAGCTCGAAACCATTCTGCAGCCCCCGCAAGCCCCCGTCCAGGCCGGCCGGGCAGCGGTCATCACCCTTTTTTTCGCCAATTCCGGCGCGCAGCCGGCGCGCGTCGACCTCGCGGCCCACCGCAGCGGGTGGCTTTCCCGCGAAGATGCCCGCCAGGCGGTGGCCATCACGTATGCGCAGCCGCTGGCAGCCCCGCTGCTGATCCCCCCCGGAGGCTTTCGCAAAGTCGCCGCCGAGGTGTCGCTGCCGGATGGCTGGAGCGGCATGCTCACCCTGACCATCGACGGCCTTGGGGGACCGCAGGTCGCCTTCCGCGTCCAGGAAGCCGCGCCATCCGCGGCAGCCGAACCCGAAGACCTCCCCGCGCCGGTTCCATGCCCACCCCAAGACGGGGACATGGGCTATTTTTGGGAAAACTTCTCGGGCCACGAACCGATCTATTTTCTTTACGGCCCGAACCCCGCAGACGTCAAGTTCCAGATCAGCTTCAAATACCATATCCTGAATCCCGACGGCCCCATCGTCAGCCGCTGGTCCTGGCTGGACGGGCTGCATTTGGGTTACAGCCAGACCTCCTTCTGGGATCTGGAGTCCGCATCCCAGCCGTTTGACGACACCAGTTACCGCCCCGAACTGTTCCTCTCGTATGCCGACCTCCAGCAACGCTGGCTGCCCCGGGTCAGCCGCCTGGATTTCCAGACCGGTCTGCAGCACCAATCCAACGGCCAGGAGGGCGACGCCAACCGCAGCCTCAACATCGTGTATGCCCAACCCATCCTGACTTACGGCGATTCCGAGCGCTACGCCCTGACCGTCGCCCCGCGGGTTTTCGCCTACCTATCCCGGGCCAGTGAAAACAATGACATCGAGAACTACCGCGGCTACGCCGAGCTGCAGGTCAAATTCGGCCGATGGGACGGCGTGGAGGTGGCCTCGACCCTGCGCAAGGGCAACAGGGCCGGCAAGGGCAGCTGGCAGATGGATTTTTCGACCCCCATCGGAGAGCTCCTGTTCGACAATCTGGACCTCTTCTTTCAGGCCCAGTTTTTCACCGGTTACAGCGAAAGCCTGCTGCGCTATGACGAGAGCGATACCCGTCTGCGGCTGGGCTTTTCGATTTACCGCTGAGGCGCTGCGGGAGATGCCGGGGGTGCGGGCCGCCATCACGGCGGCCGGCGTTCTGCGACGGAAGGCACGCCGGGCTGGGCGGGCCGGGGGGGATCAGGATTCTTCAAGCTTGCGCTTGATCTTGAGGACGCAGGCGGGGCAATAGGTGGAGGTCACCCGAAAGCGCGTCTTGTGGCCGAGGTAGTCCTCGAGCTTCACCCATTCACCGCAGCCGGGCGCTGTGCAACTGTCATCGCGCACTTTTTTACAGACACTGCACACCGGCAGAATTTTTTCGGCGGCGGCGGTCTGCCGTCGCGACGCCCGTTTTTCCAGGCAGCGGGCAACCCGCCGCTTCATTTCGGCGGGGTCACAGGGTTTGAGAATGTAATCGTCGGCATCCATCTGGAGCGCTTCGATGATAAATTCCAGGTCTTCGTAACCGGTGTGAAGCATCACCATGGTCTCGGGGCTGCGGGCCTTGGCCTCCTGCAGCACCCCGATGCCGTTCACCTCCGCCATGAAGAGGTTGGTGATCACCAGGTCGAAAGCGGTTTTGCGCAGCAGGCTGATGGCGTTTTCACCGCTGCTGCGGGTTTGAACGGTATAGCCTTCACGTGTCAGGAGGACCCGCAGGCTGTCGCGAATCCGCTTCTCATCGTCTACAACCAGAATGCTTCCGGTCTCGGTCACACCGACCTCATGTCCGTTTGGGTTGAAAGATGCCGCCGCACTGCACGCGGCCGCGCACCTGAGCCTCGCGCCGACCCCTGGAGATCCGCCCAGCGCGGCAGGTCCGCCACGGGCAGCGCGCGCAAAGCGATGAATACGAACCCGTTGCGGGTCCATCAGCCAGGGGAAAAAATGACAGGTTGAGATGGTAACCTCTATACCCCAAAAATCGGGCTTGTCAAACAGGAAACCGCTGGAGGACGCGCGCATCCGACGCCGCTGACCCCCGGGGTGGTTTTGCAGCGTACCCGCATGCAAGACCTTGACGATCTATCTTTCAGTGGATTGAAGGAGCAGCAGCCGATGCCATCCACCCTTTGTGTTCAGGCCGGCGCGCGCGCGCTGGCCGTCCTGCGGGACGGGGGGCTGAAACCGGAGACCATCAAGGTCGTCGCCGGTGCCGCCGGCGGCCCCAAGTGGCTGATCCTCAGCCACATCGACCGTTTTCTTTTCGGCAACTGGATCACCGGCCGCAGGTCGCCGCTGCACCTCGTGGGGTCATCATCGGGGGCCTGGCGCTTTGCGGCTGCGGCCCAAGCCGACCCGTTAGCAGCCCTCGACCGGCTGGAACAGGCCTATATCGGTCAGCGCTACGATCCTCAGCCCTCCCCGGCCGCCGTCAGCCGCGAGGCCCGGCGCATCCTGGCGAGCTACGTCACGCCCCAGAGGGCCGCTGAAATACTGGGGCACCCATGCCTGCGGCTCAATTTTCTGGCCGTCCGCAGCCGCGGATCGCAGCAATTCCGCCGGCCGGCCGGCATCTGGCTGCGGATGGCGGCTGCAACGGCGCTCAACACCGTCAATCGGCGGTGGTTGGGCCTTCTTTTTGAACGGGTTCTCTTTCACGACCCCCGCGCCCTGCCGCCGTTTTATCCCATGACCGGCTTTCCCCTGCGCACGGTGGCGCTTGACAGGGCCAACCTTTTCCCGGCACTACTCGCCTCGGGCGCCATCCCCTTGGTGATGGCCGGCGTCGACGCCATTCCCGGCGCCCCACCCGGCCGCTATTGGGACGGCGGGGTGCTCGACTATCATCTCGATCTGCCCTACGACCGCCGCCGCGACGGCCTGGTGCTCTACCCTCATTACACCGAGCGCCTGGTTCCCGGCTGGCTGGACAAACGCTTTGCGCGGCGCCGGCCGGCCGCGGCGCACATCCGAAACGTCCTGCTGGTCAGCCCTTCGACGGCCTTTCTGCGCCGCCTGCCCCTCGGCAAAATCCCCGACCGCAGTGACTTTGTCCGCTTCCGCGGCCGCGATCCGGCGCGCATCGCCTATTGGCGCCAGGCCGTTGACGCCGGCGCGGCCCTGGCCGATGATTTGGCCGATCTTCTGAACGGCGGAAAGCTGCGATCCACGGTCACCCCGCTGCCGGTCTGAGCCCCGTCGGCCGGCCGCCAATTGGATCTTGACAAACCTGGGGCTCTTGGATATGGGGAGGGGCGAGTTCGAGGAAAATCAGTGGGTCTGCGATGTGCTGGGCGCCTGAAGGTGCTGGGAACAAAATGAAATTCTTGCTCTGGTTCTGGTGGTGGCAGGCAACAGGAAGCGCGCCCACCCGAACGACACCCGAATAAAACATTCGTCCTGGGCAGCTTCAGCGATCGTCGCGGAGAGGGCCCACGACATATGGTGAACGCATCAAGCCGGGGCCTCTTGTGAGTGCCCCGGCTTTTTTATGGAAAAGGAAGGCTGCGCGTGAACCCAAAACATCTGGCCCTGGGCAACGAGGCCATCGCCCAGGGGCTGCTGGAAAACGGCTGCGCCATCGCCACCGCCTACCCCGGCACCCCCGCCTCGGAAATCCTCTCGTCCCTGGCCCGCCTGCAGCGCCAGACGGGCGCCGCCCTGCACGCCCAGTGGGCGGTCAACGAAAAAATCGCCTTCGAAATCGCCTATGCCGGCTGCCAGGCCGGGCTGCGCACGGCCGTCAGCATGAAGCAGGTGGGCTTGAACGTGGCCGCCGACCCGCTCATGAGCGCCGCTTACATGGGCACCAGCGGCGGGTTTGTGGTCATCAGCGCCGACGACCCGGGCCCGCACTCCTCCCAGACCGAGCAGGACAGCCGGCTGATGGCCATGCTGGCCAAGATCCCGGTGCTCGACCCCGACTCCCCGGCCCAGGCCCGCGAGCTGGTGGCCGAAGCCTACAGCCTGTCCGAAGCGTTTCGCATCCCGGTGATGCTGCGACCCACCACCCGGGTCTGCCACGCCCGCCAGGACATAGCACCCCTCTCCGGCCGGCCCCCTGAGCGCCAGCCGGCCTTTGAAAAAAACCCGGCGCGCTGGGCCGCGACCCCCAAGTTCCGCAACCAGCTGCACCGCGAACTGGAGCAGAAGCTGGCCGCTATCGCGCTTTACCCGGCCACCGCCCCGCTCAAGCTGACCGCGGCCCAGGGGACCCCCAAGGCCATCGTCGTTTCCGGAGTCGCCGCCGCCCACGCCCGCGAGATCATGGCCGAGCTGGGGCTCGGCGACCGGATCGCCCTCTACCAGGTGCGCCAGCCCTTTCCGCTGCACACCGACTTCACCGCGCAGCTCCTGGCCGCCCACAGCGATATTCTGGTGATCGAGGAGACCATGGGGGTGATCGAGATGCAGCTCGCCGACCGGCAGCGGGTGCAGGGCAAGCTGAGCGGCGCGGTCTCCCGGGTGGGGGAAATCCTGCCGGAGGCGGTGGAAAACAGCATCCGCGAATTTGCCGGGCTGACGGGCAAAGTGCCCAGCCTGCCGGCCGTTCCCGGCCGACGCCCGACCCTGTGCGCCGGCTGTCCGCACCGGGCCAGCTACTTCGCCATCAAGAAGGCCGCCCCGCGCGCAATCTACACCGGCGACATCGGCTGCTACACCCTGGGGCTTAATCTGGGCGCGGTGGACACGGTGCTCTGCATGGGAGCCGCCATCAGCCAGGCGGCCGGTTTTTACCACGCCTACAGACACGAGCCCAAACCGCCGGACATCGTGGCCACCATCGGGGATTCGACCTTTTTTCATGCCGGCGTGCCGGCCCTGATCGACGCGGTGGTCCAGGGGGTCAAGTTCGTCCTGGTGATTCTCGACAACCGCACCACCGCCATGACCGGCAACCAGCCAACGCCGGCAACCGGAACGGGCGCCATGGGCGAGCCGCTCAACCAGGTGGACATCGAAAGCCTGGTGCGCGGCTGCGGCGTGAGCCGCTGCGAAACCGCCGATCCTTACGCGCTTGAAGCGTTTACACGCACGCTGCGCTCAGCCGTCAGATACAGCCGCGCCAGCGGGCCCGCGGTGGTGATCGCGCGGCACCCCTGCCTGCTCGACAAGCGCCAGCAGGGGACGGCTGCGCCCGCCAGGCCGCTGTCGATCAGCGCTGCCTGCGACGGCTGCGGCTACTGCCTGAAAAACTTCGAATGCCCGGCAATGGTCATAGATCCTGAAACCGAGCGGGTGCGCATCGACCCGCTGGTCTGCAGCGGGTGCGGCGTGTGCCTGACCATCTGCCCCCAGAAGGCCATCGCCGCCTGTCACAGCGACTAACGCCGCAAGGCCAGGAGATGCTATGCAACCCCCATCACATCAACAAATCGTCATCAGCGGCGTCGGCGGCCAGGGCGTGCTGTTCGTGACCCGCCTGCTGGCCGAAGCGGCCATCGCGAGAGGCCTTGCAGTGCTCTCCTCCGAGACCCACGGCATGGCCCAGCGGGGCGGCACGGTTCTCTCGCACCTCAAGCTGGGCGCGTTTTCAAGCCCCCTGATCCGCCCCGGGCATGCCGATCTGCTGCTGGCCTTGAAGGCCGAAAACATCGCCCAGCACGCGGCCTTTCTCAAACCCGACGGCTGGATCGCCGTCAACGCGGCGGATGCCGCGGGCAACAGCGGCGGCCGCTGCACCCGGGCGCTCGACGCCGACCGCCTGGCCCGCCAAATCGCCAACCCCAGAGCCGTCAACCTGATCCTGCTGGGTTTTGCCCTGGCCGGCAGCATACCCCTTTTCTGTGGTCTGGCTGACATTCAAAGCGTGCTGCAAAAGCGCCTGGGCGCCACACCGACGCTCCTGCAAGACGCGCTGGTGGCCCTTGCCGCCGGCGCCACGGCCCCGGCGGGCCGCTAAAACACCCAATGGAGGGTTTCATGCGTTTCATCCCCGAGGAGCTGCCCCCGGAAAAGCTGCAGCACATCCAGCTCGAGGGCCTGAAGTGGACCGTGGCCCACGCCTGCGACAACTCACCCGCCTACCGCCGCAAATTTGAAGCCGCGGGGATCGCGCCGCGGGACGTTCGCTCCCTCTCGGATATCGTCCATCTGCCGTTTACCGACAAGGAGGACCTGCAGGCGGAATACCCTTTTCCTCTGCGGGCGGTGCCCTTTGAAGAGATCACCCGCATTCACGCCTCCTCGGGCACCACCGGCAAGCGCAAGGTGCTGTGCTACACCCAGCGGGACGTGGACGTGTGGGCCGAGCTTTTCGCGCGCTGCTATGAACTGGCCGGCCTGACCCGCGAGGATCGCGTCCAGATCGCGGTCGGCTACGGACTGTGGACAGCCGGTGCGGGCTTTCAGGCCGGCTGCGAGCGCTTCGGCGCGATGGCCATTCCGCTGGGACCGGCCAACGCCGAGATGCACTGCGAGATGCTGGTGGACATGGGGGCGACCGTCTTCTGCTCCACCGCGTCGATGGCGCTGCTGATGGCCGAAGAAATCCACAAGCGCAACCTCGGCGGCCGGATCCGCCTGCAGAAGATCATCCTCGGTGCCGAGCGCCACAGCGACGCCATGCGCGCCCGCATCAAGGCCCTCATGGGCGTCGAACACGTCTTCGACATCTACGGGCTGACCGAACTCTACGGCCCCGGCAGCGGCCTGGACTGCCGCTGCCACAGCGGCATCCACTACTGGGCGGATCATTTCATCTTCGAAATCATCGACCCGGCAACCCTGCAGCCCGTGCCCGCTGGCACCCAGGGCGAGCTGGTGGTCACGACCCTGCGCAAGGAGGCCAGCCCCCTGATCCGCTACCGCACCCACGACCTGACCCGCCTCATCGAAGGCCCCTGCGCCTGCGGCATTCCCTTTCCGCGCCACGATCGGATCATGGGCCGCAGCGACGACATGTTCATCTACCGGGCGGTCAACATCTACCCCAGCCAGATCGACCATGTGCTCAGCCAGGTTGCGGGGACCGGCAGCGAGTTCCAGATTCATCTGATGGGCCGCGAAAACGGCCGTGACCGGATGGTCATTAAGGTCGAACGCGGGCAGGACGGCGGCTCTGCCGACGACCCGCATCTGGCCGAGCGGATTGCCACCGAGATCCGGCGCAAGGTGCTGGTGCGCAGCGATGTGGAACTCGTCGCACACGGCAGCCTGCCGCGCACCCAGCGCAAAAGCCGGCGGGTGTTCGACCACCGCAACGGCAACGGCGACAGCGCCTGACTTTCCCCAAACACCGGCCGGCTGCAGTCCAAAGCCCGCTCGCCATCAACGCGACACCACACAGGAGGAGGGAAAACACCATGGTTTCACGATTCAGACACATCCGATGGGGTATTTTACTGGGGCTCGCAGCACTCTGCAGCCTCGCGGCGCCCCCTGCAAGCGCTGCTCCGGTCACCCTCAGCTACGCCAATTTCCCGCCGGCGCCGACCTTCCCCTGCGTCCAGATGGAACGCTGGAAGCAGGAGGTGGAAAGCCGCACCGAGGGCCAGGTGCGCATCGACACCTTTCCCGGGGGCACCCTGCTGGACGCCAAGGACATGATGGACGGCGTGATTGCCGGCCAGGCGGACATCGGCTGCCTCTGTATGGCCTACCAGCCCGGCCGCTTCGTGGTCACCAACGCCACCAGTCTGCCGCTGGACATCCCCAACGCCCGGGTCGGCAGCCTGGTGCTCTGGGATCTCTACCAGAAATATCAGCCCCAGGAGTTTGCCGCCGTCAAGGTGCTCACGATGTTCGCCACGGCGCCTGCCAACATCATGTCCAAGAAAGCGGTCCGCAGCCTGGCGGACCTCAAGGGGCTCGACCTGCGGGCCTCCGGCGGCGCGGCCGAGATTCTCAAGGCCTGGGGCGCAAACCAGGTGGGCATGCCCATGTCGGCCACCCCGGAAGCCCTTCAAAAGGGCGTGGTGCAGGGGCTGTTCTCCTCGCTGGAGGTGATGAAAGACCTCAAATTCGCCGAAATCTGCAAATACGTCACCCTCACCGACACCGTGATCTACCCCTTTGCGGTGGTGATGAACATGGAACGCTGGAACGCCCTGCCGCCGGCGGTGCAACAGGTCATGGACGACCTGCGGGTGGAGCAGGCCGAATGGACCGGCAATTACATGGACAACCATGTCCAGGAGTCGTTGAACTGGTCCCGCGACACCCATCAGGTAACGGTCATCAGCCTTTCGGAAGCCGAAAAAGCCGAATGGAACCGGCTGCTGCAGCCGATCACCGACCAGTGGGTGCAGTCGACCGGCACCGACAATTTTCCGGCCGCGGCCATCGTCAGCGATATCCAGGCGCTGATCCAGCGGCACGGCCGTTAGCCGCAGGACCCAGCTGAACCCCTAACGCCCCGGGCAAGACCGTCCGGGGCTGTTGCCGGACTGCAACCGCTATGCAAAAAGCACTCGAAAAACTGATCGGTTGGAGCAACCGCTGGCTGGTTCTGGCGGCCGGTGTGTTTCTGGTGGGCATGATCCTGCTGACCTGCGCCAATATCGGGTTGCGGATTGCCTGGCTGCCCATTCGCGGAACCTTCGAACTGATGGGCTTCTTCGGCGCGCTGGTGACCGCCTTCAGCCTGGCCTACACCCAGGCCCAGCGCGGCCACATCGCCGTGGACGTGCTGATCAACACCTTCCCGCCCGGCGTGCGGCGGCTGCTCGGTCTGGTCAACAGCGCCGTGTGCGCCGTTTTTTTCGCGGTGGTCGCATGGCAGCTGGCCGACAAGGCCGCGGTGCTGCGGCAAACCGGCGAACTCACCGAAACCCTGCGGGTGCCCTACTACCCTTTCACCTACGGGGTGGCGGCGGGCTGCGCGATGCTGGCGGTGGTGTTTTTGGCGGAGGGGGTCAAGGGGTTGCGCCCCTCCCGGGGAGGCCGCCGATGAGCCTGGCCTGGGTGGGGATATCCGGCATTGGGATCCTGATGGTGATCCTCTTTTTTCTGGGGATGCCGGTGGGGTTTGCCATGGGTATCGTGGGGTTCGGCGGCTTCTGCTACGTGGTCTCGGTCAAGGCGGGACTCAACATGGTCGGCGCGGTCTACTGGTCGACCTTCACGCAATACGGCCTGACGGTGATCCCGCTGTTTATTTTCATGGGCCAGATCGCCTATTATTCGGGCGTCAACGAGAAGCTCTACACCGCGGCCTACAAATGGGTGGGACATATCCGCGGCGGCATCGCCATGGCGACCGTGCTGGCCTGCTCGGCCTTTTCGGCCATTTGCGGCTCCAACGCGGCCACCGCCGCGACGATGTCCACGGTGGCCCTGCCCGAGATGAAGAAATACCGCTATAACCCGATGCTCAGCACGGGGGCCGTGGCCTGTGGTTCGACCCTGGGGGTGGTGATCCCGCCGAGCGTCGTGCTGATCGTCATCGGGCTTTCAACCGAGCAGTCGATCGCACGCCTTTTTTACGGCGGGATCGGGGCGGGCGTTGTTCTGACCCTGCTTCTGATGGGGACGGTTTACCTGGTCTGCCGGCGCCACCCCGACTGGGGCCCGGTGGGCCCACGCTTCAGCCTTGGCGACCGGCTGGCTGCGCTCTCCGGGGCGATGGAGATGGCGATCCTGTTTCTGCTGGTGATGCTGGGACTCTATTTCGGGGTCTTCACGCCGGCCGAGGCCGGCGCTGCCGGTTCATTCTTCGCCGTGGCGATCAGCCTGGGCCGGGGGCTGCTCTCCTGGCAGGGATTTTTTTACGCCGTCAAGGACACCCTGCGGATCTCCTGCATGGTGATCACGATCGTGGCCGGGGCCGTTATCTTCGGCCGTTTTCTGACGGTCACGCGCATCCCTTTCGACATCGCCGCCTGGGTGGTGGACCTCCCCGTGCCCAAGATGATCGTCATCAGCATCATTTTCGTTATCTACATCATCGGCGGCGCCGTCATGGACGCCCTGGCGCTGCTGCTGATCACCATCCCGATCTTCTTTCCGGTGGCCACCCAGCTGGGCTACGACCCCATCTGGTTCGCGGTCACGATCACGGTGATCACGACCCTGGGGGCCGTGACCCCGCCGGTGGGAGCGACCACCTACGTGGTCGGCGCGATGGCCAAGGACGTGCCCCTCGAGGACGTCTTCAAAGGCACCGCCTACTTCCTGCCCGCCTATGTTCTCTGCATCCTCCTGCTGATGCTGTTTCCGCAGATCGTAACCTTTCTCCCGCGCCTGATTCACTGAACCGGGCGAAACGAACATGCCCGCTGCCGGCGCTGCGCAAGCCCGGTTATCCGGCGATTGCCGCCTGGATCTTTTCGGAGAGCTGGCCCATATCGAAAGGCTTTTGGATAAACCCGTTGCAGCCCCGCGCCAGGATCTCGCTCGCGCGGCCGTCGATACTGTAGCCGGAGCACAGCAGCACGCGCACCGCCGGGTCGCTGGCCTTGAGCCGGTCGAAGGTCTCGCCGCCGTTCATGCCCGGCATGACCATGTCCAGGATAACCAGGGCCACCTGGCCGCGGTGCGCCCGGTAAAGGTCCAGCGCGGCCTGGCCGCTGTCGGCGGTCAAGACCGTGTAGCCGAGTTTCTGGAGCATGACCGCCACCACGTCCAGGATCACCGGCTCGTCATCCACCAGCAGAATCGTACCCGACCCCTGGTGGGGGGCTTCCGGCAGCGGCAGGGTTTCGGTTGCCGCGCCGCCTGTGGCCGGCAGGTAAATGTGGAAAAGTGCGCCCTCGCCCTTGCGGCTGGAGACCGTGACGGCGCCGCCGTGGTTCTGGACGATGCCGTAGACCGAGGCCAACCCCAAGCCGGTGCCGCACCCCCGGTCCTTGGTGGTGAAAAAGGGGTCGAAGATCCGCTGCTGGATTTCGGGATCTATGCCCTCACCGCTATCGGCCACCGCGATGCGCACATAGCGGCCTGCCGCCAGCCCCAGCGGCCGGGCGGCTTCCTGCGCCAGATAGCGGTTTTCGGTTGCAACGCCCAAAGTCCCGCCGGCGGGCATGGCCTGCCAGGCGTTCACGAACAGGTTGAGCAGCACCTGCTCGATCTGGCCGCGATCACCGGCCACGGCCCAGAGCGCCTCCTGCAAACGGATGTGGATGTGGATTTCCCGGTGGGTCCGGCCGAACATCCGACTGCAGCCGTCGATCAGGCGATTGAGGTCGACGGGCTCGACGACGTATTTGCCGCCGCGCGCAAACCCCAGCAGCTGCCGCGTGAGATTGGCGGCGCTGAGGATGCAGGCGTCGATGCCTTTCAGGTTTTCGCGATGCCGCGGCGGGAATTCGGGATCGCACATCATCAGGGAGGTGTGCCCCTGGACCCCCATCAGAAGGTTGTTGAAATCGTGGGCGATGCCGCCGGCCAGCGTGCCGATGGCCTCCATTTTCTGGGCCTGCTTGAGCTGCGCCTCGAGCCTTTCCTTTTCCTCAAAGGCCGCTTTCAGCTCGCTGATATCGCGGGTGACCAGCAAAAGATGGGGCTCGTCGTTGAGCACCAGAGAGCGGCCGGAAACCAGCCCGGGCAGCACCCGGCCGTCCTTGGCGATAAACGTGATCTCCATGCACAGCACCTGCCCGCTGCGGCGGACCTCGGCCATCATCCGCTGGCGGTCGCCGGGGTCTTGCCAGATGCCGATCTCGCGGCTCGTCCGGCCGATGACCTCCTCCCGCAGGTAACCGGTCACCTGGCTGAAGGCCTGATTGACATCGCTGTAAGTGCCGTCGGTCAGGCGGGTGAGGGTCACCGGGTCGGGCAGCGTCTGGTACACCGCCCGCAGCCGCTCCTCACTGGCCCGCAGGGCGGTTTCGGCCTGTTTGCGGACGCTGATGTCGGTGTACACCGCCACGACCCCCTGCAGCTCGCCCTTGACCATGATCGGTGTGCCCGCGGCGATCACCTGGATGGGGCGGCCGTCCTTGGCGTAGCGGACCGTTTCGAGCGGCTCGAATTTTCCGCCGGCCAGCACCCGCCGGGTGATCGCGGCGGCCTCCGGGTAAACGTCCGCACGGGCCACAAGGTCGTCCAGGTTGCGCCCGACGGCCTCTTCAAACGTATAGCCGAAGAGGTTCTCGGCACCGGGGTTCCATTCCAGCACGTGGTGCCGCGCATCGAGTGTAATGATGGCGTCGGGTGCGTGGAAAAGAATGGATTCCAGGAAATTCTGGCGTTTGATGAGCTCTTCTTCGGCCTCCTTGCGGGCGGTGATGTCCTCGGCGATCCCGGTGAGGCGCGTCACCCGGCCGCCCGCGGCCGAGATGGCCACCGCGCGGTCGGCGATCCAGCGCACCGCGCCGTCGGGCCGCACAATCCGGTACTCGCGGGTTTCCGCCCCTCTGGTGGCCGCGATGCGCGCCAGCCAGCCCTCGGCCGCGGCCCGGTCATCCGGGTGGATGCTGCGGACCCATTCCCCGAAATCGGCGCACAAGGCCGCCACCGGACGCCCCCAGATCGTTTCGTAGGCGGGGCTGGCATACACCATCCGCTGCGCGCCCCAGTCCAACAGCCAGAAGACCTCGTGCACATGCTCGGCCATTTCGCGGAAGCGCTCTTCGCTCTGGCGCAGGGCGTCTTCGGCCTGGCGACGGTCCTCGATTTCCTGCCGCAGCTGGGCATTGATCCGGCGAAGTTCGCCGGTGCGCGCCTTGACCCGCACCTCCAGGGTTTCCTGGGACTGCTGCAGGGCGTTTTCGGCCCGTTTGCGGGTGATTTCAACGGCCACCAGATTGCCCAGCAGGAAAAGGGTGTCCAGCTCAGAAGCGTCAAAATCGGTCGGGCACCGGTTGAACACATAGAGCGCCCCGAGGTTCTGGTCATTCATCTGAATCGGGACCCCCATGCCGGCGATCAGCCCCTCATCGGCCACGGCGGACCTCAACTCGGGGTCAAGGTTCTCGAGCGCGAAATAATTTGGAACGATCCGGCCCCGCCGGGCCTGGGACACCAGCCCGGCCAGTCCGTGGCCAAAGGGAATGCAGAGCTGTTTGAACCTCGTGGACTGGATTCCCTCGGTGACGTGCATGCAGACCATGCCGCGGCTTTCGTCACGCAGGGCGATAAAGGCGGTTTCGACCCCCAGCAGGCGCCGGCAGATCGCAACCAGCTGCCTCAAGTTGTCATCCAGACTGTGGGCCGCGGTCATGGCCACGGCCAGGTCGTAGAGCACCCGGAATTTCTGCAGTTCCTTGGCCAGAGCGGCTTCCATCCCGCCGCCGGCCGCGGTTTCGGGCTCAGCCCTGTGGATTTTTATTCCCATGCTTCCTCCCGTCGCTGGAAGACGGCAATCACGGATTTGACCTGGGGCCAGGGCCGGTCGGCGACAGACCCCGGCGACCGGATCCGCGTCCCGGAAAAAGCCCCGCTACCCGGCGGAAATCAGCGCAATGCCGCAGATGGCCAGGGAAATGCCCGCCAGTTGCACCCGCCGGGGCCGCTCGCGCAGGATGAGGGCCGCCAGGCAGACCGTCACCGCCGGATAGAGCGACCCCACCACCGATACCACGCTCAGCATACCCTGGGTGGTGGCGAGGGTGAAAGCGTAAACCCCCAAGGCATCGAAAATTCCCACTCCCAGGATGGCCGGCAGGTGAGAACGCGCCGCGCGCAGCGCGGGCCTGGTCACCAGGACTGCCGGAAGGAGGCAAAGCGCTTCTGAAAGCCGCACCAGCAGAGCGGCCCAAAGGGGGTCAGAGCGACCGGCCAAATCGATCAGAATAAAAAAACTGCCGAACGCCACGGCCGCCCCCAGCGCCAGCCCGGCCCCGGCGGCGACGTTGGCGCCTGCCGGATTGGCCCCCTTGTCCCGCACGGCCATCACGGCGCCCACCACGGCCGCCGCCATACCGATCATCTGCAGCCCGGAGGGGTCGTCGCCCCCGTAGAGCCCCACCAGCACCGGCAGTGCCACCCCGGTCGCGCTGACGGCGGCGACAATCGCCATGGAACCCACCGCCATGCCGCGGAAGAGGCACAGCAGCCCCAACACCCCCACCGCGCCGGCGGCAACCGCGAAAAAAAGGGCCGGGTCCGGCGGCGGCGGCGTTCCCCGCAGGACCACGAGAACCGCCGTCAGCGCCAGCCCACTGAGGCACGAGAGCGCCAGCACGGTCAACACCGGCACCACCCGACTTTTGAGGCCGCCCAGAAAATCACCGATCCCCCAGCCTAAACAGGCGGCAAAAGCGAGGCTCAGCGCCAGCATGCAGTCACACTCCCAGGGTGCGCCCAATTTCGCGTATAAGCCGCGGTGGCCGCCTTAGGGCCTCGGAAAAAAACAATTCCACATCTATCTTGTGGAATTATTTATTACCGCGACCCTTACATGAGGCACAGGGGGGCGCATCACAACCTCTTTTGATGAACTCGGAAAAAAGCGTCGTTATTATCTGCCAAGACCCCGCCGGCTATCCATCCACCGGAATCGCCGCCACCCGCACACGTGCGGTGCCCGCCTCATAAAACCCGAGCCGGCGCGCCGCGGCGGCACTCACATCGATGATCCGGCCGTCCACGAACGGCCCGCGGTCGTTGACGCGCACAATGAGGGTGCGCCCGTTTTGCAGGTTGGTGACCCGTGCATAGGTCGGCAGCGGCAGGTGCTTGTGGGCCGCCGAAAGTTCATTCGGATCGAAGGCCTCACCATTGGCGGTCATGTGCCCGCCTTTGCGCTCGAGAGTTTCGTTGCCGTACCAGGAAGCGACCCCGGATTCGCGGTAGCGACCGGCTTCGGCCAGGGTCATCGGTACGTAGCGCCGACCCTTGACGACGTAGGGCGACATTTTGACCCGGCCCTGCCGGATCGCCTCCCGAGGCGCGAGACCGTCAATGGTTTCGACTTCTTCATGGGTCAGCGGCCAGGTCAACGGCGCCGTCACCACCTTGAAGGTGTAGCCCCCCACCCGGTAGACCACCTTGCCGGCCTCGAGGGTGGCACGGGTCACCAGTTTCCCCACCGTGTAGGTGGCCTTGCCCGCCCCCCGGGCGGTGCGCCAGGTGGTGTTGACCATCCCGCAGGCCGAAAGCAGGACCGATGCCAGCACCATCAAAACGGCGGCCCGCAGTAATTTGACGGGGCCGGGATGCGGATATGAATCAGGTTCGCGCGGCACGCGGCACTCTCCGCAATTCGGGGGCATGTCCGGCCGGAAATCAACCGCCCCCGGCAGAATCGGTTTGACACCCGCCACCGGCCGCCCTAAGAAGGGTCAGGGCTGCAGGCCGAGTCTAAATGGCGCCCCGCCGGGGCACCGCTGTCGGCAGCGCGCGGGATACGATCTAAATTTCTTGGCGAAGGGGAGCTTCCAAATGTTTCAACCACAAAATGCCGGCGGCTACAAGGACATACTGGACAAAATCAAGCTGAAAACCCTGGTTTACGGTGAAAAGACCCTGCTGGCGGAATTCCGGCTGGCGAAGGGCGCGGTGCTGCCGGCCCACCGGCACCCCCACGAGCAGACCGGCTACCTGGTATCCGGCCGCCTGGAGCTGACGATCGGTGAGCAATGCCACCTGGTCGCCCCCGGCGACAGCTGGTGCATTGCCGGCAACGTGACCCACAGCGCCGTGGCCCTCGACGATGCGGTGGCGGTTGAAGCCTTTTCACCCGTCCGGGAAGACTATCTGCCCTGAAAGCGCGACCCGGAAGCGACCGGCGTTTGGCGTCCTGCAAACACCATGGTCGGCGTTGGCGCGATTGCCGCCGGCCATTTTTGTGTTGGGTAAAACACCCCTTGATCCGATGAGATAAAAGCCCGCTGCGGGTGCCGCCCCAAACATCAGCGGCGGGCCGCGGCGGCCGATATCCCTTTGAAAACAGCTCTCGGCGGTGTTACCTGCTTGCCGGCAAATAAAAACGACCCCCGAAATCCAATGAAATTCAGTCTACCGTTTAAAATCTCCCTTTTCTACGCCAGCTGCGGGGGCCTCTGGATGCTTCTGGCAGACCGGGTCCTGACGGCCCTTTCCACTCCCGCGGCGGCCGCCTTGGTGCAAAAATACCACGGCTGGCTGTTTGTTCTGCTGACCACCCTCGCACTGTGGGGCTTCGCCCACCGGCAGGTGGCGGGGCGGCTGCGGCGCGAGGCCGCGCACCGCGAAACCGAGCGGCAGCTTGCCGCCTTCGCGGGCGCCGCCAGCGACGGGTTTCTGCTCCTGGATGAAACCCTCACGATCCTGTTCGCCAACCCTGCCGCCGAAAAAATAAACCGGATGGGGCGCAGCCTGGTGGGCATGCAACTGGCCGATCTGTCGCCCAGCGCCGTATCCGAGGGCCGCATCGACCAATACCGCAAAACGTTTCTGTCGGGAAACCCGGTCAACTTCGAGGACGTCAGCGTGGAGCTGCCGTCCGGCAGCCTGCACCTGGCCATCAGCGCCTTCAAAACCAGCGAGGGCATCGGGCTGATCCTGCGGGACATTACCGCCCAAAAACAAAACGCCACGGAGCTCAAACGCCAGAAAACGTTTCTGGCCAAGATCCTGGAAAGTATTCAGGGCGATATCAGCGTGATCGACCGGGACCTGTCGGTCCTGATGACCAACCAGGTCATGCAGCGCTGGAGCGCGGACTGCGCGCCCATGGTGGGCCGCAAATGCTACGAGTGCTACCCTGCAGGCGCCCGCGCCTGCGATCCGTGCCCGGTCCAGCGCTGTTTTCAAACCGGCCGCAGCGAGCGGCAGATCAAACCGGCCCCCCACGGCCTGGCGCTGGAATGGATCGAGGTTTTCTGCTACCCGATCCGGGACGAAGCCAGCGGCGAGATTACCGGGGCCGTCAAATTCATCCGCGACATCAGCGAGCAGGTCAAAACCGAGCGGATGCTGCGCAATTATGAGAAGATGGTGATGGCCTCCAACGATCACCTCGCCATGGTCGACCGGGATTATCGCTTTCAGGCCGCCAACCCCACCCTCGCCCGTTTTCTCGACACCCCGCAGGAGGCCCTGATCGGCGCATCGGTTCCCGCCATTTTCGGCCACTCGTTTTTTGAACAGCGCCTGAAAGCGGACGTCGACCGCTGCCTGAACGGGGAGGAGATTCGCCACAAAGCCTGGTTCTCCTCCAAAACATCCAGCAAGCGCCTGATGGACATCGCCTTTTACCCGATCCTGGAGCGCGACGGCAGCGTTCAGGGCATGGCGGTGATCGCCCGGGACGTCACCGACATCAAGCGGTTGGAGGAACAGTTCATCGAAGCTCAGAAACTCGAGGCCATCGGCACCCTGGCCGGCGGTATCGCCCACGATTTCAACAACCTCCTGATGGGCATTCTGGGCCACACGTCGATTCTGCTGGCCACCGAGGCTGCGGCCATTCCCGCAGAGAAGCACCTGAAGGCCATCGAGGAGTGCACCCGCAGCGCCTCGCACCTCACCCACCAACTGCTGGGCTTTGCGCGGGGCGGCAAGTACGAGGTCAAAACCACCGACCTGGCCCAGCTGATCCAAACCGAAAGCGCGCTTTTTGCCCGCACCCGCCGCGAGATCCGGGTCGAAACCGTGTGCAGCCCGGATCTTCGACCGGTGGAAGGGGACCGCGACCAGATCGCCCAGGTGCTGCTGAACCTGTTCGTCAACGCCTGGCAGGCCATGCCCCAGGGCGGCAGCCTGCGGATCAGCGCCGACAACGTCGCGGTCGATGCCGAAAGGGCCCGGGCTTGCGAGGTAAGCCCAGGCGCCTACGTGCGGGTGGCCGTCCGCGACACCGGCGTGGGCATGAATGCCGAGACCCGTCAGCGGATCTTCGAGCCTTTTTTCACCACCCGCCATCGCCACCGGGGCACCGGATTGGGGCTGGCCGCGGTTTACGGCATCGTGCGCAACCACAACGGCTTTGTCACCGTCAGCAGCCTGCCCGGCAAGGGCACCACCTTTGAAATCCTCCTGCCGGCCTCGTCCCCCGCCCCAGCGCCGCCGGAGGCGCCGCACCGCCAGCACGAGCAGATCGTCGGCGGTCGCGGCGGGGTGCTGCTGGTGGACGACGAAGAAATGATCGTCACGGTGGGCCAAGCCATGCTGGAGAAATTGGGCTACAGCGTCCAGACCGCTCTGTCGGGGCAGGAGGCCCTGGCGATTTACGACCAAAAAAAGGACGCGCTGGACCTGGTCATCCTGGATATGATCATGCCCGATGCAGGCGGCGACGAGACTTTTGACCGGTTGCGGGCCATCAACCCGGCGGTGCGGGTGCTGCTCTCCAGCGGCTACAGCCTTGAAGGCAAGGCCAGCCAAATCATGGCGCGGGGCTGCAACGGTTTTATCCAAAAGCCTTTCTCACTGAATGCGCTCTCCCAGAAAGTCCAGCAAGTCATGACGCAGTGACGGCCCACTGCTTTTCCGGCCCTGAACCCGGCAGGGTCGGGCCGACCCGTAAAAAATAAATTTTTTATAGCCTTCGGAACGGCGCTTGGCCCCAACCAATTGAATCTCCAGCCGCTCCCTGCAGCGCGATAAAATGGTATTAAAAAAAGAGGGTTTATGCGTTTCCACCCCCGTTCCGAGGCCCCGCCGGACAGCGCCGCGAGGCCATTCAGGGACCGACAGCCAGACCCCGCAGCGCTTTCAGACGAAAAAAACCCTTGCCCCAATCCCGATCGTGCCTGATAATACAAATATTATCGTTGCAGACGCGCAAGAAGCGGCGACGCCCATCGGCTGGCACCCTAAAAACTCCCAGCCACTCAAACCGCGACGGCCACCAGCACTTACGGCACCACCCCCGGCTCGGCCGGAAAATTCCGCTTTTCAGACTCGGTCAGCGGCGACCCGGATGCAGCGCCAGCGTTGACCCCGTGGAAAGAACCTGCCATCGAAAGCCATAGAGACGGACGCCTGAACGGGCCAATTTAGAGAATTTTATAAACTCAGCGCTTAGACCCGTGTGACCCGAGCACGGGGCGCACGGCGGCCTGAACTTGCGCCGCGGCGGCTTGGAAGATCAGGCCGGACGCGCCGGCGTGGATTCTTGGCCCCGCACTGAGCCTATCAGAGGATTGCGGGCACCCGTGGCCGCAAAGAGACCGGTGATTTCGATCTACAACCCGAGGGGCTGCCGATCGGATTTACCCCTCACCGACTGGACGGGTGGCACGACGCCTCCCGATTATCCGGGGCATCATTTTTCCAACCGTGGAGCCCCCCAAAACCCAAATCGTAAAACGATTTGACGCACCATCAAAAAGGAGTGCAGAACCATGAACATCTATGTCGGAAACCTGTCTTACAATGTCAGTGAAGGGGATCTTCGGGAAGCTTTCGAGGCATTCGGCAAAGTCGAATCCGCCGCCATCATCAAAGACAAATACAGCGGCGAATCCAAAGGCTTCGGTTTTGTGGAGATGCCCTCCGCGGCCGAAGGCCAGGCGGCCATCGAGGGCCTCAACGGCAAGGAGTTCAAGGGCCGCACACTTACCGTCAACGAAGCACGCCCGAAGGCTGAAGGCGCCAAGGGCGGCCGCAGCGGCGGCCGGGGCGGTGGCGGTGGCGGTGGCGGCTACGGCGGTCGCGGAGGTGGAGGCGGCGGCTACGGCGGTGGCGGTGGCGGTCGCGGGGGTGGCGGCGGCGGCTACGGCGGTGGCGGCGGTGGCGACCGGGGCGGCAGGGACCGGGGTGGTGCCGGCGGCCGACGCTAATCCCGCCTAATCCTGCAAAAAACACGCGACCCGGCAGCGCGGGCCGGATCTGGCGCAGATCCAGCCACAGCCGCCTGAGCCGCAGCAGCGGCAGGGGGGGGGTGCCCGCAGCCATTATCGCCAGATCCAATTCGCTCCGGCCCCCTTCGCCCCTGGGCCTGCCCGTCCCATACCAGGTAAGGATCTCGTCGCTCAGCCGGCAGGTCAGAGGGCCGGAGCGAGGCTCGACGGATTGGCACCCGCCCCCGGGCTGCCGGATATCGGTGTTCAGACGAATCTCGATGGTCGGCAGGGAGGCCGCGGGCAGCCGGATGGGAGCCAGGACCGGGTTGAAGCGATAGGCGTATCGGATTTAAGCTGGATTTTTTGCACCCCTCCGGGGCCTCCCGCAAGAGCCCGTCCAACAGGGCGGCCAGATGACCGTCCCGACCGCCCACCCCAAACCCAAGCGCCAAAAGGGGGCGGGTGCGGCATGGGCGCGGCCTCGTCAGGAAAGGCCGGCTGCCGGAGTAAGCGGCCGAAGGCGCCGGCCCGCCGGCGACCTCGAATCGCGTGGAAACCCCGGGCCAGGGGGGCACTGCAGCCGGCGGGCAGGGTCTCCCCCTCCCGGTAGCGGCCCCCCCATCGATCCTGAGATCCGGCCCAGCGCTAAGCGGGTGGCGCGCGTTGGCTTCCAAGAGGGATTGCGGCGGATAAGCGACCTCGCTTTGCCAGGCCTCGGCGTCGATGCCAACAACCCGCCCGCCGTTTTGCGCAACCCAGGATAGCACCGCATCCACCGCGGCCAGCATCGTGATGGGGATATTGGCGCAAGCGGCGCGGGTGAT
>JAWOJK010000208.1:0-4748 GCA_046481705.1 Desulfobacterales bacterium | reverse complement strand
AAAACAAGATCGACCTCGCGGACTTTTTTATCATTCCCGTGGACGGCGTTCCCACCGCGGATCTGCAGTTGGTCTACTCAACCCGCCTGTATCCCGAATGGCCGATCGCCAAAATGGGCCGCACCGCCGACGAACTGGGCGTGGCCGTGGCCATCGCCCTGCTCCAGATCACGCCCGACAACCCGGCGGCCGTCGCCGGGCGCTACGCGGGTTGGACCATCCCGCTCAACTACCAGAGCGTACACGACCTCCTGCGGGAACTGAAGATTGGACCTTACCGTGACCTGGGCATGATCACCTTTGGCGACGTGCTCAAAAAGTATTGGTACTGGCTGGAGTTGATCGCGGCCGGGTTTCTGATCCTCGCGGGTTTCACCGTGACCATCATGAAGCTCAACCGGCGCTTGAAGACCTCGCACTTCCGTCTGGAGGCCGAAGTCGGCGAGCGGCGCCTGGTGGAAAAACGCCTGATCCAGGCCCGGGACCAGGCTGAAGCCGCAACCCGCGCCAAGAGCGAGTTTCTGGCCAACATGAGCCACGAGATCCGCACCCCCATGAACGGAGTGATCGCCGCGTCCGAGCTGGCGCTCAGTGAAAAACTGCCCGAAAGGGCCACCCACTACCTCGAAATCATCCACACCTCGGCCTATTCCCTGCTGGGGATCATCAACGACATCCTGGATTTCTCCAAGATCGAGGCCGAAAAAATGGCGCTGGAAACCCGCCCCTTCATGCTGGACGAGATTCTCGACCGCGTGGTGGACGTCTTTCATTCCAAGGTCGCCGAAAACCGCATCGAACTCCTGGTGGATATCGACCCTGGCACTCCCAGGGCGCTGATGGGCGACCCCCTGCGCCTTCAGCAGATCCTCACCAACCTGGTCAGCAACTCGGTCAAATTCACCGATAAAGGCGGCGTGATCCTGGTCGGCCTCGGCCCGACGGAAACCGCCGACAACAAGGTTTTTCTCAAGTTTTTCGTCAAGGACAGCGGCATCGGGATCGCGCCGGAGTACCTGCCGCTGCTGTTCCAGTCCTTCAGCCAGGCAGACGCCTCCTCGACCCGCAAATACCAAGGGACCGGCCTGGGGCTGGCGATCTGCAGGCAGTTGGTTCAGATGATGGGCGGGACCATCTGGGTGGAAAGCGAGTTGGGCAAGGGCAGCACCTTTTTCTTTACCGCCGGCTTCGAACGCTGCACCGAGGTGTCCCCGCCGAAGTTCGAACCGCCCTCCGACATCCAGGGGCTTTACGTGCTGGTGGTGGACGACTTAAACGACAGCCTCGTAATCATGCAGAAAATGCTCGAGAGCTTCGGGTTTCAGGTGCGAACGGTCACCTCGGCCGAGGAGGCCCTGCAGCAGCTTCAGGGAAACCAGACCCGCGAACAGCCCTTCGACCTGATCCTGATGGACTGGCGGATGCCCGGCATGGACGGGATCGCCGCCGCCCGCCGTATCCGCCGCGACTTGCAGCTCGACACCGTCATCATCCTGATGACCGCCTTCGAGGACCAGAGCGTCCGCAGCGCGGCCCAGCAGGCGGGCATCAACGGGTTTCTGGCCAAGCCGATCTACCAGTCGGAGCTGTTCAACGCCGTGATGGACGCGTTCGGCAAAACCACCTTAAAAAGCGAACCCACGCGAACCCGCTTCACGACCCGGGCCTCGATCTACAAGGAGCGCCTGCGCGGCTGTCGGGTCCTTTTGGCCGAGGACAACCCCACCAACCGGGAGATCGCAACGGCGGTGCTGGAATCCGCCGGCATCCAGGTGAAAACCGCCGCCAATGGCCGCGAAGCACTCGCCGCGGTTCAAGCCGGCGCTTTCGACGCGGTCCTGATGGACATCCAGATGCCCGAAATGGACGGCTTCGAGGCCACCCGGGCGATCCGCGACACCCAGGCCGTCCAGCACATTCCGATCATCGCCATGACCGCGCACGCCATGAAAGGCGACGAGGAAAAATGTCTGGCGGCGGGGATGGACGGCTACGTCTCGAAACCCATCAATCAGGACCGCCTGTTTCACACCCTCTGGCGCACCATCAAACGCCCCATAACCCCTGCCTGCCCGCTGCCGGAACCCGGACAGGCGCCGCCCGCATCCCCTGTCGCAGCGCCCTCTGCGGCCGGCGAGTTGCCGGACAGTCTGCCGGGGATTCAGGTTCGCCAGACCCTGGATGCCCTCAACATCGACCCGGCCACCTTCCGCCGGATCCTGGTCGGGTTTGCCGAGCACAACATCAACACGACCGCCGCTCTCGAGACCCTGCGGGCCGGCGGGGACCACGAGGCCCTGCGCCAGCTGGCCCACAGCATCAAGGGCAGCGCCGCCAATATCGGCGCAACGCACCTGTCGACGGCCGCCCGGGATCTGGAGAAAACCCTGACGGATTCCGCAGCACCGGACGCCGTGATCCTTTCGGCCCTCACAGCCGAGGTCAGTGCGCACCTGACCGAGGTGCTGGCCGGGATCGGCGCCATTTCATCGGCGCCGGCGGCGGTCGCTGGCGAGCCGCCGGCGGGCGACCCGGCCGAACGGCGGGACAAACTGGCCCAGTTGGCCGAGGCGCTCCAACTGGCGGACCCTGAAACCATCCCGCCGCGCTTCGCCGCCGCGCGCCCGTATCTGCCGGCGGCGCTGGCGACTGAGCTGGGGGCGTGCATCGGGGCCTACGAATACGACAAGGCCCTCGAGCGCCTGCAGAGCGCCCTTGCAGAGACCTCCTGAGCGGGAGGCGCACGGCATCGAGCGCCGTCGCTCAGGATGCAGGCAATCTCAGCAGCGGCGGGCGGCCTCCCGGGCACGGCGCTTGACCCGCAGCAGCCCGGGGCTTTGATGAAGGTACATCAGGGAAGACGAGAAGCCGGCATCGATGAATTCCTGCTCCAGCCGGTCAAAGAGGATCGGGCGGTCGGGCCAGGTGAAGGTGCTGGCCCTTTGCTTGAGGGTTTCCCAGGCGCCCCGCAGGACCGGCTGCTGGTCGAACACCCGGTGCTGGGCGGTGTCGCAGATAAAACGCTCGCATACGATGGGCTTCAGGCGCCAGCGGCAGCCCCCGCCGCCGAGGTAGACGCACTTGCCGCCCACGTGGGGCCGCTCCAAAAGGGCCTGCAGGCTTTCGCCCTGCGCCTCCCCGGAAACCAGCACGTTGAGAACCACATCGGCAAAGAAGGTGATGATGCCGTCGCGGCTGCAGCAGGCGCTCAACCGGTTGCTGAAGCAGGTGAGCGTGCAGATTTCGCTGAAATGGGCGGCCAGGAAAGCGGCCATCTCCGCCCGCAGCGCAAGGTAAGGCGCCGCCTGGCGGCGCAGGCGGTCCTGCTGGGCCGGCCCCAGGTGCGCCAAATGGCTGCGCACCAGGACAAGGGCCTCGAGTTGTTCGCGCTGATAGGCGCTGGGCTCGGTGGCGGGGCGCTGCGGCACTCAGGGCGCCTTGCGGCCGCAGCAGCTCCCGGGGCCGGCGCAGCCCGCATGGCCCGGCGCGGACCCGCAGCAGGCGGTGTCCCCCGGACCGGGCAGGGAGTGCCGCAATGCGCCGGAAAAAGAGGAGTGCGCGGACAGCAGCTTTTTAAGGCGGCTGCCGCCGCACGCCGGGCAGACCGGCGCCTCGGCGGCAGGGGTCATCAGGATTTCAGAAGTTTGACCGCAGTCGGGACAAAGGTAGTCGAAAAGCGGCATAAGTCACCCCCTTAAAGTTTCCGACCGTTTCCGGGCTGGTAGTCCTCCAGGGCCCGTTGCAGGGTCTTGGCCGCCAGCCGGATACAGTCCTGTTTCTGATCGGGAATTCCCACCAGAGAGCGAAAGATATCCGCATCGCGAATCAAGCGGGCATCCGCCAGGCTGGCCCCCTTGATCATGTCGGCCACCGCCATCGCGGAGGCCACCGCGCCAGGGCAGCCCATGACCTCGAACTTGGCATCCTGGATGACACCGTCCGCAATTCTGAGGTACACCCGCATGGTGTCGCCGCACTCCCCGGTGACTTCACTCACCTGGTCGGCATTCGCCAGTTTTCCCATGTTGGGCTTGTCGAGATAATAGGCGATGGCCCTGTCGGAATACCCCGCGCTGGACAGCATGTCGTGCATCGCGTTAAGGGCTGCCGGTTCGATGGTCGGATTGTTGCTCATTTCTCGCTTCCTTGAAGAGTTGACAGCCGGTCGAATGCCAACCGGCGCAGTCTGCCGGCGGCATTCAGTGGCTGCAGCCACCGTCCTGGCTGTGCCCGGCGCAGGTGTGCGCCGGGGTAAAGGTCGGCAGACGCTCGGCCCGGATCAAGGCCAGGTTTTCGGCCACCGTGCCTTCGACCGCCCGATAGGCCTGAACGCCGGCGGCATTGAGTTTGCGCAGGGCGCCGCCGCCGATCCCGCCGACCACCACGGCGTCCACCGAGGTGCCCGCAAAGGCGCTGAGCGGCTGGCAGTGGCCATGGAGATGGTCGCGGTCGGGGTTGATGATCGTTTCGCAGCTGCCGCTGCCGCTATCAACGACGATAAAATAAGGGGCGGAGCCGAAGTGGCCGTATACCGGGCTATCGAACCCGCGGTCCTCTTGGCTGGGAAAGGCGATACGCATGATGATCTCCTGAGTGTAAAAAGGCAACCCCCGGAAGTGGCGCCCGCAGGGGTCAAAGACAGCGGGGCGGCACGCCGCCCCGTGTCAACGGGCCGAATTTAGGCCATGTCACCGCCGGTGTCAAGACCGGGCGCGCCCACCGGGGGCTTTTTTTTCAGGCTCCCAAAA
>JAWOJK010000166.1:0-16192 GCA_046481705.1 Desulfobacterales bacterium | reverse complement strand
AGAAAGTTAAATGCAAATTCCTAACCGGAAATTACTGGTCGCTATTAAAATAAGGTGCGAATGGTTGCAGCCCCTGCGATCGACAACCCTCATATCGAAAAAGATCGTCCTATAGCGGGGAAGACGTCGCTAAATTAAACCTCACGTGTTAGGATAATATTAATAAACGGTTTGATTTTGATTCAACCCGTCTTGGTCCCCCTTGCACGGAATTGGCATCGGTGACGTCCAATGCGCACAAGCCATCAGGACGTGCGACAAAAAGGCGTTGGAAAACGCGGAAGTTTGCAATTGGAGTTCTGGTCTTTTTCTTGATGGGGGGAATACTGATTTCATGCGGCGGGTCATCCACGCCGCAATACACCGCAGGGCAGGACCTTACGCTGACGGGCAAGATGAAAATTATTGATGCCGAAGGTTTCGGTTTCCAATTTTGTTGGAACCATCAAGGGAAGAACTGCCATACGCGTTTTCAACAAGTTTCGAAAGTTGAAGCACAGGCCCTATTGGGGTAATCATTTTTGGGCCAGGGGTTACTGTGTTGACACAATTGTTTTGAATGAAGAAATTAGATAACAAAAGTGCTGCCATATTGGATGTCGGGTGTGGCATGGGCGGACTGGCGGCATTGCTGAAAGAAAAAAATTTCACTGTAGAGATATGGACGCCAAATGCGAATCAAAAACGCCATGTGGATGCTAAATATCCTGCCATCCCCTGCCATGAAATTAAGTTTTAAAACTTCAATGCTGACAAAAAGTTCGGAACCATTATAAACTCTGAATCACTTCAATACATCAGTCTTGCCGATGCTTTTGACAGCGCTGGCGGATTGCTTTCCGAGGGTGGCAAATGGATCATTGGGGATTATTTCACTACTTATGAGAGCGGGGTAAAAAAGTCAGGACATTTGTATGAGATTTTATAGCTTAAAAAAAGGATGGGAAATAGTATGGCAAAGAGACATTACACTGAATGTATTAACTACCCTTAATTTCTTGAATATGTATGTTGAAAGGTTTTTGTTGCCCCTCAAGCATTTATCATTTGAAAAAGTGAGATCTAAAAATGGGGGGATTTATTATCTCGCACAGGACCTGAGGGGTTCTATCGATCCCAAAATCAACAAAGAACTCGACACTGTTCGTCCGGATAAATTTTTGAAAGAAAAGAAATATTTGATGATTGTGCCGGGGCCGGCACCACTGACGACGAGCGAAAAGCGCCGCTGAGCAGCATGTTCTTGGTGCAGCATTGCCGCCAGGAGAAGTCATCGATGGCCCCCATCAGGAAGCGCCCGCACCCCCCTGCCGGCGCCGGGTATGGGGTTCAGTCACCCAGACCACGTGGAACCTCCTGTTCCCCGGCAGCACGAGGCTCTCGGGCTTTGCGAAGAGGCGGTCCACTCGGTCGGATTGAGCATCGGCTATGGCTTTTGGAAAGGTCTAAAACCGCATGGGTCAGGTGACCCGGTGAACCAATACACCCAAACGGGAGAGGTTCGATTCCGCCACCGCGATCCCGAGGCCCGGCCCGCAGAGTGCCCGGGCGTGTCCCTTCGGCCCGAAATCCACATCCTCAACAACGAGGTCTTCCGCAAGGAGCCTTCGGGAAAAAGACCCCTCGAGATATAGGCGATCAGGGCGCACGGTGGCCAGATGACGGCCCGCGGCAGCGAGAATGCCCGTCTCTCCCACGTGGCTTCCGATCTGGCATGCGATCCCGTTTTGCGATGCGAGGTCCCAGATTGCGAGGCTCTTCAGGAACCCGCCACACTTGGAAAGCCTGACATTGAAGCCGCGGCAGGCACGCGCGGCCACAATCCGCTCAGCATCCGCGATGCTGCAGAGGGATTCATCCGCGATTACGAGGACACCGCCCTCATCCGAGACCCGCTTCATCCCATCGAGGTCCCCTTTGGGGACCGGCTGCTCGATGGCACTGACCATTAAACCGCGGGAGCGACCGAGAAAATCCAGGGCCTCATTCGGGCTGTAGCCGCCGTTTGCGTCGACCCGGATATCGACCGTCTCGCCGAGCCGCGTGCGTGCCCGGCGGATGCGTTCCAGATCCCTTTCGACCCCCGCGCCCACCTTGATCTTCACAAAGCCCATGCGGTTTTCCGCCGTGAGATCCAGGAAGCGGTCGAACAGATCGTCGCCAAGGAGGGGCAGGACCGCCGAATAGGTATAGGATTGGGCGCCGCCCCCCTCGAAGATCCCGGAGACGGGAAGGCCGATCTCGCGGCCCCACAGGTCGAGGCACGCGATCTCGGTCGCACACAGCGCAGACGGGAAGAGACGGGCTGCCGGGGTTGCTCCCAGCTCACGGAGCAGACCAAAGAGCCCGCCCACGGAATCCACGGCCCTGCCGACGACGAGATGCCCCAGCTCCCGGGCGGCATCGAGACAGCCTTCGAGGGTCTCACCGGTGACGTAGTGCCGTGGCGTCCCCTCCCCATAGCCGCAGGCGCCGTCTTCACCCCTGGCGATGACGACGATCCCCTCGGCCTGTTTCCGTTCGGCAAGGCTATGAGAAACTGGGAGCCGGAACGGGATGGCCAACCGGTATAGGCACACTTCCGTGATTCTCATTAATCTTCCTCCAATCGATGTACGGCTCAAGGTCCTCGACCGCATCCTTCCACTGGTACCACTGCTCCGGATGGCGAAGAATGTACCCCTCGAGGGTTCGCCAGGCAACCCTGCCGACCTGGATCTTTTCCTCGCCGTCCGCGATGGGTTCAATGCACAGGGTGAATCCGTCCCCATCCCGTCGCATGAGACCCATGATAACAGGCACAGCGGCCCGGCGATGGAAAAAATCGAGAGTCTTGTCCAGGGGCACCGAATGGCCGAATACGCTCACGGATTCACTGCTGTCAGGACGCCACGCGCTGAACTCGTCGCACTCGGTGACGAGGATCCTGCCATTTTTGATGGCCTTGAGGGCACGAAAGGCCACGTTAGGCTCGTTCGCGTCGATGACCATGATATCCTGCTCCTCCGCCTTTTGGGCAAGCGCCTCCTTTAGCCGCGAGGTCTTGAACCGGCAGATCATGGCGATTTTATACCCATTCATGGCAAGGGCGAGAGGAAGATACTCAACGGCCCCGAAGTGGCCCGTGACCAGGATTCCGCCCTTTCCCGAGAGGGCGATCCGTTCAAGATGGGTGACGTTTTGGATCTTCAGCCGCCTTGCCAGCAAACCCTTTGTCCAGGAGAGGGGTTTGTGGGCCAGTACAAGCTTTTCCAGGTAATGCTCGAAGACCCCGCACGTGGCCTTCAAATGCATCCAGTAAAGAAAAGGGCCCCAAAGCCTGTCCTGAAAGACATGCGAAATACCGACAGCTATATTTTTTCTTTCCTTTTGACGAAAAGAAAAAAAGCAAATTCCGAGAAAGTAGAGGTACGCCCGAAGAAAACTGATTCCCATTATTCGCGTGAGCATGACATTGAACCAGAGCTGAAAAAACTGGCTGAGCCCCATCGATGTCTTGAAAAATTTTTTAAACATGGGTCCGTTCTCCTCATTTTTTTAACAAAAATTTTTCCGCTATGCCCGTGCCCCCTTCGTCGGGCCATATTCATATATCGTATTTGTTATCTATTTTATTAAGTTCTTGTGTCAATCGCATATTCATGCAAAATTGTCATCTGTATGTATTCCGTTTTGGGCTTTTTATAAGGTTCATCCACCATGTCCGACACACAAAAAGAGGCGTCCCACCAGCCTGTCGATGATCGTCACAACAGCTGCATCAACTCCCTTGCAATCATCGAGTACTTGGAAAAGGAGCAACCGGGCGCGACGCACAGGCTTCTGGAGGATCTCGATACGGAACTCCCCGGGGTCAAGGACCCGAGGGCGTTTCTGTCGGATCCGAACAACTGGATCTCTGCGCCTCTTCTTGCGGTCCTTTACGAACGGGCCAAAAAAATTCTCGAGGACGAGGACGCGCCTCGAAAGATAGGGTTCCATTCCGTCACGGGAAAACGGCTTGGCTACATCCAGAGAATCCTTCTTGCCGCCCTCGGCGGGCCGGTCAGGGCACTCGGGCACATCCAGCGCGTGAACGACCATTTCAACCGCACGAAGCGCGTCGAACGCGTGGAAACAGGCGGCACTACGGCCACGGTCCGCCTCCACTGGGACCCCGACATCCCCCTCACCGAAGACTTCTGCCGCTATAACAAAGGTATTTACGAGGCCCTTCCAGTGATCTGGGGCCTTCCTCCGGCGCGTCTTGCCGAGACCGAATGCTTCTTTCATGGCGGACGATACTGCGAGTACAAATTTAGCTGGAGCAGGGGCAGCATCTCCAGGCTCTTTTATCGCCTTTTTGCCCCCTGGAAGATCGCCCGGGCAAGCATCGAGGAACTCGAACAGGACAAAGAGGTCATCCGCAAGAAATATGAGGAGGTCAATGCCCTAAACGCCACCCTCACGACCAAGGTTTCACAGCTCGAGGGCCTTCACGAAACGAGCAAGGCCCTTCTCTCGACCCTGGATTTAAATACACTCATCGAGATCGTACTCAAACGCCTCATCAAGGTTGCCCATCTCGACAGGGCGGGGGTTTTTCTGCTGGATGAATCCCTCTCGAACCTCACCCTCGTCAATGCGGTCGGGGTCGAGCAGGATGTACTCGATCGCCTCAAGGGCTACACGGTCTCCATTGGGAAGGAACGCAACATCATCGCGAGATCCGCCCGGGAAAAACGACCCTTTTTCGTCACAGACGAGAACCTCGCCTCCCTGAACCCCGAAAACCCCCTTCTCAAGGTCTTCAAGCCCGCTTCCTTCATCCTTGTCCCGCTCCTTGCCCGCGGCGAGACCATGGGCCTTCTCGTCGGGGACAGCACGAAAAGCAAGGGAGCCTCGAGGCTAGACCGGAATTTTATCTCGAGCTTCGCCAACCAGATCGCCATGGCACTTGAGAACGCCTCCCTCTACCAAAAACTGCGCGAGTCGGAACGGATGTACCGGGAGATCGTTGAAAATTCCCAGGAGGGGATCTGGGTTGTGGACGAATCGGGAGGTATCCGGTTTGCCAACCGCTCTCTCGCCCCGCAGATCGGGCACGAGGATCTCATTGGAATGAGCGTCTATGATCTCGTCGCGGAAGAAGGCAAAAAGGGATTCCTCGGTCTCATTCGGGAAAACCTGAACGGAAAATCCGCTCGCGGCGAGATATACTTTCAAAAACATGGGGGCGGCATCTTTCCGACCCTTGCGAGCACGGTCCCGTTATTCTCCGAGAAGGGATACCGGGGCAGCCTCGTCATGGTGACCGACCTCACCGATCGGAAACGCATGGAGGCAAGGATCCTTCAGTCCCAGAAGCTCGAGGCGGTCGGCACCATGGCCGGGGGTATCGCCCACGACTTCAACAACCTTCTTACCGGCATCCTCGGATATGCCCAGCTCATCAAAGGCGAGCTCGAAGACGGTTCGACTCCCATGCGCTACGCCGACTTCATTGAGAAGTCGGGCCTGCGCGCAGCGGAACTCATCCGTCAGCTGCTTGCCTTCAGCCGGGGGACGAAACCCGAGGATGCAGGCCCCGTGAACCTAAACGCCCTCATCACAGAGACCGTCTCCCTCATCCAACGGTCGCTCCCCGAGAAGATCACCACGAAGCTGGTTTTCGATGACCATATTTCCGACATCCGCGCAAACGCAACCCAGATCCAGCAGGCCATCCTGAACCTCATATTCAACGCCCGGGATGCCATGCCCGACGGTGGCGCAATCACGATCACCACCCTTCAGACTGCACCGGAGGAACTCCTAAAGCGCTCTCCGGCGCGCTTGACCAAGGACCTAAACTATGTCCGACTCAGAATAGCAGATGAAGGAAACGGCATTGCACCCGATCTCATCGACAGGATCTTCGACCCCTTTTTCACCACGAAGGACACCGGCAAGGGGACGGGGCTCGGACTTGCCATGGTCTACGGGATCGTCCGCAACCTCGGCGGCCACATCCTCGTCGAAAGCACCCCCGCAAAGGGCTCAACCTTTGACATCTTCCTTCCCATCGGGGAAACCAAAGAGAAACCAGTCGTCGAAGCCCCTGCCAGCGAAGCCCCCCGTGGAGACGAGGGAATCCTCGTCGTGGACGACGAGGAACTGGTGCGCGATCTTGCAGCGGCGATCCTCTCTTCACGCGGATACCGGGTATTTACAGCCAAAGACGGCCTCGATGCGGTCCACACCTTCACCGCCATCGGCCCCGCGACCATAGACCTCGTGATCATGGACATCGTGATGCCGCGTCTCGACGGGATAGAGGCATACAAGCGAATCCGCGCCGTCGAGCCCCGACAAAAAATTCTGTTCTCGAGTGGATACACATCCCATTCCAAATCCGTCGCGGAACTCAAGGAAGAGGGGTTCCCTTTCATTGGAAAACCTTACAAGGGTGAAACCCTCCTTAAGAAAGTAAGGGAGGCGATCGACCCTCCGCCTTGCGGCGGTGAGTGATCGGCCGCATTGAAAGGCCCGGTCTTTCTTGCGAGTGTCGAGTGAGGGGGGTGGCGCTGGGCAGTTTCAGATATTTTTTAAACCAGGGGATTTTGCAGCGGCGGTAATCGGCTACCGGTATCTATCGGTCAGCTTCGCTGATGAGGGTGCAAGGAGGAATCAGGAGCATGTCGTAGAGCCAGTGGCGCGCGTCGGATGGGATACCTGCGGTCTTGGATGCGGCCGAGATGTTTGTTGACGGGAGTGACGGGTGTGTTCGGCAAGGTGCCGCTTTCCGCATACAAACCCAGCTTCAGGATTGGCAACTTGCTGATCGATGGACATCCGCGAAACTCACTTTCCTAAAACCGCAAGCCGTCCGCATGCTCGGCCCGAAGCCGGCTTCAGCGCATGCGCCCGATCACCCTTATATCATCACCCTCCGGGTGAACCACCACGATTTCACCCGATTGCGGGAACACGCCGGTGAGGGCGGTGATGTTGACCTGGTGAGTAACGAGCACCAGGGATTTGCCTCCGGCGCGCTCGTGGATCAGGTGCCGCAGCGCGGCCGTCTGGGCGGCTTCCCGGCTAGGGTCCCGGAAAAACGAGTTCAGCGCCCGGAGTGGGGTGACCGCCCCCAGATCGAGCAGCCTGGCCGTCTCCAGGCAGCGGCACCAGAGGCTGGAGAAGACCGCGACATCCGCGGCGCCGTTTTTCCGGAAACGCTCGCCAAGGGCGCGGGCCTGCTCGCGGCCGGCGGCGGAAAGGGTGCGCTGGGTCGCGCAGTCGTCGAGCCGGAAGCCCACGGGATCGCCGGTGCCGGGGGCCAGCGCATGGCGCATCAGGGCGCAGTGGCCGCCGCTTGCAAGCGCCGCCCAGAGCGCCGCCTCGGAACCGCTCTGCGCGGAGGCCGGAAATACCAAGAGCAGCGCCAGGAGCGCGCTGGCGACCACGCTGGACGAGCCTTTCAGGGCCGGCATGAAGTATTTTGGCGGGTGATCCATTGAATATCTCCGGGGGCAGGTGACGGCCACACGGCCTCTCAATCCGGCCGCAGGCGGGTGCCCGCGGTGCCTCTTAGGGCGGCTTCGATCTCGTCGATGGCGGCGATGACGGCCCACTTGCCGGTGTGGCGCACGAAGGCGACGGCCGCATCGATCTTGGGCTGCATCGCGCCCTCGGAGAAATGGCCGGCCTCCCGGTAGGCCAGGGCCTCGGCGACCGTCAGGGTTTTCAGCCGGCGCTGGTCGCTGCGGCCGAAGTTGAGATAGACCCCCGGCACGTCGGTGGCGATGACAAACCGGTCCACCCCGATTTCCATGGCCAGCCGGGCGCTGGCGAGATCCTTGTCGATGACCGCATCCACCCCGGCAAAGGAGCGGCCCTCGCGAATGACGGGAATCCCCCCGCCGCCGCAGCAGATCACGATGAAATCCATCTGGATCAGTTTCTGGATTTCACGTTTCTCGATGATCGTCAACGGGCGCGGTGAGGCCACGGCGCGCCGCCAGCCCTTGGGAGTCTGCATGCAGGGGTAGGGCAGGTCGGCCACCTTTTCGGGGGCCAAAACCGGCCCAATGGGCTTGCTGGGGGCGGCGAAGGCCGGGTCGCTGCGGTCCACCACGACGTAGGTGATCAAGGTCACGATGGGCCGGAAGCCCGCCCCCAGGGCCATCAGTTCCTCGTCCAGGCGCGACTCGATCATGTACCCGATCTGGCCCTCGGTCTGGGCCACCAGGATTTCCAGCGGCAGCTTGGGGACCGCGTCGCAGCATTCCTGCTGCAGCAGCAGGTTGCCTACCTGGGGGCCGTTGCCGTGGGTGATGATGATCTTGAATTCCCGCGACAGCCGGGCGATCTGGCTAAGGGGCACCTTCAGGTTCTCAAACTGCTCCCGGATGGTGCCGGCCTGGCCCTTGCGGATCAGGGCGTTGCCGCCCAGGGCGACCAGCAGCGTCGGCTTTTTGGGATTGTCCTTGGTCACGCCAGCGTCATGCCTTTAACCGCTTTTGGAGCGCTTTTTTCAATGTAACCGAATCGTGGTCTTGGTACTCGTAGCGGATCTGGACCACCGGTTTCTCGATGGTCATCAGGCGGGTCAGGTCGATGGGGGTGGCCGAAACCACCAGGTCGCAGGGAGTCCTGTTGATGGTGGCCTCCAGGTCGCGCACCTGGCCTGCGCCGTACCCCATGGCCGGCAGCAGCGTCCCGATGTGGGGATAGGCTCGGAAAGCTTGCTGCAGGCTTCCCACCAAATAAGGGCGGGGGTCGACCAGGGCGTCGGCGCCGAAGCGCCGCGCGGCGATCACCCCGGCGCCAAAAGGCATGTCGCCGTGGGTCACGGTCGGGCCGTCCTCGACCACCAGGACCGTGCGGCCGCGGATGCGCTCGGGGGCATCGACCAGCAGCGCCGAATCGGCCAGGACGATGTCGGCGGCCGGGTTGTGGGCGGCGATGGTGCGGCGGACCGCTTCGACCGCCGCCGGATCGGCGCTGTCCACCTTGTTGATGACGGCGATATCGGCCATCAGCAGGTTGGTCTCGCCAGGGTGGTAGGCGGTCTCGTGGCCCGCGCGGTGGGGGTCGAAAACCACGATGGCGACATCCGGGGCGTAGAACGGGGTGTCGTTGTTGCCGCCGTCCCAGATGACCACGTCCGCCTCCTGTTCGGCCTGCCGCAGGATCTTTTCGTAGTCAACCCCGGCGTAGATCACCGCCCCCATGGCCACCACCGGTTCGAATTCCTCGCGCTCCTCGATGGTGCAGTCGCAGGCGTCGAGGTCCGCATACGAAGAGAAGCGCTGAACCACCTGCCGGGTGAGGTCGCCGTAGGGCATGGGGTGGCGGACCAGCACGACCCGCTTGCCCATCTGCTGGATAATCCGGAGCACCTCGCGGCTGGTCTGGGATTTTCCGCAGCCGGTGCGCACGGCGCAGACCGAGACCACCGGTTTGACCGATTTGAGCATTGTGTAGGAGGCCGCGAGGATAATGAAGTCCGCGCCGTTGGCGGTCACGATCGAGGCCTTGTGCATGACCTCGGCGTGGGGCACGTCGCTGTAGGAAAACGCCACCAGGTCGATCCGCTGGTCGCGGATCAATTCGGCCAGGCGGCGGTCGGAGTGGATCGGGATGCCGTCCGGATAAAGCCGCCCCGCCAGCTGCGCCGGATAGCGGCGGGCGTCGATGTTCGGGATCTGGGTGGCCGTGAAACAGACCACCCGGTAGCGTGGATTGTCCCGGAAATAGACGTTGAAGTTGTGGAAATCGCGCCCGGCGGCGCCCATGATGATCACCTGCTCCTGCATGCGTCGGTCCTTTTCGCGAGCCACTGACGATGATGGGCGACTGTGACTGTCGGTTCCGGGCCCGCTGTCGGGCTTCCGGCCGGGTTGCTCTTCACGGGGTGTGCCCCGGCCCGCAAGCGGGCGGCGGGGTCAGCCGCTTACGACCGTATTGATGCGCTCTACGGCCCAGTTGACCACGTCACGGGTGATCACCAGCGGCGGGGCAAAGCGCAGGATGTGGTTGTGGGTCTCCTTGCAGAGCAGACCCGTGGCCTGCAGCCGTTCACTGTACTGACGGGCGCCGCCGGCTTCGGGGTGCAACTCCATGCCGATCATGAGCCCCCGGCCGCGGATCTCCTTGATTTTGTCGCTTCGGATCTGCCGCAGGCACTCTATGAAATAAGCCCCCATGCGGGCGGCGTTTTCGATCATGCCCTCCTCCACCAGCACCCGCATCGCCGCGCGGGCAACGGCGCAGGCCAGGGGGTTGCCGCCGAACGTGCTGCCGTGCTCGCCGGGCTGAAGCACGCCCATGACCTCGGAGTTGGAAAGCACCGCCGAGATCGGGTAGAAGCCGCCGGAAAGCGCCTTGCCGATCAGGGTCAGGTCCGCCTCGATGCCGTCGTGGGCTTCGGCCAGGAGTTTGCCGGTGCGTCCCAGGCCGGTCTGGATCTCGTCCAGGATCAGGACGATGTTGTGCTTTTCGCAGATGGCCTTGGCTTCCTTGAGGTAGCCCGCCGGCGGGATGATGACCCCGGCCTCCCCCTGGATCGGCTCGACCAAAAACCCCACGGTGTTGGGGGTGATGGCCTTCGCCAGCGCCTCGGCATCGCCGAAGGGGATGATCTTGAACCCGGGCGTAAAGGGGCCGAAGCCCCGGCGCGACCCCGGGTCGGTGCTGAAGCCCACGATGGTTATGGTGCGGCCGTGAAAATTGTTCTCGCAGACGATGATCTCGGCCTGACCATCGGGCACCCCTTTTTCCATGTAGCCCCACTTGCGAACCGTCTTGATGACCGTTTCCACCGCTTCGGCCCCGCTGTTCATCGGCAGCACCTTGTGGGAGTTGGTCAGCTCGCACAGCTCGCGGTAAAACGGGCCGAGTTGGTCGTTGCGAAAGGCCCGCGAGGTGAGCGTCAGCCTGCGGGCCTGGTCGATCATGGCCGCCATGATGCGCGGGTGGCAGTGCCCCTGGTTGACCGCCGAGTAGGCTGAAAGGCAGTCGAGGTATTTGTTGCCGTCCACATCCCAGACCCACACGCCTTGCCCGCGGCACAGGACCACGTCGAGGGGTTTGTAGTTGTGGGCGCCGTAGGTCTGCTCTAGTTGAATGTAGTCTTGCTGCTCCATGTTGGTTTCCTCCTGGTGGGGGGCCTTTGGCGCCGAGTGCTTATCCCGGGCTGCCGGGTCTTGGCCCAGCCGGCGCCTAAGCGACCTCCAGCTCTTCTTTCAGCCAGGCTTTGACCTCACCTTCGGGTGCATAGATCCCCTTGAGCTCGCATACCGGTTTTTCAAACCGCTCGGGCAGTTCGAATTTGGCCAGCTCGACGGCTTCCTCCGAATTGCGCCTGATCAGATAGATGCAATAAGGTCGGGACCAGCAGTTCACCACGAAATAAACGGTGAAGTCATCCTTGGAGCGGATCACATAGCCGTCACCCCGGGCCCAGTTATTGCCCCATTCAAGATAGAGCCGCACAGCTTCCTCGGGGGTCATGTTCCAATTGATGGCATCGATCAGTTCACGATCCTGTTTGAGTTGCTTCAATGTCAGCATTTGCGTCACTCCCTGCAGTTTGTACTGGCTTTTGTTTTGGATCCTTCCTATGATAATCAGTAGCTAATCTTTGCGGCCAATGAGCCGGCGCGTGACAAACTGAAAAAAAGTATGCACGAAACGACGATTGTCCAGCCGGTGAAGCGACCAGAGCGGGGGCGGCGCGAAGCCCCGCACCCGATCCAGGTGCCGTCGGCAGTACTTTTCCCGATGCCGTTATCCAGGGAGGTTATAGGAAAAGTGAACGGCACTTCCATTTGCCTGGAACTGCTGGTTGTATATTCGCAATGCCGCATAACCCAAAGAGGACGGTGGCGATCCTGCCAACGGGGGAAACGATACGGTTTCCCAGGGGTTTTTGCGTCTCGAGCGCAGCGGGCGGCAGATAGGCATTGCCCGGTAAGGAATTCGGTATGCGTCTTCACTGTCTACAGCACGTGCCCTTTGAAACGCCCGGCAGCATCGCCCGCTTGGCCGGCGAGGCCGGCCACCGCTTGGCCGTTACCGCTCTTTACGACGGTCAACCGCTGCCGCAGCTCTCATCGCTGGACCTCCTGGTGGTGCTCGGCGGCCCCATGAACATCCATGAAGAGCAGTGTTTCCCATGGCTTGGCGCTGAAAAACGGTTTATCGAAAAAGCCGTTGCGGCCGGCAAGAGCGTACTGGGGATTTGCCTGGGGGCACAGCTGATCGCCGATGTTTTGGGGGCAAGGGTCTCTGCCAATCGGCATCGGGAAATCGGTTGGTTCCCCATCGAGAAAACCACCGCGGCCCAAGCGGACCCGGCCGCCGCTTTCCTGCCGCAGCGCGTCGTGGTGTTCCACTGGCACGGCGACACCTTCGAACTGCCTGCCGGCGCTCTGCATCTGGCCCGCAGCCGGGGGTGCGAACAGCAGGGCTTTGTTTTCGCGCAGCGGGTGGTGGGGCTGCAGTTTCACCTGGAAACGCTGCCCGAGCTGGCCGCCGACCTGATCGCGCACTGCGGCGCCGAGATCGTGCCGGGGCCCTATGTTCAATCGCCCGCGCAGATGATCGCCGACCCGGCGCGTTTCGGTCGCGTCAATCGCATGATGCGGGGGCTGCTGGACCAACTGGCCATTTTTTCCCCCTGACTGCGGCCCGCCCCAGTGGGTTGCAACCTTTTTGGCCGCCGCCGGCCATCGAGGGTCCAAATCGTTGCTTGACTTTTTAGGCCCTTGACCTCATTTTTAGCCTGTGCGACCAGGCATCAGGAGCACCCGTAATGACCGCGAGGCAGGCAAAAGAGTATTTCAACACCGCAACTGCGAGGAGTCAACGATGAGTGAAGAACCCCAGAAAAAAACCGTCAAGCAGGTTTGCAAATGTGAAAAATGCGGCAACGAGGCCGAAATGGTGGTGACCTGTTCGCTGGAATCGGCCGCGGCCAATGCCAAAGACCAGCCAGCCGCTGCGCCCAGCGGTGAGCCGCACGCTTCCGAGCACCACAAAGTCAAAGGGCACGGGGTCTGCAGCCACTGTGGCAACGAGGCCGACATCTGGGTCGATATCTGAAACGGCCTGGCGCGGTCTTCCAGGGGTCGCGCCCGGGCCGCGAATCGCAACCGAACCATCCAACCGAAGAGGGTATCCCATGGAAGAATGTACCCCGACACTCAACACCGGACTGCGCGGTGTGATCGTTGCCAGCACCAAGATCAGCCAGGTCGACGGCAAGGCCGGAAAGCTCATTTACCGGGGTTACCTGGCCAAGGATTTGGCGGAAAAGGCCACCTTCGAAGAGGTGGTTTTCCTGCTGCTCAAAGAGCGTCTGCCCGACCGGGCGGAATTGGACGGAATTCGGGCCGATCTGGGACGGGCGCGCCAGGTGGCGCCCGAGACCATCGCTGCGCTGCGCACGCAACCCCGGGACGCGCGGCCGATGGACATCCTCCAGGCGATGGTGTCGTTGTTGGCCAGCCATGACCCGGACATCGACACCTACACGCGCGAGGCGTCCGTGGCGCGGGGGATTCGATTGATCGCCCGTTTCCCGACCATCCTCTGTGCCTGGGCGCGGCTGCGGCAGGGGCTGGAACCGCTGGCGCCGCTGCCGGAACTGGGTCACGCCGCCAATTTTCTCTATATGTTGACCGGCAGCCGGCCGGACGATGAACTCACCCGTTTTTTCGATGCCTGCCTGGTGCTGCACGCCGAGCATTCGTTTAATGCCTCGACCTTCACCGCCCGCCAGGTGGCCTCCACCCAAGCGCACATGTACGCGGCGGTTTCGGCCGCCGTGGGATCGCTCTCCGGCTCCCTGCACGGGGGGGCCAACGAACGCGTGATGCAGATGCTGCTGGAAATCGGCTCCGAGGACAAGGTCGAAGCCTATGTTGAGCGGATGCTTGCGGAGGGACGCCTCATCTACGGGCTCGGACATGCCGTCTACCAGGTGGACGATCCCCGGGCGCACATTCTGGCGCCCATGTCCCGCACGATGGGCGAGCGCATCGGGGAGACCCAATGGTACGAGATTTCGCGGCGCCTTGAAGCGGCCGGCAAAGCCGCCTTCAAAAAGCGCAAGGGAATCGATATCTTTGTCAACGTGGATTTTTACAGCGCCTCCCTGTACCATGCGATGGGGATTCCCATCGACTATTTCACCCCGATTTTCGCGGTGTCGCGGGTGGCCGGCTGGGTGGCGCATGTTTTGGAGGAGCAGTTCGCCGAGGCAGCCCCCAAGCCCCAGCTCTACCGCCCCGCCGCCCGGTATGTCGGCGAATACTGCGGTCCCGATGAGTGCACCCTGGATGCGATTGACAGACGGTGAGGACCCCGGCGGGCGGCGGGTTGGTCCCCCGGGGGGCCGGCCCGCCCCGCCTATGAGTGCTGATGCTGAAACCGATTCAATACCGTATGACGCGGCAGCGCCAAGTGATCTTGGAAGAGCTGCGGCACATGGCCACCCACCCGGGCGCCGATGAAATCCACGAGGTGGTCCGCCGGCGCCTGCCGCGCATCAGCCTGGGCACGGTTTACCGCAACCTCGATATTCTCTGTGAGCTGGGAGAAATCCAGAAGCTGGAGTTCGGCGGCACCCTCAAGCGCTTTGACGGCGACCCGCAACCGCATTATCATATCCGCTGTGTCTGCTGCGACCGGGTGGACAATGCCCCCATGCCGCCGGTGGAAAATATCGAAGCCAAGCTTTTCCCTGCAACCGACTACAAAATCATCGGGCATCGACTGGAATTCATCGGTCTGTGCCCCGAATGCGACCGGCACACCATCTCGCCGGGCCTGAAAAAAATTGAGCCCCGTTCACAAAAAAACCTGGACCCGTTGTCAGGGGCCAACCGAGGATAATGCCCATGAGCCCAACGCAAACAGGAGCGCAGCCCGAGCAGATGACCCAGGAGCAGTTTCTGCGTCAGCTCAGGATGACCCTTGAAAAACTGCCCAACGAAATCCCCCTCTATCTTTTCACCCGGCCCGGCCAGGACGATGTCTTCGCGCAGGCGGCCCGTCAGCTGGTGCGGTCTTTTCGCGAGCTGACCGACAAGATCGCCTTCCGTGAATACAGCCTGGATCACGAAATGGCCCGCAAGTACGGTATAGACCGTGCGCCGACGCTGCTGTTCGCGCCCGAGCGCTGCAGCATCCGCTGGTTGGGCGCCCCGCTGGGCGAGGAGGGGCGGACCTTCCTGGAAATGATCATCCTGCTGGGGCTGGGGCAATCCAATCTCAACGATCAGGCCAAAAAGGTGCTCAAGGACCTGCAGGAACCCCGCAGTGTCAAGGTCTTTGTCAGCGCCACCTGCCCATACTGCCCGCAGCAGGCCGTTAACGGGGTGCGTGCGGCCATCGAAAAGCCTGATCTGGTCTCGCTTGAGATCATCGACATTCAGAGCAACCCTGATCTGGCCAACCGCTACAACGCTCACAGCGTTCCCCAGACGTTCACCAACGAGGTCCTGACCGGCATGGGGGCCCAGCCCGAAGAGCTTTTCATGCTCTCCATGAAAAAGCTGGAGGAGGTGACGATCTTTATTCCCGACAGCGACGCCCCGGTGGTGGATACCGACCTGCTGATCGTCGGCGGCGGTCCGGCCGGTTTGACGGCCGGGATTTACGCGGTGCGCAGCGGCCTCAAGGCGGCGGTGGTTGAACGCGGCGCACTGGGCGGACAGGTGGCGACAACCCCGGTGGTGGAAAATTACCCCGGCCTGACCCAAGTGGGCGGCAAGGCCCTGGTGGACATCATGGTCAGCCACGCCCTGCAGTACGTCCAGATCTTCCAGGGCGAAGCGGTGATCGACATCCAGCCGGGGGACCCCATCGAAATCACCACCAGCCGACGCAAGTTCCGCTCCAAAACCGTCCTGCTGGCCACCGGCGCATCCCACAAACACCTCGGTGTTCCGGGAGAGTCGCGGCTGTCCGGCAAGGGGGTCAGCTACTGCAGCACCTGCGACGGGCCGCTTTTCAAAGGTAAAAAGGTGATCATGGTCGGTGGCGGCAACAGCGCCGTGACCGAGGCCCTGCACCTGCACCATATGGGGGTGGATGTCACCCTCGTACACCGCCGCGACACGCTTCGTGCCCAGCAGTATCTCGTCAAAAACCTGGAGGAGAATCAGATCCCGGTGCTCTGGAACACCGAGGTCAAGGAGATCAGGGGCAAGGACCGGGTGAA
>JAWOJK010000136.1:0-2533 GCA_046481705.1 Desulfobacterales bacterium | reverse complement strand
GCGACCATTTCTTCTTTCGCCACCGGCGCGCCGACGGTTCGATTCGGGATGTCGAGGTCCTCAGTGGTCCGATTCAGGTGCGCGGCCGCAAATTGCTTTACTCGATCATCAATGACGTCACCGAGCGCAAACGGATCGAAGAGGCCCTTGAAAGGAGTGAGGCCTTTCAGCGGGCCATGATCGCCTGTTCGCCGGTGGCGCTGTACAGCATCGATCCCCAAGGAAACGTGTTGACCTGGAACACCTCGGCGGAGCGAATCTTTGGCTGGAAGGCCGATGAAGTCGTGGGTCGGCCCCTGCCCATCGTGCCCGACGACAAACAGGCTGAATTCAACCAGCTTCGTCGCGGTTTGATGGCCGGCCAAACCTTTTCCAACCTCGAGTTGGTGCGGCGCAAAAAAGACGGCACCTTAATGGCCTGCAGTCTTTCCTGCGCGCCCATCATGGATGATGGTGGGGCCGTGATCGGTATTATGGGGGCGGTCGAGGACATCACGGAACGCATGCGCGGGGAGGCGGCACTGCGGGCGAGCGAGAAACGGTTTCGGCTGCTGGTGGAAAGCGCTCCGGACGGCGTTTTTGTTCAAACCGACGGGCATTTCAGCTATCTGAACCCCGCCGCGCTGCGGCTTTTCGGCGCCGCTGCGCCCGACGAGCTGACCGGCAGGCCTGTTTTAGAGCGTCTGCACCCGGATTTTCGCGAGGCGGTGCGCGAACGGATGCGGCAGTTGAACGACAAGAAATTGATGGCCCCGCGGCTTGAGGAGGTTTTTCTGCGGTTGGACGGCAGCCCGGTGCACGTCGAGGTGTCAGCAGTTCCCATCCAGTATGCAGGCAGCGATGGCGCACTGGTTTTTGCACGCGACATCACCGAGATAATCCAAGCCCGAATCCAGCAAAGCCACCTCGAAGAGCAGCTTCACCAGGCCCAGAAGCTTGAATCCGTGGGCCGCCTGGCGGGCGGCGTGGCCCATGACTTCAACAACCTCCTGTCGATCATTCTGGGCTTCAGCGAAATGGCGCTGGAAGACCTGGCGAGCGACCATCCGCACCATGAACAGCTGAAGGCGATTCATGCTGCCGCCCTGCGGGCCAGGGACCTGACCCGGCAATTGCTGGCTTTCAGCCGCAAACAGCTGCTTGCAATCAAGGTCGTGGACCTCAACCGCGTGGTGACGGGTTTTGAACGGCTGCTGGGCCGGCTGCTCGGGGAGGATATTGTCCTAAAGCTCGCCCTCGCCCCGCAGCCGCTGGCTGTCAAGGCCGACACTGCGCAACTGGAGCAGGTCCTGATGAACCTGGCGGTCAACGCCCGCGATGCCATGGCCGAGGGGGGCACCCTGACCATCGAGACCGCGGCGCTGTCGCTGGAGAACACCTACCCTGAAAACAAATCCGGCCTGCCCCCCGGTGATTATGCCATGATCGGGGTCAGCGACACCGGCTGCGGCATGCACAAGGACATCCTGGGCCGCATCTTCGAGCCGTTTTTCACCACCAAGGACAAGGATAAAGGCACCGGTCTGGGATTGGCGACCTCCTACGGGATCGTCAAACAGCACGAGGGCGGCATCTGGGTGTACAGTGAACCGGGCCAGGGAACCACGTTCAAAGTCTACCTGCCGTTGTGTTCCGAGTCAGCCGCCGTCGGCAGCCAACCCGTGCAGCGGCATGATAGCGCCGCCGGCGATGCAACCGTTCTGGTGGTGGAAGACGATGAGGCGGTGCGCAGGCTGGCTGGGGACATTCTGAGGCGCGGCGGCTACCAGGTGATCGAATCCGATTCGGTCGAAGACGCCGTGCGGCGCGCCGCAGACCATGGCGGCGCGCTCCACCTGGTCCTCGCCGATGTCGTCATGCCGGGGATGAAAGGACCCGAAGTCTACGCCAGGATCTGCGTGCACCACCCCGAGGCCAGGGTCTTGTACATGTCCGGCTACACGGAAAACGTGATTGCCCAGCGCGGGGTGCTGCAGGAGGGTGTCGAGTTTATCCAGAAACCGTTTTCGGTCAGGGGGTTGCTGGAAAAAATAGGCCAGGTGCTGTTTCGTTAATCATCCGCCCTGGCCTCCAGGCCGGACGCGTAGGCGCCCGGCGCGCAGGTCGGTGCCGGCGGCACAGGGGAACGCCATGCTTTCAGCTAAACGGAGAACCGTTGTCGGTGCACGCCATTTGTCCAAAATGGCCCCCTAAGACTGGAACCCTCCCCCGGATCAGTTGCCAGATCACACCCATTTGCAGGGAGCCCAGGAGAAGATGATCCCGTGGTTTCGAAGCCGGGTGCGCCGGGCGCACCCCACCAATTTACTGCTGCTCAGCTATCTGGCGACGATCGCCGCCGGGTCCCTGGCCTTGATGCTCCCGGCGGCCACCGTCGACGGCGCCATCGGTGTGCTCGACGCGCTGTTTACGGCCACCTCGGCGGTCTGCGTCACCGGCCTGATCGTCGTGGACACCGGCACCTACTTTACCTTCTTCGGCCAAGTCGTGATCCTTTTGCTGATTCAGATCGGCGGCTTGGGCATCATGACGG
>JAWOJK010000004.1:0-2756 GCA_046481705.1 Desulfobacterales bacterium | reverse complement strand
CGGTTCAAATTCCGCACCGACCAGCTTTACTTCAAGCCCCAGGAGGAGATGGCCGCCTTCTTCAGGGACTACCCCGGCGCCATCGAAAACAGCGTTGCCATCGCCGCGCGCTGCCAGATCGATTTCGACTTCAAGACCTACCACTTTCCGCAGTTTGCCACCGAAACCGGCATGTCGCCGGCAGCGCTCTTCGAGCAGCAGGTGCGCGCGGGGTACGATCGCGTCATGCACAAAGTCCGCACGCTGAACCCCGCGCTGGACGAGACGGCCTACCGCGAGCGCCTGGAGTATGAAATCGCGATCATCAACAACATGCAGTTCCCCGGCTATTTTCTGATCGTGGCGGATTTTATCCGCTTCGCCAAGGACCACGGCATTCCGGTCGGGCCGGGGCGCGGATCGGCGGCCGGCAGCCTGGTGGCCTACAGCCTGGGGATCACCGCCCTCGACCCCCTGGCCCACGGGCTGATTTTCGAACGCTTTCTCAACCCCTCACGCACCAGCATGCCGGATATCGACGTGGATTTCTGCATCAACGGCCGCGAGGAGGTGTTCAGGTACGTCGTCCAGAAATACGGCGGCGGGGATTACGTGGCCCAGATCATAACCTTCGGAAAACTCAAGACCCGCGCCGTGATCCGGGATGTCGGGCGCGCCCTGGACATTCCCCTGCGGGAAGTGGATGCCATCGCCAAGATGGTGCCGGACAAACTCGGGATCAAACTCGACGAAGCCCTCAAGCAGGAGCCCAAGCTGGCCCAGCTGGCCCAGGAGCAACCGGAGATCGGCGATCTGATCAGCATTTGCCGGGTTCTGGAGGGGCTCCCGCGGCACGCCTCGACGCACGCCGCCGGGGTGGTGATCGGCGACAAACCGCTGGTGGAATACCTGCCGCTTTACCGGGGCAAAAACAACGAAGTGGTGACCCAGTTCGACATGAAACGGGTCGAGCAGATCGGGCTGGTGAAGTTCGACTTTCTGGGTCTGCGCAACCTGACGGTCATCCAAAACGCCCGCGCTCTGATCCAGGGCCAGAACCAGGACCCGCCCGATTTGCCCAACTTGGCCCTGGACGATGCTGAAACTTACCGCCTGCTCTGCGCCGGGGACACCACCGGCGTTTTCCAGCTGGAAAGCGCGGGCATGAAAGACCTGCTGGTGCGGCTGAAACCGGAGTGTTTCAGCGACATCGTCGCGCTGGTGGCCCTCTACCGCCCCGGACCGATGGAAAGCGGCATGATCGACGACTACGTCGAACGCAAGCACGGCCGCAAACGGGTGTCCTACCTGCATCCGTCCCTGGAGCCGATCCTGCGGGAAACCTACGGGGTCATCGTCTACCAGGAGCAGGTGATGAAAATCGCCAGCGAACTCGCCAGCTACTCCATGGCCGAAGCCGACGGCCTGCGCAAGGCCATGGGCAAAAAGATCGCCGCCATCATGGCCGAGCATCGCGACCGCTTCATGAAGGGCGCCGTCGAAAACAACGTCCCGGCGGACACCGCCAAGGAAATTTTCGACCTGATGGAAAAATTCGGCGGCTACGGCTTCAACAAGTCGCACTCGGCCGCGTATGCCCTGATCACCTACCAGACCGCCTACCTGAAAGCACACTTTCCGGTGGCCTTCATGGCGGCCCTGCTGACCAGCGAAATGCACTCCTCCGACGGGGTGATCAAGTTCATCGCCGAATGCCGCAGCCACAACCTCCCGGTTCAGCCGCCGAACATCAACGAGAGCCACAAGGTTTTCACGGTCAAGGGCAAAGAGATCCTCTTTGGACTGGTGGCCGTCAAAAATGTAGGCGAAGGCGCAATCGACGTGATCATCGCCGAGCGCCAAAACGGCCCGTTCACCTCGCTGTTCGATTTCTGTGAACGGGTCGATCTGCGCAAGGTCAACAAGCGGGTGCTGGAAAGCCTGATCAAGTGCGGGGCGTTCGATGCCACCGGTGAACCCCGCAGCCGTCTGTTTGCGGCCCTCGAGGATGCCCTGGACTACGGGCAGCGGGTGCAACGCGAAAAGGCCGACCCCCAGCTGGGTCTCTTCGACATGGGCAGCACGCCGTCGGTGGTCAACACCCCGCCGTTGCCCCAGATACCCGAGTGGGAGGAGCGGGAGCGGCTGGCCAACGAGAAAGAGGCGCTGGGGTTTTACATCACCGGCCACCCATTGCAGCGCTACGAGGACGTTTTGGAGAAATTCACCAACGCCAGCGCCATCTCCCTGAAAGAGCGGCAGGACGGCGAGGCTGTCAGAATCGGTGGAACCGTCAGCAGCGTCAAGAGCATCCGCACCAAGAAGGGGGAGCCCATGGCGTTCGTTACGGTCCAAGACAGCCAGGGCTCCGTGGAGGTGATCGTGTTTTCATCCCTTTACAGCGATGTCGAAGCCCTGCTCTTCGAAGACAACCCGGTCCTGGTTCAGGGCGCCTTGCAGAAGGACGACAAATCGCTGAAGATCAAGGCCGATGCCATCATCCCGATGGAGAAAGCCGAGGAAACCTGGACCGCCAAGATCCACCTGCGGCTGGACGCCACCCGCACCGCAAAGCCGGTGCTGCAGGAGCTGCAGAAAATCCTCCGCAAACACCACGGCAACTGCCAGGCGCTGCTGCATCTGACCTGCCCGGAAAAGAGCGAAACCATCATCGCCCTTCCCGAGCACCTGCGGGTCAAGGCCGGCGTCGCCCTTTTCAGGGAAGTCAACGCGCTGCTGGGCTACAATGCCGTTGAAACCGTCTGCAGCGTCATCAC
>JAWOJK010000181.1:0-25996 GCA_046481705.1 Desulfobacterales bacterium | reverse complement strand
CGGATCAGACATATTTCAGGCACCGTGCGATGTGGTTGGGGCCCACCGGGACCAACTGCGGCGCAACCTGGCGGCAGTCGGCAAAGGCGTCCGGGCAGCGGTCGTTGAACAGGCAGCCCGGGGGCAGGTTGAAGAGCGAGGGCACCGTTCCCGGGATGGTGCTCAGGCGCCGCCCCCGGCTGCGGCCGCCGACCACCGGGATCGAGCGCATCAACCCGATGGTGTAGGGGTGTCTGGGGCTGGCGAAAAGGGTTCCGACATCCGTGTATTCCACGACCTTACCGGCATACATGACTGCCACGTGCTGGGCCATTTCGGCGATGACCCCCAGGTCATGGGTGATGAAGAGAATCGAGGCCCCGGTTTCGCTTTTGAGCCTGTTCATCAGATCCAGGATCTGGGCCTGGATGGTGACGTCCAGGGCCGTGGTGGGCTCGTCGGCGATCATCAGCCGGGGGTTGCAGGCCAGCGCCATGGCGATCATCACCCGCTGGCGCATGCCGCCGCTCATCTGGTGGGGGTATTCCCGCAGGCGGCTGGTGGCCGCCGGGATGCCCACCAGCTGAAACATCTCCACCACCCGCGCGATGGCGTCGCCGCGGCCAAGGCCCTGGTGCAGGCGGATCACCTCGGCCACCTGCTCGCCCACCGAGAATACCGGGTTGAGCGAGGTCATCGGCTCCTGGAAGATCATCGAGATGCGGTTGCCCCGGATTTTGCGCATGCGCGACTGCGACAGGCGCAGCAGGTCGGTGCCTTCGAACAGGATCTGGCCGCCGACGATCCGGCCGGGCGGCACCGGGATCAACTGGATGATGGCGTGCGCGGTGACGCTCTTGCCGCAGCCCGACTCGCCCACGAGCCCCAGGGTCTGGCCCGGCGCGATGGCCAGGCTGACATCGTCGACGGCCTTGGCGACCTTGCCGCGGACGAAAAAGTGGGTTTGCAGGTGCCGGATTTCCAGGAGGTTGGGCGGCGCCATGGTCAGTCTCGCAGGCGGGGGTCCAGCGCATCCCGCAGACCGTCGCCGAAAAGGTTGAAACCCAGCACGGCCAGCAGGATCGCGATCCCCGGAAAGGTCATGACCCACGAGGCCCGCAGGATCAGGGAGCGGCTGTTGGCGATCATGGCCCCCCATTCCGGCGTCGGCGGCTGGGCGCCCAGGCCCAGAAAGCTCAGGGCGGCGGCGTCCAGGATGGCCGAGGCGAAGCTCAGCGTGGTCTGAACGATCAGCGGCCCCAGGCAGTTGGGCAGAATCGCGATCAGGATGATCCGCCAGTCCCTGGCGCCCACGGCCCGTGCGGCGGTCACGTAGTCTTTGCCGCACTCCTCCAGGACGCTGCCGCGCACGATGCGGGCAAAGCGCGGGACGTAGGTGATGCCGATGGCGATCATGGCGTTGCGCAGGCTGGGCCCCAGGTAGGCCACCACCACGATGGCCAGCAGGATGTAGGGAAAGGCCAGGATGATGTCCATGACGCGCATGATCACCCCGTCCCGAAAGCCCCGGTAAAAGCCGGCGATCGACCCGAGCAGGGTGCCCACCACAAAGGCCAGCCCCACGCTGGAGACCGCCACCAGCAGCGACACGCGCGCCCCGTAGATCAGCCGCGAGAGGATGTCGCGGCCCAGGTCGTCGGTGCCGAGGATGTTTTTCCAGGTGCCGCCGGCGTGCCACACCGGCGGCTTGAGCTGGTCGTAGAGCGAGGTCGCGATGGGGTCGTGGGGGCTCAGGAGGGGCGCAAAGAGCGCCGTCAGAAAGAAGACGATGACGATCACCAGCCCGGCCACGGCGGTCTTGTTGCGCCACAGCTGCTGCAGCTGATCGAACAGGGGATGGCGGCTGTCGGCGGCATTCAGAGAGGTGTCGGTGGTCATGGCATCCGGGGGGTTAATTGACGCTGATGCGCGGGTTGATGACGGCGTAGAGCACATCGACCATCAGGTTGATGACCACGAAAATGGCGGCGATAAACAGCGTGCCGCCCTGGATGACCATGTAGTCGCGCTGCATCACGGCGTCATACATCCACTTGCCCACGCCGGGCCAGGCGAAGATCGTCTCGGTCAGGATGGCGCCGCCCAGCAGCACCCCGAACTGCAGCCCGATGGTGGTCACCACCGGGATCAGGGCGTTTCGAAAGGCGTGCTTGAAGGTCACCGCGAACCCCGAGAGCCCCTTGGCCTTGGCGGTCTTGATGTAGTCCTGGCGCAGGACCTCCAGCATGCTGGAGCGCGTCATGCGGGCGATGATGGCCGTCGGGATGGTGCTCAGGGTGACGGCCGGCATGATGATGTGCCAGAGGGCGTCCCGCAGGGCGACCCAGTTCTGGGTCAGGACGGCGTCCAGGGTATAGAAGTTCGTGATGGTCTGCAGTTCGATGCCGATGCTGAGCCGGCCGGAGAGTGGCAGCCAGCCCAGCTCCACGGAGAAGATCAGCATGAGCACCAGGCCCAGCCAGAAAATCGGCATGCTGACCCCCACCAGGGCGCCGACCATGCTGAGGTAGTCGAAAACCGAGTACTGCCGGGTGGCCGAGACGATCCCGAAGAGGATGCCGAAAAAACAGCTGATCGAAAGCGCCACGATGGACAGCTCGATGGTGGCCGGAAAGCGCTCCTTGACCTCGTGCCAGACCTTCTGGCGGGTCCAGATGGTCTCGCCCAGGTCGCCTTTCAGCAGCCGCTTGAGGAACATGCCGTACTGGACGTGCAGGGGTTTGTCGAGGCCCAGATGTTCGCGGATCCCCTGCAGCGCGCTGTCGGTGGCGCGCTCGCCGAGCAACAGCTCGGCGGGGTCGCCGGGGGTCAGGTGCAGCATGAGAAACACCAGCAGCGAGACCCCCAGCAGGGTGGGAACGAGAATCAGGACCCGGCGGGTGATGTAGGCGAGCATGGCTTACCGTCGCGTTGAGGGCAAAGCAAAAGGTCCTGAGTCGAGGTTGCGAGGCGTTTCAAATGCGGACTGCCGGGGGGCCCGAAGGCTTGGCGCTGGTGCTGCCGGCCGCAGGCCGCAACCGGGGCAGCGCGGGGGCGGGCAACCGTCTTCCCCCGCGCTGCCGTGCCGGCTACTTCAGCCAGACATTCTTCATCCGCACCGATGAGGTCGGGTGGAGTTTGAAGTTCATGACGTTCTGGGTGTGCGGCCAGATCACGGTGGAATGGGCGATCGAAATCGTCGCCACTTCGTCATAGATCAGCTGCTGGGCTTTCTTGTAGATCTCGGCGCGCTGGTTCTGGTCGATGGTCTGCTTGCCGGCCAGCATCAGCTGGTGGTATTCCTCGTTTTTCCACTGGGTGCGGACCGAGGAGGACGCCAGGCCGTCGAAGAGCACGGCCAGGAAGTTGTCCGGGTCGCCGTTGTCGCCGGTCCAGCCCAGCTGGAAGAGGTCCATGTCTTCGGGCTGTTCGCGCTGGCGCTTGAGGTAGGTGCCCCAGTCATAGCTGACGATGCGCGCCTGGATCCCGACCTTGGCGAGATCCGAGATCATGGCCACGCCGACCTTGAGTCCTTCGGGGTTGTACGGACGCGGCACCGGCATTGACCACAGGGTGATTTCGGGCAGCCCCTGGCCTTCGGGGTAGCCGGCTTTTTCCAGTTCCTGCTTGGCCAGTTCGAGGTCAAAGGCAAAGCCCGGAACCGCCTCGTTGTAACCCCACATGGTGGGCGGGATCGGGTTTTTGGCCACCTGGCCGACGCCCTGGTAGATGTTGTCGACGATGGCCGTGCGGTCGATGGCGTGGGCCACGGCGCGGCGCAGGTGGACATTCTGCCACAGCGGCTTGGTGTGGTTGAAGGACAGGTAGCCGATGTTCATGCCCGGCTGAACGGCCAACGCCAGCTTGGGATCGTTCTTGGCCATCGGGATATCGGCGGGGTTGGGGAACTGGCAGATGTTGATGTTGCCGGTCTTAAGCTCGAGAAAGCGCACCGAGTTTTCCGGGATCGACCGGAACACCAGCTTGTCCAGATAGGGGCCGCCGGTTTTGTCCCAGTAATCCTCGAAGCGCTCGAGGGTGATGCGATCGTCCCGGACCCAGCTGACGAACTTGAAGGGGCCGGTGCCCACCGGAGTGCGCAGGAACTCCTGGGGGTTTTTCAGGAAGGCCGTCGGGCTGATGATGTCGGCGAAATCCATGCCCATGTTGGCCAGAAAAGGGGCCTCCAGGCGTTTGAGCTTGAAGACTACGGTGTGGGCGTCGGGGGCTTCGATGCTCTCGATGGTGTCGTCCATTTCCATCGAGACCCAGTACTCGGGGGGGCGCTCCTGGGCCGGGATTTCGAAGCCCGCGCCGAGGAATTTGACATTGGGCGTCTTCATCATGCGCCCGATCGAGAACACCACCGCGTTGGCGTCGAAGTCCGTGCCGTCATGGAACTTGACCCCCTTGCGCAGGTGAAACGTGTAGGTCTTGCCGTCGTCGGAAATATCCCAGGACTCGGCCAGACCCGGCTCCAGCGCGGTGGACTCGTCGGCGTAGGCCACCAGCGCTTCGAAGACGTTGTCGCAGATCATGAAGGAGTTGCCGTCGGTTTCATAGGCCGGGTCCAGCCCGACGCTGTCGCCGCCGCGGCCGAAAACCAGGGTTCCGCCCTTTTGGGGGGTTTCCCCCAGGGCCGAACCGGCCGTCAGAAGGGCCAGCACCGCCACCCCGATCCACAGTTTTTTACTCATTCGCGCGCTCCTTTCTCCCGTTGGTTTGGACCCTTTTTGCGCTCGGATTGCATCGACTCTTTTTCCTAATCGATCCACCGTGGTTTGTCAAAAGGTTTTGACTTTCTTGAGAAAGTCGTCCAGGACCGCGAAAAGCCGCTGGACGCTGCGGATGTCGACGTGTTCGTCGTCGGCGTGCTGGCTGCGGTCGCCGTCGGCGCCCCACACGATCCCGGGAATGCCCCGGGCGGATAGGTAGCGCGCATCGCTGGCGCCGTGCTCGGCGCCGATGCGGGTGCCGGGGCTCAAGGCGAGGAGGATTTCCAGGAAGGGCGATTGCCCCCCGATAAACAGGGGGTCGCGGCGCTCCACCACCAGTTCGCCGCGCACCGCCATTGCCATCTCGGCCAGCAGCCGGTCCATGTCGTCGTCCTCGGTGAAGCGGATGTCCAGCAGGGCCTCGGCCCGGTCCGGCACCTGGTTGACGGCCCGGCCGGCGGTGAGAATGCCGAGGTTCAGGGTGCGGTGCCAGTGGTCGGGGGCGCTGACCTGGAAAAAGGATTTCAGGCGGGCGTAGTCGGCCATCAGGTTTTCGATCGCATTTTCCCCCAGCCAGGGGCGCGAACCGTGGGCGGCTTTGCCCCGGGCCACCAGCCGCAGCCTGACCAGGCCTTTTTCCTTGACCACGATCTTTGCCAGGCTGCCGCCGTCCAGCGCGATCCCGAAATCGGTTTCGACCTCCGCCAGCACGCGGCCGGCGCCGTTGGCACCGCCGATTTCCTCGTCGCCCGTGATCAGGACGCCGAAGGGCAGGTCGGATTGACCGCGGCCCGCGCCGCGCAGGCGCTCCAGGTGGCGCCGGACCAGCACCAGGGCCAGGGCCACGGCGTACTTGTCGTCGACACTGCCCCGGCCGTAGAGGCGGCCGTCTTTCTCCAGGGGTTCGAAGATCCCCTCGGGGCCGTCAACGACGTCCAGGTGGGCCATCAGCAGCACGGGCGCATAGCCCCCGTGCGGCATGACCAGGATCGAGGGGACGCCCGCGACGTCGAAGCGCCGGAAACCGATGTCGTAAGCGGCGAGGTAAGCCTGCACGAAATCGGCACAGCGATTTATTTCGGCGGGGGCGCTGTGCACCGACTTGAAGCGCATAAGGTCTTTGGTGAGGGCCAGGAGCTCCTGCATGGTGCTGACATCCTTTGTAATATCGCGGGTGACGGGGGTCTGAAGGCAACTGCGGCACTATAGGGAATGGCTCCCGGGCTGTCAATCGCCACAGGAGCGCCGGCGGCCCCCGAGTGCTTTCGGGGCAGGCCGGCATCCGGGCGGCCCTGAATGCGTCTTGACCGAGGGTGCCGGTTTCGCTATGGATCGGAAAAATGGGATTTTAAAATGGAGGACGGCATGGCAGTCATCACCATTTCGAGGCAGTTCGGGGCAGGGGGCAGGACCATCGGCCAGATGGTCGCCAAATCACTCGGATACACCTTCGTGGGCGATGAGATCGTCCAGATGATCGCCGCCAAGGCCAGGGTTTCCGAAAACTGGGTTTCCTCGATGGAGAAGGAGGCGGGCGGCAAGTGGCTGCGGTTCACCTCCACCCTGGTCCCCAAGGGCCTGGTGGACCGGGTGCTGGGCGGCGAGCGGGGCGATATCGACGAAGAGGTTTACGTGGACGTGCTCAAGAAGATCTTAAACCGCATCGCCGACGAGGACAATGCCGTGATCCTCGGGCGCGGGGGGCAGTATCTTCTGAGAGACCGACCGAACGTCTTTCACGTGCTGCTGATCGACCACATCGAAAGCCGCATCAAGTTTCTGCAGGCCCACTACAACATGAGCCTGCCTCAGGCCATCAAAGCGGTCCAGAACGAAGACCACCGGCGCGCCAATCTCTTCCGCCATCTCGGCCGGATGGATTTCGACCACCCGGAATTGTATCACATCGCTCTCAACCATGGCCGGGTTTCCCTGGAGCGCGGCGCCCGGATGATCTGCCGGCTGGTCGCGGGCGGGGCCACCACCTGAGCGCTGCCTGGCGAAAATTATTCCCGATCCTGCCGGCCAGCGCTGAACCTGCCTGGCGGCCGAACCGCCGCACCGGCTGCGGCGTGATTGGCTCTGCGGCTGCAGTCACCGCAGCCGCGCAGCCACACCCCACCGCGCAGCCACACCCCACCGCAATCACGCGGCCCGCAGCCTGCCTCCCAAGGGCACGCGCCCCGGGCGTTCGCGTCTTGCCCGGCCCGCAAAGCTCACCACGCAGCGCTGCGCCTTCTGCGGATGGCGAAGAAGGCGAAGGTCACCGAAAAGATAATCGCGGCGATTCCGACCAGGGTCAGGCCGTCGTATTTGTCCAGATCAAGGATGATGATCTTGCGCGCGATGGCGATCAGGGCGACCTCGATGACGATGTCGACGTGGACGATGCCTTCAATCAGGTAGGCCTTGATGGTTTCCAGCAGCTCGATGCCGATCAGGACGAGCAGGAAAAACCCGAAAATTTCCACCAGATCCGTGATTTCCAGCAGGAATAACGGCGGCCTGAGGATGTCTTTGATGATGATCCAGCCCAGTTCGAGAGTGGCCAGAAGGATCACGATGATCATCATGCCGATCAGGGCATGGACGATGAGTTCTTCGAACCGTTTTAAAAATTCTTTTGTCGACATGGGAAGTCCTGGCGTTTGCGGAACCCTGGGTTGTCGGTGCGGTAAGGGCCTCGGCAAAACCGATTGACAGATTCTGCTGGTCTTGTGGCCGGTCCAGCCGGCTGCCGGTCGTCGGCCCACGACATATATTAACCGTCGCAATTTTCAGCGCAATGGCAAAGTGAGGCTGCGCCCGGCAAAAAAAATTACGCCCGCCCCCCGCCGCCGACGGCGTTACCCCCCGTTTGGACATCCTTTTTTCGGCCGTCCGTTGACTTTTAGGCCCGTTTGGTTTAGGTCTGCGATTTAGCCAAATCCGGAGGTGCAGCCATCGAAATCATCCGCGACATTCCATCCATGCAGGCCCGCGCTGAAGCGCTGCGGGCCGAGGGGCAGACCATCGCCTTCGTCCCCACGATGGGCTATCTGCATGAGGGCCACCTGTCCCTCATGCGGGAAGGCCGCCGGCGCTGCGATGTGCTGGTGGTCAGCATTTTTGTCAACCCCACCCAGTTCGGCCCCGGCGAAGACCTCGATACCTACCCCCAGGACCTGGCCGGCGACACCCGCCGCTGTCAGGAGGTCGGGGCGGATATCGTATTCACCCCCGGCCGCGACAGTCTTTATTCGCCGGGGTTCCAGACCTATGTTAGCCTCCAGAGGCTTCCCGAGCACCTCTGCGGGCTCTCCCGGCCGGTCTTTTTCCGGGGCGTGGCCACGGTGGTCACCAAGCTCTTCAACATCGTGCGGCCGCATGTCGCCATCTTCGGCAAGAAGGATTACCAGCAGTTGATCATCATCCGGCGGCTGGCGGCCGACCTGAACTTCAATATCGATGTGGTCGGCGCCCCCACCGTTCGGGAGCCCGACGGCCTGGCGATGAGCTCCCGCAACGCCTATCTGAAGGCCGAGGAGCGGCCGGCGGCCCTGACGCTTTACCGCTCGCTGCAGCAGGCCCAGACCATGGTGCGCGACGGCGAGCGCGACGCCACACGCATCATCGCCGCAGCCCGCGGGATGATCGAAGCGCACCCCGCAGCCCTGATCGATTATGTGCGAATCTGCGACCCCCACACCCTGGACGATGTGGCGGCGGTGGCCCAGCCGGTCTTGATGGCGTTGGCCGTCAAGGTGGGGGCGGCGCGCCTGATTGACAACGCCGTTTTGACGCCGGCCTGACCGGTGCCGTTTCCCAATCAAGATCACCCCGTGAGAAGTCGAGAAGTGGCAGATCGGTGAATGCAATATCCATAGGATCAGCTGCTCGAAATGCCTCGAATCGGACTTTCTGGCGGTCCATCAACAAAGGAGTTTTAGATGAGCAACGAACAATTCTTTTTCACCTCCGAGTCGGTCACCGAGGGCCACCCCGACAAGGTTGCCGACGCGATCTCGGATGCCATCCTGGATGCCATCATGGCCCAGGACCGGAGCTGCCGGGTGGCCTGTGAAACCCTGGTCACCACCGGTCTGGCCTTTATCGCCGGTGAAATCACCACCGAGTGCTACGTGGACATGCCCCAGATCGTGCGGGACACCATCCGCGATATCGGCTACTGCTCCTCCCAGATGGGGTTCGACTATCAGACCTGTTCAGTCATCACCAGCATCGACCACCAGTCGCCGGATATCGCCCAGGGGGTCAATGTCGGCCAGGGGCTTTACAAGGATCAGGGCGCCGGCGACCAGGGGCTGATGTTCGGCTTTGCATCGGATGAAACCCCCGAGCTGATGCCCATGCCCATCATGTTCGCCCACAAGCTCTCACGGCGGCTGGCCACCGTGCGCAAAAACGGGGCGCTTGATTTTCTGCGCCCCGACGGCAAGACCCAGGTAACCATCGAGTACGAAAACGGATGCCCCAAGCGGGTGGATGCCGTCGTGGTGTCCGCCCAGCACAAGCCGGACGTGACCTACGAAGACCTGCGCGAAGCCATCATCGAAGAGGTGATCAAGAAGGTCATCCCGGCCAAGATGACCGACGGCGACACCAAATACTATATCAACCCCACCGGCCGTTTCGTGGTCGGCGGTCCCATGGGCGACTGCGGGCTGACCGGGCGCAAGATCATCGTGGACACCTACGGCGGCCAGGGCAGCCACGGCGGCGGGTGCTTTTCCGGCAAGGACCCCTCCAAGGTCGACCGCAGCGCATCCTACATGGGGCGCCATATCGCCAAGAACATCGTCGCCGCCGGGGTTGCCAAAAAATGTGAAGTCCAGATCGCCTACGCCATCGGTGTGGCCGAGCCGGTTTCGATCATGGTGGACCTGATGGGCACCGGCAAGATTCCCAAGTGCCGGGTCAAGGAGATCGTGCGCGAGGTTTTTGACCTGCGGCCGGCGGCCATTATCGAATACCTGGATCTGCTGCGCCCCATCTACCGCAAGACCTCGGCATACGGCCATTTCGGCCGCAGCGAGCCCGAATTTACATGGGAAAAAACCAATATGGCGGAAATCATCAGGGAGAAAGCCGGGCTCTGATTTTTTTCCAATTCAATCCACGGGGCGGTGGGGCGGTTTGCCGACCGCCCCGGCTTTTTGATCCCCACCCGACGACAACCGCATACATTATTTTAAAAGGAGAACCGCAAGATGCCGATCGCGCCTGCTGATATACCCCGCAACCCGACGCTGGAGCTCGATCTCAGCCTGCCCTACAAGGTGGCCGATCTGTCCCTGGCCGCGCTGGGGGTCCGGGAAATGAAACTGTCCGAAAAAGAGATGCCGGGGCTCATGGCCCTGCGTGAAAAATACGGCGCCCAGCAGCCCCTGGCCGGTCTGAAAATCATGGGCAGCCTGCACATGACCATCCAGACCGCCATGCTGATTGAAACCCTCAAAGTGCTGGGGGCCGATATCCGCTGGGCGACCTGCAACATCTTCTCCACCCAGGATCATGCCGCCGCCGCCATTGCGCACGCCGGGGCCGCGGCGGTGTTCGCCTGGAAGGGCGAGAGCCTGGAGGAGTTCTGGTGGTGCACGGAGCAGGCCCTCACCTGGCCGGACGGCAGCGGGCCGGACCTGATCGTGGACGATGGCGGGGATGCCACCCTCTACGTCCACCAGGGGGTGGCGGTCGAAAAGGACCCCGGCCTGCTGGCAATGACATACGACGGCGAGGACATGCGCTGCCTGATGGCCCGTCTGGCCGTCAGCCATGCCCATGACCCCGGCCGCTGGACCCGGGTCGCCGCCCGGATCCGCGGCGTCTCCGAGGAAACCACCACCGGCGTCCACCGGCTCTACCACCTGGCCAATCAGAAGGCCCTGCTCTTTCCGGCGATCAACGTCAACGACGCCGTGACCAAATCCAAATTCGACAACCTCTACGGGTGTCGGGAATCTCTGGCGGACGGCATCAAGCGCGCCACCGACGTGATGATCGCCGGCAAGGTGGTGGTCATCTGCGGCTTCGGCGATGTCGGCAAGGGCTGTGCCCAGTCCATGCGGGGCTTCGGCGCCCGGGTGATCGTGACCGAAATCGACCCCATCTGCGCCCTGCAGGCCGCCATGGAAGGCTACGAGGTCGTACCCATGGAAGACGCCGTTGGGCGGGGCGATATTTTTGTCACGGCCACCGGCTGCATCAACGTCATCACCGGGGTCCACATGGAGGCGATGAAGGACGAGGCCATCGTCTGCAACATCGGGCATTTCGACAACGAAATCGAGATGAGCTACCTCTACAAAAACAGCGCGTGCCGCAAGACCCCGATCAAACCCCAGGTGGATCGCTGGACCCTGGCCTCCGGGCGCTCCATCATCGTGCTGGCCGAAGGTCGGCTGGTCAACCTGGGCTGCGCCACCGGGCACCCCAGTTTTGTCATGAGCAACAGCTTTACCAACCAGTGCTTGGCCCAGATCGAGCTGGCCTCCAAGGACCTTGAAAAGCGGGTCTACACGCTGCCCAAGAAGCTCGACGAAGAAGTGGCGCGCCTGCATCTCGAGCGGATCGGGGTCCGGTTGACCCGACTGTCCCGGGAGCAGGCGGACTATCTGGGGGTTCCGGTCGACGGCCCCTTTAAACCCGATTATTACCGCTATTAGACCGATCGGGGGGTAGCCGGAGATTTTCGCGCGACCCCTGACCTCCCTGCCGAACCCCGTAAAAGCGGCCGCCGGCGCCCGCTTTTACGGGGTTTTTTAATCGAGCCCGGGGGCCGGGTTTTTTGCCGCGACCCTCAATCCACAACGATCAAGACGCGGCAGTGGCGCATGAACGCCAGATGTTCGGGCGCGTTTCGAATTCGGGCGGCGTCGCTGTTGCTGACGACCAGGTCGCACCCACCGCTGCCGACGGTGCGCAGCGCCCTGACCACCATGGGGTGTTCGCCCACCCGCGAGGCCGCCGCCGGTGTCAGCAGATAGCCGCAGACGCCATGCTGAACGGCAAATTCACGGCTGACAAAGGCATAATCGTACACGACGTTGCCGTTTTGGCTGAAGATTCGTGGCGCCAGGGCGGGCTGCAGCTTCAGACCACGGGCGTCCACCACCAGGCCGGTATACGCTTGGGGAATTGGCGGCTGAGTGTCAGCGGGGGTCTGGCTGCCAACCGTTTTAACGGTCTCCAGCGGGACAATTTCAGGGGGCAGCAGCAGCTGCGACAGGCCCCCGAAGAGGCTCATGGCGACGGTCACCGTCACCGATCCGTCCGAGTGGTGATCCTGACGGGTGACCGCAGCGGCGGCCGTCATGCCGAGGAGTTTTTCCGCCAGGGCGGGATGCAGGTCGGCCAGTTCGCCGGCGGTTTGCCGGCTGCGAACCCACAGACCTCGGATGATCGCCAGGAGATCGGCCCTGGCGTGGTTGCGACCCGACGCCACGGCTGCCGGCAGGTTGTCGTGCGTCGGCGGGTCGCCGGGCAGGCCGGTGCCCCCGGCCGTGATCCAGCCGGTGGTCCAGTTGACGCTGCCGTTTTCGAAGGTGAGCAGCTTATCGAAGCTTTCAAACCCGACGGCGTCCGCCGGGGCGCAGGCCAGCAGCAGCCATGTCAGCGCCAGGAGGCGTCGAAGGGCTCGCGGCACATGCGGCGGGGGTGCGGGCATGGGGTTGCTCCGCCTCAAGGGCTAAAGGGCGGTTATTTGGCCAATCGCGGCGGCCCGGTTCAGACCCGGCCGCCGCTCCAGCGCAGCTTGGACTTTAGAATGTCGAAATAGTCCTGCCCGGGCAGGGTGATCATTTGGACGGGGTGGCACCCCTTGGTGACGATAATCGTGTCGTCGCCGTCGATGTCCAGGCCGGCTTGGCCGTCAAAGGTCAGCATGATGTCCGCCGAGTCGGCGTCCAGTTGAAGCGTGATGCAGACGTCCTCCGGGACGATTACCGGCCGGTTGGTGAGGGTGAAGGGGCAGATTGGGGTGATCAGGATGCCGGGGACCGCCGGGTGGACCACCGGGCCGCCCGCCGCCAGGGAATAGGCGGTGGAGCCGGTGGGGGTCGAAATGATCAGACCGTCGGCCCGGAAGGTGGTGAGGTAATGATCGTCGATCGAGGTCCGGATGTTGGCCAGGCGCGCCAGGGCGCCCTTGTTGATCACGATGTCGTTCAGGACCGTTTCGCGAAGCACCTCTTTGCCCTGTCGCAGCACGCGCACCAGCAGGCGCATGCGCGACTGGGTTGAAAACGGTTCCGCGAGAATCCGTTCGGCCGCGTTGAACAGGTCGTCCTCGGTTATTTCGGCCAGAAACCCGACCTCTCCCAATTTTACCCCCAGAATCGGGATGGGCTGATCCCCGATCCACCGCACGGCGCTCAAAAAAGTGCCGTCGCCGCCCAGCACGAAAACGCAGAAAAGATCCGCCGGCGCCGGGGTCGCGGCGCCTTCCGAAATCCGCCGGTTGATCGGCAGGGTGCTTTCCTTGCGGACCACCGTACATCCCCGGAATTTGAGCCACTCCTCGAAGGCATCCGCCTTCCGGCCGGCCTCCTGGTCTTTTTTAACTACCAAACCGATTTGCTTCGCCAACCGTTCCACCTTCCTGTTGTGGGCTGCCATTTCAGGGCTGAAAATTGCTGCGCCTGCCCGTCGGCAACAGCGCAGGGTCTCCGGCTCTGTTGAATTCGGGAATAAGAATTTAATTATAAAGATAATCTGAAAACGGCAAGGGGTTTCTGGGGGGAACCTCAAATTCTTTTGACTTGACGGGGGTATTCCAAATTATTATAAAAATTTGATTTTATCGGTGGGTCTTTGGTTGCATTCATTAACCTGAGGGAAGGAGAGAAAAAGATGAAGTGCTATGCGAGCAAGTTGTGTCTGTCCGTCATTTTGGTTTTCGTGGCCGTTTTTGCGCTCTCGGGCGTCGGGTTGGCCCAGGACGCCATCAAGCTGGGGGTGGCCGGTGCCCATTCCGGTGACCTGGCCTCCTACGGTATTCCTTCGATTCGAGCAGCCGAACTGGTCGTCAAAGATATCAATGCCAAAGGCGGGATCCTGGGCAAAAAAATCGAGCTGCTGCTGGGCGATGACGCCTGCAAACCGGAGCTGGCGACCAACGTCGCCACCAAGCTGGTCTCCGACGGGGCCAACGTCGTGCTCGGCCACATCTGCAGCGGGGCCACCAAGGCGGCGCTTAACATTTACGCGTCTGCACGCATCCCGGTCATGTCGCCTTCCGCCACCAATACCGAACTGACGCTGAGCGGCGATTACCCCAACTTTTTCCGCACCATCGCCTACGATGACCTCCAGGCCAGGCTCCAGGTCAGTTTTGCCAAGGACGTTCTCAAGGTCAAGCGCGTGGCCTGCCTGCACGACAAGGGCGACTACGGCAAAGGGCAGTCGACCCTGGCCAAACAGTTTTTTGAAGAAGCCGGGATCGAGGTCGCGCTCTTCGAGGGCGTGACGCCGGGTGCGGTGGATTATTCGGCCATCGTCCAGAAGATCAAACGCGAGAACGTGGACCTGGTGGTGTGGGGCGCCTACCACCCCGAAGCCTCCAAGATCGTGACGCTGATGCGCAAGAAGAAAATGGACACCCCCTTCATGGGCGCTGACGGCATCAAGGACGACACCTTTATCAAGGTCGCCGGCGAATTTGCCGAAGGCGTTTTTGCCACCGGCCCCCGGGACGTTTCGCAAAATCCGCTGTTCATCGCCGCCAAGGAAGCCCATCAGAAGGCTTACGGTGAAGATCCGGGCCCCTTCTTCACCGAGGCTTACTCGGCCGCGCTGGCACTGCTGAACGCCATTGAAAAAGCTGGCAGCACCGACTTCGATGCCGTCACCAAAGCGCTGCGCTCGGAGTATGTCGACACCCCGGTCGGCAGTATCAGCTTCGACCAGAACGGCGATGCGATCGGCATCGGGTTTTCGGTCTACCAGGTCAAAAACGGGGTTTTCACGACGGTTCAGTGATTTTTTCAGCTCTGCCGCTGCAGGGGAGGGGCCCCTACGCCCTTTCCCCTGCGGTCTTGCGCCTCAGTCCAGGTTTCTTTCAAAAGACCTCTCCTGATGCGGGCGCCGCCCGGATCAAGCCTTCAGCTGGAAGAAGCGCGGACGGCCACCTCTCCGCCGGTCACGCCAAAATTGATGAACCGGTAAAAAGTCAAAATCCAGACAGTTTCGTAAAATGGCCAAGTTCAAGGCGCGCAAATCTTGAGGAGTGAGGCGTACTTATGTACGCCGCAGCGACTTCGAGATGCGGCGCAACGCGGAAATTGGCCTTTTTACGGAACTGTCAGCATTCGGACATACCAGAATGGAATACTTCATCGAGCTTTTTTTCAGCGGGCTGACCCGGGGCAGCATCTATGCCCTGATTGCCCTGGGCTATACCATGGTGTACGGCATCATCCAGTTGATCAACTTCGCCCATGGTGAAATCTACATGATCGGCGGGTTTACGGCCCTGATCGTCACCGGCGTGTTGACCTACTACGGCTGGCCGCACCTGGCGATCATCCTGATAGCCGCTGTGCTGGCGATGTTCTACGCGGCCGCTTACGGCTGGACGATGGAGCGCATCGCCTACAAGCCGCTGCGCGATGCGCCGCGGCTTTCAGCCCTGATCAGCGCCATCGGCGCCTCCCTGTTCCTCCAGAATTACGTGCTGCTGGCCCAGACCTCCGACTTTCTGCCCTTCCCCAACCTGATCCCCGACTTCGCCTTTCTGGATCCGGTCTCCAATCTTTTCGGCACGACCGACTTCCTGATCTACACCACCACCGGGGTGGTCATGGCGCTCTTGACCTTCCTGATCAAATTCACCCGGGTCGGAAAAGCCATGCGGGCCACCGCCCAGGATCGCCACATGGCCATGTTGGTGGGTGTTGACGTCAATCGGATCATCAGCATCACCTTCATCATCGGCTCGACCACGGCGGCCATCGGCGGGGTGCTGATCGCCTCGCATGTCGGTCAGATCAACTTTTTCATCGGCTTCATCGCCGGGATCAAAGCCTTTGTGGCCGCTGTTCTGGGCGGTATCGGGAGCCTTCCGGGGGCGGTGCTCGGCAGCCTCGTGCTGGGCTGGACCGAAGCTTTTTTCACCGGCTACGTCTCCAGCGATTACGAGGATGTCTGTGCCTTCCTTATCCTCGTGATTATTCTGATTTTCCGGCCGTCCGGACTCCTCGGCCGCTCCGATGTCCAGAAGGTCTGACGGGGCTTGCGGCCCTCGCTGCAGCGGCTGCGCCATTCGCCTTTTTTGCGCTAACGTTTCTACAGGACTTGGCATCCATGACCCTCGCGGAAATAAAAAAATCACTGCTCGCCGCAGCCTGGTTCATGTTTTTGACCTTTCCGATCATGGTGATCAAGGTCAACACCATCGAGAAGACCGTCGAGTGGCACTGGGTGCGGCTGCTCTATGTTGCAGCCGGGGGGTTCGTCTTCTCTTTTCTCTGGCGCTATTTCCTGCGACGCAAGCAGGGCGGCGGCCGCACGGCCGCGGCGGTGGAAACCGACAAGCCTGAAAAGGTGCCGGCCCTTCAGCGCTTGATCCACGATCGGCGGTTTTCCTTGCCGGCCCTGCTGATCTTCGGCTTGTTCGTGCTGGTGTTTCCCTACCTGTTCAGCATGTACCAGGTGAACATCATGACCACGGCCCTGATTTACGTCGTCACGGGGCTCGGACTCAACGTCGTGGTGGGCGTGGCCGGGCTGCTGCACCTGGGGTATGCCGCCTTCTACGCGGTGGGCGCCTACACCTATGCCCTGCTCAACTTCCACTTCGGGGTGTCCTTCTGGCTGGCGCTGCCCATCGGTGCCGCCCTGGGCTGCATCTTTGCGGTCATTTTAGGATTTCCGGTGCTGCGCCTGCGGGGCGATTACCTGGCGATCGTGACCCTCGGCTTCGGTGAAATCACCCGCCTGGTGCTTGAAAACTGGAATGACTTTTCCTTCGGCCCCAGCGGCATCGCCAATATTCCGCGTCCCAAATTCCTCTGGTTCGATTTTTCCCTGGAGCAGTCCGCGGTCTTCATCTATTTTCTGATGCTGGCGCTGGCCCTGCTGACGGTTTTCGTCACCAACCGGCTGAAAGATTCCCGCATCGGGCGCGCCTGGATCGCCATGCGCGAGGACGAGGTGGCCTGCCAGGCCATGGGGATCGACATCGCCCGGACCAAATTGTCGGCGTTTGCCATGGGATCCGCCTGGGCCGGGATGGCCGGGGTGGTGTTTGCCGCCAAGACAACCTTCATCAACCCGGCCAGCTTCACGCTCTGGGAGTCGATCGTGATCCTCTGCATCGTCGTGCTGGGCGGGATGGGATCCATTCTGGGCGTCATCCTGGGGGCGATGGTGCTCATTCTGCTGCCCGAATACCTGCGGGCCTTCTCGGAGTATCGCATGCTGATTTTCGGGGTGGTGATGGTGGTGATGATGGTGTTTCGGCCGGGCGGCATCGTCAGCGAGGTCCGCCGCACCTACCAGTTCAAAGAAGGCCTCAGCAAGGACGGGAGCCCGACGTGATGGAGCCGATTCTGGAGATTCGTAAGCTGTGCATGGATTTCGGTGGTCTGCGGGCCATCGACACCCTGGACCTCCACATCCGCCAGGGCGAGATCGTCGCCCTGATCGGGCCCAACGGTGCCGGCAAAACCACGGTTTTCAACTGCCTGACGGGCATCTACAAACCCTCCGAAGGCGAGATGCTCGCGCGCTCGCCCAAAACCCAGGAGGCGCGCCGCCTCAATGGCCTCAAGCCCAATCAGGTGACCGCGGTCGGGCTGGCGCGGACCTTTCAGAACATCCGCCTCTTCGGCAACATGACCGTACTTGAAAATATCATGATCGGCCGGCACTGCCGCACCTCGGCGGGCATCAGCGGGGCGATCTTCCGCAACCGTGGCACCCGAGAGGAGGAAAAACGCATCGCTCAGGACAGCTACGATGTGCTCAAAAAGATCGGCCTGGCCCGCTACGTCAATGATTATGCCAAGAACCTGCCCTACGGTGCCCAGCGGCGCCTGGAGATCGCCCGGGCCATGGCCACCGACCCGTTTCTGCTGCTGTTGGATGAGCCCGCCGCAGGCATGAACCCCCAGGAGACCGATGAGCTCAACGAACTGATCATCGGCATTCGTGAAGAGGAGGGAATCACGATCCTGCTCATCGAGCACGACATGAAACTGGTGATGAGCCTTTCGGATCGCATCTTCGTGGTGGATTACGGCAAGAAGATCGCCGAAGGCCGGCCGGAGGAGATCAAGCGCAACCCGGCGGTGGTCAAGGCCTATCTCGGAGAGGAAGTCGATGCTTAAGCTTGCCGGTGTCAAAACGTTTTACGGCAATATCCAGGCGCTCAAGGGGATCGACCTCGAGATTTCCCAGGGGGAGATCATCACCTTGATCGGGGCCAACGGGGCGGGCAAGTCCACCACCTTGATGTCCATCTGCGGGATCGTGCCGCCGCGTGCCGGCAGCATAACATTTGAGGGGCGCCCGATCCACGACATGAAACCCAACGACATCGTCCGCCTGGGGATCTGCCAGGTACCCGAGGGGCGCCGGATTTTTCCGTTTTTGACCGTTCTCGAAAACCTCGACATGGGGTCTTTTCTGCGCAGGGACAAGGCGGATATGAAACGGGACCTGGACTACGTCCTGACCCTGTTTCCCATTCTGGCCGAGCGCCGCAGCCAGGCCGGCGGCACCTTGAGCGGCGGGGAGCAGCAGATGCTGGCCATCTCCCGGGCGCTGATGGCCCGCCCCCGGCTGCTGCTGCTGGACGAGCCCTCGCTCGGTCTGGCGCCCCTGGTGGTGCGCCAGATTTTCGAGATCATCCGGAAAATCAATCAGGAGCAGAAAACCACCATCTTCCTGGTGGAACAAAACGCCAATCTGGCCCTGAAGGTCGCCCACCGGGGCTATGTCATGGAAAACGGCCGGATCACTCTGGCCGATTTGACCGCCAACCTCTTGGCCAACGAAGCCGTCAGAAAAGCCTACCTCGGAATTTAGCGTCGCATCCGGCGGGCGCGCAGCCCGTCGGCGCGACTGGACATCGCCGCATGCCGCCCCTTTTGGTTTATATCCTGCTGGCCCTGGTTGCCGGGGCCTGTCTGCCGACCCAGGCCGGGATCAACGCCCAGCTCAACCGCTGGACGCTCTCCCCGGTGTGGACTGCCGCCATTTCTTTTGCCGTTGGAACGGCGGCCCTGATCGGCTACGGCCTTCTGACGCGCGGGCCCCTGACGCTCCAGGGGCTTTTTTCCGAGGCCCCCTGGTGGGTCTGGACCGGCGGGTTTCTCGGGGCCTTTTTCGTGGCCGCCACCGTGGTTCTGGCGCCGGCCCTCGGGGCGGCCGCCATGGTCGCGCTCATTATCGCCGGCCAGATGCTGGTCTCCCTGGGGCTCGATCATTTCGGCTTGCTCGGCTACCAGACTCACCCGCTCAACGTCTGGCGGCTGATCGGTGCGGGGCTGATCGTGGCCGGCGTGGTCCTGATCCGCCGCTTCTAAAGCCGCGCCCGGCGAAGCGCTCAGCGGTGCTTGTGGGGGGTGCCGCCGTGGGGATGGTAGTGGAAATGCTGGTGGATGCGGCCGTTTTCGTCACATCGGATGGTGCCCTGCCGAATGATCGCCAGCGATTCGGTGGTGTCATGCAGGAAATCCAGCTCGTGGGAGATGATGACATAGGCGAGGCCCAGATTGGGCAGAATTTCCCGCAGGCGGGATTTGGTGCGATCGTCCAGCCCGGTGGTGGGTTCGTCCAGGAGCAGGGCCTCAGGGGCCATCGAGAGCACCGTCGCGAGGGAGACCAGTCGCTTCTCACCCCCTGAGAGCTTGTAGCTGAGGCGCTCCGCGAAGTCCTGGAGGTCCAGCGCGGCGAGGGTTTTATGGGCGATTTCGACGGCCTCCTCGCGGCTTTTGCCCAGGTTCAGGGGCCCGAAGGCCACGTCCTCCAGCACCGTCGGGCTGAAGAGCTGGTCGTCGGCATCCTGAAAGAGCAGACCGATGCGCGGCCGCAGGGCGCTGAACTCTTTTTCGGTCCGGACCGGCCGGCCGAAAAGCGCCACCCGGCCCGCGGTCGGTTTTAAAAGCCCCATGATGACGTGGAAGAGGGTCGTCTTGCCGCTGCCGTTGGCGCCCATCAGGCCCATGCGGCGGCCCCGCTCGAGCTGGAAGTTGAGGCCGGACAGGACCGGCGGACCGCCGGGGTAGCCGAAGGCCACGTTCTCGAGATCGATGATCAGTTCCGCTGAGTCCATTCCAAAATCACCATACCGCAAAGGGTGCCAAACATCAGCAGCGCCGCGGTCCAGTCCTGGGGGCCGAGTGCGAAACGCTGCAGGCTGTAGAACCGCCCCTGAAACCCGCGGCAGCGCATGGCCTGGTGAACCCGTTGGGCGCGTTCAAATGCCCGGATGAAAAGCATTCCCAGCAGGTAGGCGTACGTGCGGTAGGTGTGCAGGTCGGTGCCGGGGCGAAACCCGCGGACCCGCGCCGCGCGCCAAAGCCGGTTGTATTCCTGCTCGATCACGAAGACGTAACGGTAAGTCAGCAGCAGCAGCTGGAGAATCTTTGACGGCAGGCGCAAACACCCCAGGGCGTGGCCCAGGCTCGCAAAGGACATCGTGGCCACCAGCGCAATCAGTGCCAGCAGGATGGCATTGGATTTCAGGGTGATGCGGGCGGCCAGGAGCACGCCCTCGCGCGACAGGGGCAGCGGCCCGACGTGCCCCACGGCGGGACCACCGAAGGTCAACGGCAGGGTTGCCCACAGAAACAGGATAAAGAGATTCACCAGCGCCAGGCGCTTCAGCAGCGGGATGCCGGGCAGGCGGGCGCAGAGCGCCACGGCGAGCGCAACCCCCAGGGCCGCGGCCAGGCTCGCAAACCCGGAAAGCACTGCGCTGACCGCCGCAAAGGCGGTCGCCATAACAACGCGCACGCGGGGATCGAGGCGGTGAATGGCCGACGGGCCGGCGATGAATGGCTCCGAGATCATACGGGCGGGTTATCCGATCTTTCGCAGGCCAATCGGCCGTTTGCTGATGGGCTGCGGTAGTCTGCCGTTCGCGCGTGTTTTGAGGCGCGGTTGGGTCGCGCTAGCGGCCGGCAGCGGCGTTCGCAAAACGCCCGGTGGCCGTCACCCGCGCTCCAACTCCCGGGCCCGGCGCCGAAAATGGACGTAGGCCGCAACCCCCATCAAGCCGAAGATATAGCCGATACCGCCGAGAACCTCCCCCAGCGAGGGCCCCGGGTCGGACAGCTGGGCCAGCATGCGCGCCATCGGCTGCAGCTTTTCGTCCAGCTTGCGGTTCAGCAGGGCCGCCAGTTCGGCTTCGGACAGGCCGCCGGGTGCAGCAGCGCTCGTCGGGGGTGGGGGCCCGGCCGCAGCGTCCGACGCCGGGGCGGCGGCCGCATCGATTTCGGTGAGGGGTAGGGTCCAACTGGCCTCATGGCCCATGCCCGCCTCCAGTTCTATTTTTAGCGCGGTTTTGCGGGGGATTTTAAAGGCGAATTCGCCCGCGTCATTGGTGCGGCCCTCCAGCAGCAGGGCGCCTTGGAGGTCGGTGACCACGATCCGGCCGTTTTTGACCATTCGACTGCCGCTGAACTTGCTTTGGGTGAAGACCGTGTCGCCCTCCACCCAGGCGAAAACGGTCACCTTGTGGCCGATGGCGCTTCCGGCCGTCAGCAGCACCAGCAAAAGCGCCAGTGCGCAGCGGCGGCCGGCGGCGGCCAGCGGGCACCTGCCAGGCTGGGGTCTCGGCATATCAGACTCCTTGGTGTCGCCGGCGGTTCCCGGCGCGGGAATGCCTCAGGGGGCGATGCCCTGAAAAATGGCCGGTTGCACTTTTTTCAAAAAGCTCACGCAGAAAACGGTCACGATCCCCTCGATGAGCATTACCGGGATGTGGGCCATGATCACCAGGCCGGCCGTGGCAAGAAAGCCCTCTGCGGAGAACACCAGGGCCAGCCCCACGATCAGACCGCTCAGGAGCACCGCCAGCAGGCCGCAGCCGAAAGCGGCCGGGATCGCCACCGCCGGCCTTTTCAGGATCAGCGGGGCGAAGAGGTAGTGGCAGACCACCGCGGGCAGCGCCATGATGACCGTGTTGACCCCCAGGGTGGTGATGCCGCCGAACTGGAAAAAAACGGCGTGCAGCACAAGCCCCACCAGGATCACGGGCACCGCCACCCAGCCCAGCAACAGCCCCACCACGCCGTTCAGGATGAGGTGGACGTTGGAGGGCCCCAGGGGGACGTGGACCAGGGAGGCCACGAAGAAGGCCGCCGACAGAATTCCGGCCTGGGGGATGCGGTCGTAGTCCAGGCGCTTCAACCCCAGGGCGGTCCCCGCCACGCCCAGCGCCGCGCCGGTCAAAAGCACCGGCCCCGATAGCACCCCTTCGGATATGTGCATGTTGCGATCCTTCGCCTGAACCGGGCCGGGCTACTTGGTCTGCCAGGGCTCGAGTTTGACCCACAGCACGGCGCCGATTTCGACGTCCTTGTCCGCACCGGCGTGTTTGATTTTGAAGTCCGCGCTGCTCAGGGCTGCGAACCCCCACCAGCCGTCGCGCGGCGCGGCATAGGTGAAGACGCCGTTGCCGTCCGCCTTGATCGTCTGGGTCACCATGAAGTCGGTGGGCGCCACGGCGCTGCCGTCCTGGTTGTAGTATTCGACTTCCACCTCGGCAAAGGGCACCGGCTGGCCGTCCAGTTTGACCACCCCCTGAACAACGTTGCCGGCATACAGGCCGAAAGGCTTGGCGAGCGGGACGATTTCGGTTTTCAGGCCGATTTCCGCGTCCCAGCCTTCATCGTCGCCAAAGGCGGCGACCACGGTTTTGGTGAAGTGGATGATAAAACAATCCTCGGCGGGCTCCCAATACGGTTCGGGCTCCATGAAAAACAGGTAAGCCCCGGGGGCTTTGACCGGGTAGCTGGTTTTCCAGGCGGTCTGTCCCATGACCTGGGTCTTGGTCAGGGCTGCGCCCAGGTCCTGCTTTTCGCCGTTGGCCACGACCCCGAAGGCCTTGGGCCGGGCCATTTCCATGCCTATGCCTTCAAACGGATGGGAAAAAGACGCGGTCAGTTCAATGCTGCGGGCGTCCGCCTGCATGACCATGTTGTCCGAAGGGATCAGCATGCCAAAATGCGCCCGGGACGGGGCGGGGGTCAGCACCAGGCATGACGCCATCAGGAAGCCTGCCAGGATCACAATCCGCTTCATCGATCTTTCCTCCAGCTTAGGGGTTTCTGCGGGCAAAAAAAAACCACGACTGCGGCGCCGCCTTCTGGCAGACGCACCTTCGTGGCGCATCAAAATTCAATTGGTTGTGGGATGAAACGCGGGCTTCCTGCCCGCAGATGGATCGGTTTCATATCGCAGATCGCGGCACCTGTCAACGCCAATTGGCGGCGCTTCAGGTGACCAGAAAGTAGACCGCGCCGACCGCTGCCAGGCTCAGGACGCGAAACCCCTGGCCCATCAGCAGGAGTTGGGCCCCCATAGCGGGTGCGAAGATGCCCATGTAGTGCGGCAGCTGGTGGCGCAGCGCGCGGATCGGGAAGGCCACCAGGTTGCCGATCAACAGCGCCAGGACCGTCTGCCGGGTGCTGAGCATGCCGGCCTCCATAAGCGCGCCGGCTGCGGCGAAGCCGGAGGTGAACTCCGCGGCGAAGCTCAGGATCACCACCGAAAGCGCCTCCACCGGGATAAAGGTCGTGACCACGTAGCGGGCCAGCCAGTTGCGGGTCTGGTCAAACAGGCCGACGGTGTTGACCAGAAAAACGGCGATGTAGATGGGCACCACGTAGACTGCAACCTGGGTGAGGCGCGCCGGGAATTTGCGCCGGATGCCCTGCCAGATGCGATCCTGGCGGCCGCCGGGCGGCGGTCGGCGGTTGTTTCCGGCCGGCGCCGGTTTCTCCTGGGCGGGTTCGGGCGCACTGAAACGGCCGTATGCCAGAAAAAAAAGCGTTCGCAGGAGGGCCGCCAGGAAGGTCAGCAGGAAGTAGAGGGCGCCGGCCCGGCCGGTCAGGGGGATGACGATGAAAAACGTGGTGGGCAGATGCAGAAAGTAGGCCGGCAGCTGATTGACGAAGTTGGTCAGAAAAAGCTGGCGGCGGGTGATCCGGCCCTCCTTGAAAAATTCCAGGAGCATGGCGTTTGCGGCCACCCCGGAGAGGAAAGCGGTGGTGAAGGTCGCGCTGCAGTGCGCGCCGAGCCGGCCGAAGCGGAAAAGGGGCCCGGCCAGAACCGCCAGGTAGCGGGTCCAGCCGGCGGCTTCGATGAGCTGGCCGGCCACCAGGCCGGCGCCGATAAACCCCAGCAGGCGGGTCAGGGGCCACAGCAGCCGGCGGGACGTGTGGGCCAGGGTCAGGTGCTCGATGGCCAGCAGACCGGTGGTCAGCAGAAGCGTGGAAATCGCCAGGGATATGCCCAGCGCGCGGTAGGGGATGGCGCTCCTACGCCGGGTCATTTTGGCCTTTGCGTTTGGCGATGATCAGGGTCAGGTAGTGCGGCGGCATGTCGGCCAGCGCGCGGATGTCGCGCACGATCTCTTGGTCATCGTGGCAGCAGTTGCGGATTCCGAAGCTGTTTTCGAGCATGCCGGCCTCCTCGATGGCCCCCGCGATACCGCGTACGTTGCGGTAGGACTTCAAAAAGACCACATTTTCGGGTGTGACCGGCAGCTGCCGCAGGCGGTCGCCGCCCTTGACCCCCGACATGATCAGCAGCGCCTCCTCGCCTTCCACCAGGGGCACGTTGACCGCGGCGGCGGCCGCCTGGTAGGAGGTGATCCCGGGGACGGTTTGCACGCGAACATGGGGGGCGGCGGCTTTGACGTACTTCAGGGTGTAGCCGAAAGTGGAATAGGTCAGGGGGTCGCCCAGGGTCAGAAAGGCCACGTCGCGACCGGCTTCCAGCTCGGTGATGAGGGTCCGTGCGTGGGCCTCCCAGGCGGCGTGCAGGGCCGCCGGGTCGCGGGTCATCGGGTAGGAGAGGCGCCGCACGGCGGTCCCCTCGGGGATATGCGGCCGGGCGATATTGACCGCGATGCTGTGGTTGTTTTTGGCGGATGCGGCCGTAAAGATCACATCCACCCGGCCCAGGATGCGGGCCGCCTTGAAGGTCAGAAGGTCCGGGTCGCCGGGCCCGACGCCGATGCCGAAAAGGGTGCCTGTGGCTGGGGTCATGGTGCTGCCTCTGTTTTCCTTGGGTTCAACCGCTGCCGTGAAGCGGTCTGCGGTTGACGCGTGGCGTTCACTGCGGGTCAAGCCCTGCGGCTTGCAAAATGGCCGCTGCCGACGGCTCGAAAACCGACGGGTAGAGGATCCGCCCCAGCACGGCGATGCCCAGCAGCAGCCGCGGCGTGGGGCGTGCGACGATGGTTTCGTCCACCAGGAAAACCGCATTTTCGCGCACCGCCTTGAGGGCCGCAAAACCTGGCGCTGCGATGATGGTTTGCCTGCTGACGCGGTTCATCACCCCCTGCTGGGCCAGGTACACATCCAGCTCGGCGGCATGCGACAGGATTCGTTCCGTGCCGTAGGCCGCGATGTTGGTACCCCGCACGGGGGTTGCGTCTGCGGCCAGATTTATGCCGCCGGCGGTTTGCAGAGCGAAGATCGGCATGGAATCGGGGGAAAAGGTTTTCATCTTGCTGTGGATCGCCTCGAAGAAAACCCGCTTGGGGGCTTCCACCCGCTCCGCCAGCGCGGCAAAGGCCGCCACCGCCCTGCGGAAGCGCGCGGCCATGGCGGCGGCCTCGGCCTGCCGGCCGCCGAGCACCCCGAGAATCTGCCAGTAGACGTACATCTCCTGGATGGTGCCGGGCTGCAGCGAGACCACGGCGATCCCGCTCTTCTCAAGGCGGTCCATCAGCGGTCGGTAGCCGCGGTCGATCATCGGCCGCACCAGAACGAGATCCGGTCGGGCGGCCAGAAACTTTTCAGGATCATCGTGGTAGGAGAACACCGGTTTGCGGCCGGCCGCTGGTGGGTAGGACTCGTGGCGCGTGACGCCGATAATTTCGCGCTCCAGGCCGAGTGCAAACAGGTTTTCGGTGTGGGCCCCGTAAAGGGAGATGATCCGCCCGAAGGGCTGGTCGACCACATGCCGGCGGCCGCCCTGGTCGGTGATCCGGTTGCCGTCGCCCAAACCGAATTCACCGGCCGCCGCGGGCAGCGCCCCGGCCCAGCCGCTGGCGGCGACACCCGCGGTCCGTTTGCAGAAGTATCGCGGGTGTCGCGTTGAACGACCCACAGGTCGGCTCC